>JAAXHW010000119.1 GCA_012270675.1 Candidatus Latescibacterota bacterium | reverse complement strand
ATGAATTATGCACACCCCTCGTTTAAATAAGGAGGTTAGAAAGGATGAACGGCGTGACCCGACAGGTGGTCCTCTTCCTCGCGGTATTCTGTATTGCCCCTTCCCCCACCCTCACCGCCCGCGCAAAACCCGGACTGTCCGCCTCCGCGCAGGCGGCCCTGGAGGCCGGCATCGCCCATGCCCGGGCGGGCCGGCTGCGGGAGGCCTCAGAGGCAATGGCCCGCGCCGCGGAACTGGCCCCGACGTCTGCGGAGGTATGGCACAACTTCGGCATCCTCAGCGCCCAGATGGGCCGGCTGGAAGGTGCGGTGCGCATGCTCAATCGTGCGGCCGGACTGGACCCCGACTACCGGCACACCCACATTGTGCTCGGCGCCGTCTACCAGCGGATGGGGCGCCTGCAGGAGGCCCGGGGGGCGTATCGACGCGCCGTAGACCTGGCCCCGCACCTGCCGGACGCGCACCGGGCGCTCGGCCTCCTCGCCGTGGCGCAAAACGACCTGGCAGCGGCCGCCGCTGCGTTCCAGCGGGCCGTGGAACTGGCCCCCAGCAGCGCGGAGCTTCGCTACAGGCTCGGCGCCGTAGAACTGAAAAGAGGCAACCGGAAAGACGGCGAAGCGGCCCTGCAACGGGCCGTAGCGCTGGACGCCACCCTCCTGCCGGCCTGGCTGGAGTTGGCCGCTTACTACAAGCGGCAGCGCCACCTGCGCCGGGCGCTGGACGCTTACAACCGCATTGTGGTCCTGAACCCCGCCTCTTCAAGCGGATGGCAGGGCCTGGGAGATGTGGAGGCCGCGCGGGACAACCACGCCCGGGCCGTCGAGGCCTTCCAGCGGGCGGAACAGGCCGACGCCGCCAACGTGGACGCCCCCTACCTGCTGGGCAGGGCGCTCGTCCTTCTGGGACGGGTGCAGGACGCCATCCCGGCGTTCCGGCGGGCCATCCGGCTGGCGCCTGATTTTGCGGATGCCCGTTCCGCCCTGGGGGACGCATATACCGCCCTGGGGGAGGACCAAAAAGCCGCGGACGCCTTCCGGGAGGCCGTGCGGTACGCACCGGCACACGCCGGCGCCCACCACGGCCTGGGCGAGGTCCTGCTGAGGCTGGGCCACCTCTCCGAAGCCGAGGCCGCTTTCCGCCGGGCAATCGCGCTCAATGCAGACCACGCCAAAGCCCACTACGGCCTGGGCCGGACCTGCCTGCTGCAGGGGAGGCGGGAAGAGGGACAAAGGGAGATGGAAATATTCGAGCGACTCTCGAAAGAGGGCCACAGGCTGGATATTCTGGAACGGGCGGCGTTGCGCCACCCCGGGGACCCGGAGCTTCACTACCGCCTGGGCCGGGCCTACGCCACGCAGGGGCGCGCCCGGGAAGCCGCAGCCTCCTTTGCCCGGGCCGTCGAGCGGGACACCCTCTTCGCTGACGCATACGAGGGGCTGGGCATGGCAGCCGCGGAAATCGGGGACCTCGCCACTGCCGAACAGGCGTTGAAACGGGCTGTACGGCTCTCTCCGTCCTCAGCACCCAGCCTGGCCCTCGGCGCGGTCCATGAACGCCAGCGGCGGTGGCAGGAGGCCACCGCCGCATTCGAGCAGGCGGTTCAACGGGACGCCCGCAGTGTGGCGGCCCACCGTTCTCTGGCCGCGCTTTATGAGCGCGCAGGGCAAATCGATTCGGCCCTGCAGGCGCTGGAGCGCGTTCTGGAACTCGATCCGGCGGACGCAAAAGCACGCGCGGACCTCCTGCGCCTCAAAAAGAGGTAAGAACGCCCTACAGGTTCGGCGTCAACCGCCCGTAAAACACCTCATTGCTGTTCTGTTGAGACGCCCCCGTCCAGTAACAATCCACGAACGGCGCCCGGGTGCCGCCCGCGCGGGTGGTATTGGTGAAAAAATGCCACAGCCGCGACGGCATCTCCAGCCGCACGGGCTCGCTGATTCGGTCCCATCGGTCGGCCTCGCCCAATGCGTACCAGACCCCCTCCGCATCCCCCCGCCTCCCCCGTGTCAGAAAATAGTGAATCCGGCCGTCCGGCTCCTGGTAGAGCCGGCCACTGTTGAAATTGCCCACGCAAAAGTGCGTGAACGGCCCACCCGGGCGGCCCACCGCGTGGTAAAGCAGACTATTCCCCGAATCCTGGCCCATCCCGGCCCAGACCGTCGTCACAGGCTGCCGGTTCTCATAATACGTCAGGTGTACCCGCCCCTGCATATCCAGCATGAGGTCCTGGTGATCGGTCGTGCCCCGCGCATTGCCCTGATGGGTATCGGACACATCGCTGATCACCGTCATCCGCCAGTCTTCCGGGGATTGAAACACATCCGGACAATAGTAATAGTAAGCCTTCAGGACCGGGTAAATACCCCGGGGCGTCTCAACTGTCTTCATCTCGCCCGTCTCCGCGTCCCGGTGCGTCACCGTCTGGTTGGGGTACTCCTCCCCCCTCAGAAAATAATCGTCGCTGGAAATCGCCTGCACCCCGGACCCGTTGAACACCACGAAGTTGTATCCCCGGGCCTGCTCGTGCTGCACGCTTCCCGAAGCCATCGGGCGATAGTCGTTCTCCGGGTCCAGCACGTACCAGCCCATCGTCGCCAGCCCGCCGGCCACAAAAATCTGGTCCTTCGCGTTGATCGACGCGCCAAAGCGGCTTTCGGCCGTGGCATATTCCTGAATCGTGAACCTCTCCACCTGTCCCGGCGGATCGAAGATGACATGGTAACTGGCATGCTTGCCCGCAATCACGTGCAACCGGCCCGAACTGTCCACCAGCAAATTGCCGTTCTGCGGCACCGGCGGCAGGGGGTCGCTGGCCTCCCACTGCCCCGCGCCCGTGCGCCGGAACACCACCAGCGTCAGATCGTCCCGCCAGCTCAGCGCGTAGACCTCCTCCCCCTGACGGACAATATTGGACTGGTTGTACCCCCAGCAGCTCGCCCCGCTGCCCCCGGTCTGCTGGTAGCCCGCCGTATCCGTAATCATCTCCACCTCAAACCGCGCCTTTGCAGGCGGCCCGTACGTCACCTCAATCCGTTCCGACTTCATACGCCTCCTCCTTTCTCCGCACCCCCGGCCCTGTGGTATACCCGCGCCGGGTTCTCCCAGAGAATCTTGCGCTTGACTTCATCGCTGATATCCGCATACAGCACGCGGCCGAGCTGGTAGGGAAAATCCATAATGGGAAAATCCGATCCGTACAGAATCTGCTCGGCGGGCATCTGTTCCACCAGCCGGGCAAAGCCCCCCCGCAGCACGGTCGAGCCGGTGGTATCGTAGTAGAAATTGGAAAACGCGCGGGCAATCGCCAGATAGGGTTCGTGCGCCTCAGGTGGACTCGCGGCAAAATGGGCCGCAATATAAATCAGACCCGGCAGCTCCGTCAGCAGAGAGCGAAGCAGGTCCAGGGGCAGCACGCCGTGGGTCAGAATCGGCAGGCGCCGCTCGTTGGCCACCTCGAAAGCAGGCCGGTACTTCGGCGACTCGGGCGGCGTGTTGTGCAGCTGACAGTGGAACTTGATGCCCACAACCCCCGGCTGGTCCAGAAACCGCTCGAACGCCCCGATGTTTTTCGCATACTTGCTGGGCGAATACCCGGCGTAGACATAGAGGCGGCCGGGATATTCCGCAGCGGCCGCAATCGCCCTGGTGTTCCCCGAATCCGGGTCGTTTTCAATCGCCTGAATATCGCTGACCACAAAGCGTTCCACACCCACCTCATCCATACGCCGGACCGTGTCCGCCGCATCGTAAACAGGGTAGGGGACCTTGTACCATGGCCCCAGGTGCCCGTGGATATCCCACACCCGCATGCCGCCAGTCGCAACCGGCCAGTCCGGGTGCATCGTCTTCGGGCCGGCCTTCAGGCCCAGCAGCCTGCGGGCGTTGTTCCCTGCGATCCCGGCCCGCTGCTGGCCGGTCAGCCTGCTGCCCCTGACCGTGGCAATCGCGCCGCCCGCATCGTACATCGGCATGCCGCCTCCGAACAGCACCCGCCCGCTCCCGAAGCGCTCGCAGACCTCCTCGAGGCAGTTTGCGCTCTGCATATACGAAGTTTCCAGGTAGAGATTCGGAAATTCATCCCACAAATGGTACATCACCCGGGGCGCATCCCCCCCCTCCCGCAACAGGATCACCGGCAGGCGCGGGTACGCCTCGCACAGATCGAAAATAGCGTCCCAGGGGGACATGTCGGACCAGTGGTGCCGTTCCAGATCCAGAATCAGGGGCATCGCCTCTGCATCCAGCGCCTCCAGCAGGGGGCCCAGGATGCGGCGGCTCACCTGGAACAGGTGCTGGCCGGGCAGCAACCGGGCTGCCCGCACCCCGTTCTCCCGCATCTGACGCACCATCTGCGCGGGAGCGGGCAGTTCCGCAGTGCCCGGCGGCAGCAGCAGCCAGCAGGGGTGCAGCCGATCGCGGTGTCCCTCAAGCTGTTCAAACAGCCGCCAGTTCCCCTCCCGGGGATGTCCGTACCGGGCGTGGCTGGAATAAACCAGCGCCTCGGCAATGTCCAGCCGGTCCATTTCCTCCAACAGCGCATCCGCACTCTGAAAACTCGGTTCGGCGTCGTCCTGCGTCGGTCCCAGCATCACGTTCATATCCAGCAGGTGCATATCCCCTCCTGTCACGCGTAGCTTGCGCTGACTTCAACAGCGCTTCCCGCGGGAACGGACACCAGCCCGAGCGTTTCACCGTAGCGGCTCACCCGCTGCCAGTCCTGTCCCTCCCCATCCAGCCGTACATCCGTAAGAGAAGCGCCCGCATACGTCTCCGGAAGCGCAAAACAGAGACCCTCGCACGGCCTCTCCCCCTCTGCGGCAAACCGCAGCTCACGCCCGTCCCAGCGCACCCTGCGGAAACGCCACGTATCCCGCGCCTCCCAGAACGCCAACCACCGGTCATAAGACCACACCGGCATGTCCCGCTCCGCTGCCTGCCGCAGCAGCGCCTCCCCCTGGCCCCTGGAGAACTTCGCCCAGTTCCCCGGATGGATAATCACACCGTAGGGCATGTGGAAGCGCGTCTGAATATCCGAAAAGATGCGGCTCAGGACCACCTCGAACTGCTGCGTCGAAAACTTGAGAGAGTATTCCGCAGGCCCAAACCAGCCATCGTCCGAAAGGTGCGTATGCTGCTGGAACACCTCGATCAGGCGGCCGTCGGGCCGACAGAAGCGCATCGGCATCGCCGCGCCAAACGACGCGTAAGGCACAAAATCCCGGTTGCGCATATAAGCCGAACAGCAATAGTTGGCATCCATCCGCACCCCCAGCCGCTCCTGGACTTCGGCCAGGTCCATATAGCCCGCCCACGCCAGGCAGTGGTTGCGTACGGACCGTGCCGGCGTCCCGAACAGCGCCTCAAACATCCGCACCTGGCGCTCAAACTCCAGCAGGCGCTCGGCCACGGGGCGCCCGTCCAGAGGCCGCAAATTGGGATGCGGTCCCACATCGTGGTGGGCGGTGTAACGTTGCACGTCGGCCCGGGTCGAGCGGGTGTGGTTCGGGATGATGTAGAGGCTCATCCGTCCTCCCGCGGCCCTCACATAATCCAGTTCGTCATCGGTCGCAGCCACATCGGCGTAATCCTCATCCCCCGAGTACAGCAGCATCCCCGGCGCTGTTCCGGGAAGGTGGGAAATCAGCGGAGCCGGCCCGGGCAGGCGCTTCCGCAGCACATCCACGAACAGCCGGGACAGCAGGTCCGCAAAGGGCACCCATCCGGAATCCCCCGGACCGATGTCCGCGGCCATGTGGGAGGCCCGGGCGCACCCATCCCCGGGCGGAATCACCTCTGCGCGGCCCGGGTCGCCCTGCCGCAGGAGGAGTACGCACAGCGCCAGGTCGAACGCAAAAACCACCATCCTCCCCCTGCCCACGGGCGCCACCGTAATGCCCACATCCTCTCCCCTGTAACGCCCCGGATGGCAGAGATAGGCCAGCACCCGGACATCGGCCCCGGGTCGGTACACCCCTGCGCGGCCCACGACCGGCAGCCCCTCGCCCGCCAGTCCCGCGGCCGGCGCTTCCGTCACCCGCAGCCGCAGCCGCGCCTCCTGTTCGCCCTCGCGCGCAAGCCCCGCAGCACGCGCAAGTCCCCCCCCGGGCAGGAAGCACACCACCGTTCCCCCCCGGCGCGCGTACCCGATCAGCGCGTCTTCGTCCACCCCCTCCGACACGGGACAGACCACCACCGGCACATCCGAAGCGTCCAGCCGGGCAACAACCGCCGGTTGCACGGCCTCGAACAGAACAAGGCCCCAGCTTTTCAGGATCTCAGCCACATAAGCCGACAGATCGGACGACGAACCGGACAGAATCGCGATGCGCATCGTGGTCCTCCTCTCCGCGCTTATTCTCCAGGCAGCTTCTCAGCTCCCATCCGTCAGAAAACACGCCACCTGGTGCCCCGGCTCGATCTCCTTCAGCGCCGGCGACGCCTCGCTGCACCGCGGCATCCGGTGGGGGCACCGTGGATGAAAAGCGCAACCCGGCGGGGGGTCGATGGGACTGGGCACCTCCCCCTCCAGAATAATCCGCTCCGACCGCGCCTGCGGATCGAACTGCGGGGCCGACGCCAGCAGAATCTGCGTGTACGGATGCAGGGGCCGCCTGTAAATGGTCTCCGTATCCCCCACCTCCACCAGCCTGCCCAGGTACATCACCCCCACCACATCCGACAGGTGCTCCACCACCTTCAGATCGTGGGAGATAAACAGATAGGCCAGACCGAATCGGTCCTGTAAATCTTCCAGAAGGTTCAGGACCTGCGCCTGAATCGAAAGGTCCAGCGACGACACCGGCTCGTCACAAACCATAAACCCGGGCTTCAACGCCAGGGCGCGGGCGATCGCCACACGCTGCTGCTGCCCGCCGGAGAACTCGTGGGGAAACGCATCGGCGAACTGCCACCCCACGCCCACCAGATCCAGCAGCCGCCCCACCTCCGCCTCTCGCTCCCGCCTTGTCCCCACCCTGTGGATCTTGAGCGCGTCCCCCACAATCGCCCCCACGCTCATCATCGGATTGAGCGACGAGAGCGGGTCCTGAAACACAATCTGCATCCTCCGCCGCAGCGCCCGCATCTCCCGGCCCGAAAGGGCCAGCACGTCCCGTCCCTCAAAGACCACCCTTCCGGCGGTAGGCTCATGCAGCCGCAGAACGGCCCGGGCCAGGGTCGACTTGCCGCTGCCGCTCTCTCCCACCAGGCCGAACGTCTGCTCCCGGTCAATCCGGAACGTCACCCCGTCCACGGCCTTCACCACATGCCTGCCCTGGTAAAAATGCTTTTTCAGGTCCATAACCTGCAACAGCGGTTCTGACATGCGCATGACCCCAAACCTGTTTTTTCAATCGCCCGGCAGCATCCATCCCGCTCAGCCCTCGATATGCCAGCAAAAGACCGTATGGTCTTCCGACACCCGGCTCATCTCAGGGACCTTCTCTCTGCAAAGATCCGTCGCCCTGGCACAGCGAGGGTGGAACCGGCATCCCGACGGCGGGCGGGTCATATCGGGCGGCAACCCGGGAATGGTATTCAACCGCCCCCGGACCATCTTCGCGTTCTCCAGCAGGCCGATCGAATAAGGGTGGCGCGGGGCGTTCAGGAACGCCGGTGTGGGCGCAATTTCAGCCACCCTGCCCGCGTACATCACAACAATCCGGTCGCTGAACTCCACGGCCAGACCGAAATCGTGCGTAATCAGCACCGTCGACATCCCGTAGGCCGCCTTCATCCGGTTCATCAGATCCACGATCTGCGCCTGCGTCGTCACATCCAGCGCCGTCGTCGGCTCATCGGCGATCATCAGCCTGGGCTCGCAGCTCAACGCCATCGCAATCATCACCCGCTGCTTCATCCCCCCCGACAGCTCGAACGGGTAGTTCCGGTAGCGCGACGACGGGGCCGGAATACCCACTTCTTCCAGCAGCGAGACCGCCCGGTCGAACGCCTGCTTCCGGTCCGCCCGCCCGTGCCACAGAATCGGTTCCTCGATCTGGGGTCCGCTGCGCATCGTCGGGTTGAGGGAAGTCTGCGGGTTCTGGAAGACAAACCCGATCTCGTTGCCCCGCACATCCCGAAGCGCCTTTTCCTCCAGCGCCAGCAGGTTCCGACCCCCAAAGCACACCTCCCCGGCTTCGATCTTTCCCCGTCCCCCAATCAGTTTCACAATGGACAGCATGCTCACACTCTTGCCGCTGCCGCTCTCCCCCACAATCCCCACGCTCTCCCCCCCGTATACCGCGTAAGAGATCCCGTCCACCGCCCGCACCACGCCATCGCGGCGGTAGAAGTACGTCTTCAGATCCCGGATATCCAGCAAAACGGACACAGGCGCTCCCCGTTCACACACGCGGAAGTTCACGCTTTTGGATTGAACGCATCGTTCAGCCCGTCGCCAAGATACGTAAACGACAGCAGGGCCAGCGCAAACGTGGCCGCCGGCCAGGTGAGCTGGTAGGGAAAAGCCCTGAAATTCACGCTCCCCACCTGAATCAGCACCCCCCAGCTTGGCCTGGGCGGCATCACCCCCAGCCCCAGCAGGCTCAACGCCGATTCCGTCATCATCAACCCGGGAACCATAAAGGCGATGGCAACAATCAGCGGGCCGAAGGAATTCGGCAGAATATACCGCCGGATAATATACCGGTGCGTCGCACCCAGCGCCCGGGCCGACGCCACGTACTCCAGGTTCTTGATCGACAGCACCTGCGCCCGCATCAGCCGGGCGAATCCCACCCAGCTTGTGGCCGCGATCGCGATGAAAATCGTAACCACCCCCCGCCCCAGCACCGACACCAGGATGATGCTGAACAGAAACCCCGGAAACGCGTACATCACATCTGTAATCCGCATCAACACATTGTCCACAATCCCCCCCGAATAGCCCGCCACGGCCCCGATCACGCCGCCGATCACCACAGAGATCACCGTGGCCCCGAATGCGACGGCCAGGGCCGTCTGAAGGCTGAAAATGAGGCGGCTGAAAATGTCCCGTCCGACCTCGTCCGTTCCGGCGATGTGCCGCCACGACGGAGGCTGGTATGCGTTGTCCAGGTCAATCTCGTTGTACCCGTAAGGTGCAATAAAGCCCGCAAAGGTCCCCGCCAGAATCATCAGAATGACAAACCCCAGGCTCAGGACGGCCAGGCGGTTCACCGCGAAGCGTTGCCAGACGCTGCCCCAGTAGGAGACCCGCCGGGGTTCGATCGCCTGCGCTTCTGCTCCGTATGCTACCCGGTTGAAAGGGGCCAAACGGCTTCTCCTCTCCGCGACTTCATCGCCCTTGCCGCTGATAGCTCGCCCGGATGCGCGGGTCAATCAGCGCATAACCGATGTCCACCAGCAGGTTCATCAGCATAATCAGCAACCCAAAAAAGAGAGTAGACGTAATGATCATCGGGTAATCCCGCGTCCCGGCCGCGGCCACGAACAGCTTGCCCAGCCCGGGAATATTGAAAATCTCCTCGATAAAAGCGGTGCTCACCATCAGGTTGGCAAACTGCGGTCCGGTAATGGTCAGCAGTGGAATCAGCGAATTCCGCAGCGCATGGCGAAACACCGCCTTGTTCCGGTCCCCCCCTTTGGAGAACACGGTCCGCACGTAGTCTTCACCCAGTTCCTTGATCAAACTCACCCGCACGTACCGGGCGATGTCCGCAACAGGCTGAAAGACCATCGCCATCACCGGGAGCACGGCGTACTCCCACCCCCCCCATCCCGACGTCGGAAACATCTGAAGCATCACCGCGAAAAAAACAATAACCAGCAGGGCGATAACATAGGAAGGAATGCAAATGCCCAGCATGGAAATAAACATCGTCGCCCGGTCGGCCCAGGTATTCCGGTAGAGCGCCGCCCCAACCCCCATGGGAATGCCGATCAGCAGGGCCAGGAGCATCGGCGAGAAAGCCAGAACGAACGTCCGGGGAAAAGCCCTGGTCATCATCTCCTGGATCGTGGTATCCGGATAGCGGAACGACGGCCCGAAGTCCAGCACCGCCGCGTGCCTCAGGTAGATCAGGATCTGTTTCCACACAGGGGTATTCTCCCCATAGCGTTCCTCCCACAGCATCAGCGTCTGGCTCTTCTCCTCAAACTGGCTCAGCCGACTGCCGGTTACCTGCTGGTTCATCAGCCGTTCGATATTGAAAAAGTCGCCGGGCGCCGCGTGCATCAGGTAGAACGTGATGACGAGGATCACCACCAGACTCACCGCGATTTGACCGATGCGGCGAACCACAAACATAACCATACCAATTCTCCGGCTCGGGACCGCGCGCGTTTACAAATGCCGGTCGAACCAACGGGTGGAACTGGAAATGCACTCAGTCGACTCCGGACCTCTGCGCTGTCTCCGCCCCGTTGCCGTCCTAGATGCTGATCCATTTCAGATACATGGGATTGGCCCACCAGTAAGCGCAGAATTTCGCCCCCTTGACGTAAGGTTTGACCAGAGCCGTGGCATTGGCAACATGGAGCGGAAAGTCCCAGCTATAAGCCTGCACCAGGCGGTGTACCTCCCGGTTGACCTCTGCCTGCCTGACCCGATCGCGCGCCCGGTGCGCTTCCTGACGCATCTCCTCAAGCCGCCAGCGCAAATCGCTGGTATGTGACCACTGAAAATAGTACTGCTTCACCTGCAGGAGCGTCACATTCAACGCCTTCCACCCCCACTTCAGGTCCGCATCCGGTTGCCGCGCCGCCCGCAGGATCTCGTCCCCCGCTTCCTGCCAGCCGTTCATCGCCTCTTCCGCCTCCCACCGCAGGTGCGGACCGTGCTTTCCATCTGCATAGAGCGCCATCACCGAGTCTTTATACGCCCGGATCTCCCGGTGCACCCGTTCGAAGTCGGCGAGGTCTTTTCCGCCCTCAAGCCGAACCATACCCGACCGGATCTGCAGAATACGTCGCTGTCCCTCCCACCAGACGCCGTAAACTTCCGGACTGTCCGTCCAGTGGACATTTTCAATCCACTGCGTGCCGTAGATCGGGTTGGGCCAGGGTGCTCCGGACGCCGCAAAGCACATCCCCACATACTCAGGCGGGTTCAGGGAAACCCGCTTATCTGCGTACACGCCCAGTTCCTGATTGTCGATCTTGAACCGGATGCCCAGATTCTCTTCCAGCATGGCGGCGATAACCACAAACTGCGAAACCATCTCCGGCGCCAGATAGGAGGGGATCAGGATAACCGACTCGGGAATTCCCTTTCCGCCCGGATACCCCGCCTCGGACAGCAGCCGTCGCGCCTCCTCCAGGTCGAATCTCATCCCGAACGCCGCATCCCAATCGGGCATGGCCGGCGTGGAGAGCATATCCATCGGCGTCTCCCGCCCCAGGAAGATCGCCTCCACGATCCGGCGCTTGTCAAACCCCAGCGCAATCGCCCGCCGCACCCTGGCGTCCCAGTAGACCGGATGTTTCGAAAACAGAAATTTGACATAGGAAAGCCCGCTGGTCGGCGTCCACACCAGTTCCCGGCTGAGTACCGGATGGTGTTTGGCATAGTAAATATCCGCGATCGAATTCAGGATCGCAAAATCGATCTCACCGCTCTGATAGCCCTCCAGGGGCCTGCCCGCAAACCGGCTGTGGATGCGCTCCAGATTGCCCCGGGTCAGGTTGTATACGGGATTCGGCTCCAGGATCACATGGGAGTTGAGCTCCCACTCCACAATCCGGTACGGTCCGTTCCCCTGATAGTGCTCCAGCCTGTGCCAGTCTTCTCCGTACTTTTCCAGCGTCCCCCGGTGGATCGGGAACATGCTCCCGGTGACCATTGCGTTCATAAACGCAGGGTAGGGCTTGGCCAGCCGAAACCGCAGCGTATAGTCGTCCACCACATCCACCCCCACCTCCTCGACACGGGCCGCGCCGTTCCTGAAGTCCATCGCCTTCTCCACATACTGCAGTGGCGTGTCCCAGATCCACTTGCTCTCCCGCCCCGGCTCCATCTGATAGACGGTGGCGGCCTTGTAGTCCCACGCCGTCACCGGAGTCCCGTCGTACCAGCGATTGTCCCGGCGCAGAATGAAGGTGTAGGTCAACCTGTCCTCAGAGACCTCCCACCGCTCGGCCTGGGCCGGAATCAGCCCTCCCCCGGCACCCAGCTGAACCAGTCCCTCTTTGGTTCCCAGCGTGATCTGTGCATACATCCCCCCCGTGTACAGGTAGCTGTTCAGCGTGCTCAGCGCCGGTCCAATATAGCGGATCTCCCTGGGCCGCTCCGCCCGTGCAACCCTGCCCAAAGGCGTCAGGGCGAGCATGCCGCACAGGACCGCGGTCCACATACCCATGCTCCATCCCCTCATGGACGCGTCACCCCTTCCTGTACAACGACTTCCCGATCCGCTGCCAGGGTCTCCAGCCGGTCCACGATTCCACCCGGCCAGCGGACGACGACGGAGTCGGCCTTCACCGCCGAACCGAGCCCGAAATGCAGCCGAAAATCGTTCTGCGACAGGTAGCTCGACCCGCTCCGCACCTCCCGGACCTGCTGCCGCCCCCCAACCCACACCGTCACCCGTGCGCCAATGCCGTTGCGGTTGGATAAAAGCGTCGCGCGTGCCGGGCGCGCCTCCGCTCGCCCTGCGCCTCCCACCAGCTTCACCCTCAGCCAGTGATTCTGATTTCCGCCCTCGTTTCTGAGAAGCCTCGCCGGACCGTTCATCGTCAGGACGAACACGTCCACGTCTCCGTCGTTGTCGTAGTCTCCAAACACAGCCCCCCGGCTCGCAAAAGGCGCAGACAGGTCGTCCCCCACCTCCCGCGTCACGTCCACGAACCTCCCTTTCCCGTCGTTGCGGAACAGCAGGTCGGGTTGAGCGTGGGTGCTGCCGACAAGCTCCGCGTTGTCCAGCACGTGGCCATGCACCATCAGCAGGTCGGACCACCCGTCGTTGTCATAGTCCAGAAAGCCGGTACCCCAGCCAACATAACGAAAGGTGGCCTTCCGGATGCCGGATCTGGATGAGATATCCGTAAACAGCCCATTGCCCTCGTTGCGGTAGAGTCCGCCGCCCTCCAGCCCGAAATTCGTCACCACCAGGTCCATGCGCCCGTCCCGGTCAAAATCCCCCAAATCGGCCCCCATGCTGGACTGCAGGTCGCCCGCTCCACTGTAGGCTACTCCCATCAGCAGCCCCTTCTCCACAAAGGTCCCATCCCCACGATTTCGGTAGAGGAAGTTGGGCGTCATATCGTTGGCCACAAAGACATCAACGCCCCCGTCCCCGTCGGCATCGCCGCACACCATGCCCATCCCCTTTCCGGAAGGGTCGAAAACGCCGGCCCGATCCGTCACATCCGTAAACGTTCCGTCTCCGTTGTTGCGATAGAGCCGGTCGGCAACACCTCTGAAATTGTCGGGATGGGGATAAAACCGGGCGTCTTCGAAAAGATCGGCCGCGTCACGGAATGCGTAAGGTCTCAGGCCTGCGGAGACTGAGGAAAGCGAGAAAGCCACGTAGTTGGCCACATAGAGGTCCAGATACCCATCCGCGTCGTAATCCAGGAAGGCGCAACCCACGCTCCACACCGAATCTCCGGCCACACCGGCCCTGCGGGCCACCTCCGCAAACGTCCCGTCTCCATTGTTGTGAAACAGGCTGTTGGGCCCGTAGCAACTCACATAGAGGTCGTCGTATCCATCGTTGTCAACGTCCCCCACGCAGCTGCCCATCCCGTAGGCCGTAACCCCGACACCCGCGGACCGGGTCACATCCGAGAAGGCGCCGTTGCCGTTGTTCCGGTACAGCCGGTTGAGCGGACGCGCGCCGGTATAACCCGGCAACACCCCTCCGTTGACGGCAAAGAGGTCCAGCCAGCCGTCGTTATTATAGTCAAAAAACGCACCCCCCGAACCCATCGTCTCCACAAAATACTTCTTGCCGGTCCCGCCATGGATATGTCGAAAGCCAATGCCTGAGGAGGCGGTTACGTCCACGAAGCGTGGAGCACCCGCGTGGAGCGTCCCGCTCACAAGCAGGCATACGCTCAACCCGGTGGCGTACAGAGCATTCATACGCAACATATTCATATCATCTGGTAAGGACCGGGCCGGTCCGGCAGTTCGGTCGGCTTGCCGATGGCTTCGGCCATCGCCCGTACGTGATACGGCAGCGAACCGCAGCACGACCCGATCAATTTCACGCCCATGTCCCATGCATCCCTCGCATAATCGGCCATCTCCCGGCGCGGCTGGTGCCGGAGTTCAAAATGGGTGCTCGCACCCGAAGCGATCTCGCGCGTATATTCCGCGCCATTCTCCAGCACGTAGGCCACTGGCTGGACACAGATCGGTACGCACACCGACGCCATCATCCGTTCCACGATCTCCCGGTACCCGTGCCACGGCCGGTGGCAGTTTACCCCCACCAGATCGGCGCCGCGGTCCACAAACCGCTTTGCCGCCTCGTCCGGCAGGCATCGGTCGGCAGTAAACTTGCCCGACTTGAACGCCAGCGTCACCACCGCCGGCACCCCGGCCTGTTGAACAAACGGGATACAGAGGGCCGCGTCTTCCACGGAATAGAACGTCTCCACGATAAACAGGTCCACACCCGCTGCCGCCTGTTGCCCCACCCGCCTTTCGTAGAACGCCTGCAACTCCCGCTTCTCCTTCCCCATCAGGGGCGACCGTCTCCGGTAACTCACCTTTCCCCCCGGACTCAGCGTGCCCGCCACGAACCGGTCCGCACCCGCCGCCTCCCGCGCCAGTTCCACCGCCGTCCGGTGCAACTCCTCATCGCAGTCAAGCTTTCCAACGCCCCAGCTCATCGCCTGCAGGACGTCCGCGCCCGCCCTTGCAAACTCGCGGTGCAGTTCCAGAACGCCCTCCGGATAATCCAGAACGGCCATCGGCACGCCCCGCTCCAGGCTACCCAGACACCGTCGCTCCAGCTCCAGATAATAGCCCCCATCGCAAAGCAGCGCACCCTCATTCAGACGTTCCAGAAACCCCGATGCCATATTCATCTCCCATTGGCGATTCTCTATGGAAATTGGGGAACCGACATCCGCTCCCCACGCACCGCTGCAAGCTCCCCGCAGATCGCCGGCGCGCACGAACGAGCGGCCTGGACCGCATCGATCAGCGGGCGCCGGTCCCGGATAATGGCGTCGAAAAAATCCAGCATCATGTCGAACTCCGCCCCCTGGTGACCCGGTCCCGTACCCACCACAAGGGGCAACTCCATCCACCCATCCCCCGATTCCACCGTATTCAGAAACCGGTGGGGCAGGTGCACGTACCCGGACCCCACTTCGTTGCGCCGCTCCCCTTCGTAACACCCGATCGTCCCGTACAGGGCGAGATAGTTCAGGTGGGGGCGCCGGAACCCGTAACACTGCAACGCCTTGATGACCACACCGCTCTCGCTCTTCATCAGCGCCACCACGCTGTCGCAGCCATCGCCGGTTTTCGCGCCAAAGCCCTCCTCCGGCCTGCCCTCCACAAAACTCGTGCCCCGCATCCCGAACGCCTCCACCTCCACGATCTGCTCGTCCCCCAGCAGCCAGCGCGACGTGTCAAACGTGGTATGCACCGCTGCGTTCAGCGGGGGCTCGATCCCCTCTTTGCACCCCCGGTCCGCCGGCATGCCCACCTCCCGCTCCCGTTCCCCCCAGAACCGCTTCCGCCACCGGTAGTCGCAATTGTACTCCGCCTCCATATACTGGATCTTCCCGAACTCCTCCTCCATGCAAAGCTTCTTGAGCGCCTCGTACCGGTTGTACCACCTCAGCTGGTTGCCCATCTGCACCTTCAGACCGGTCTCCTCGCTCAAATCCACAATCGCCCGGCATTCCTCCAGCGTAACCGCAGCCGGCATCTCTACAAAAACGTGCTTCCCCGCCTGCAGCGCCTGGATCGTATGTTCCCCGTGCCAGTCCGTGCCCGTCTCCACCACAACCACCCGGACCTCCTCGTCCTCAAGCATCTCTCCGTAGTCACGGTACCACTTCGGAATCTTCTGCTCCTCCGCCACAAACGCTGCCAGGTCCTCCACCTCGTCGCACACCGCCACCGTTCGGCTCTGGTCCAGGAGGTTGCAGAATTTCGCCATAGACCGGCCGCGTCCCAGTCCAACCACCCCCACGTTTAAAACCCCGGCGCCCTTATCGGGGCCGGCTACCCGAAGGGGTGGCCTCTCCTGCGCCGCCATCCACGCCAGGTACCGCTCCATCCTGACCCGTCTCGCCTTTTCCGAATACCAGTCTCTGGACAGAAACCGCTCCAAAAGGTCCCGCCTGTTCTCGTTCATCCTGGGCTCCTTTCCCGCTTAGAAGCTGTTGAGCAGGGTATGGACCGCCCGCTTGAAGACGTGAATCGCGCGTTTGGCAGACCCATACGGGCCCGCGGTGGCTGCGTTAAGCTCATAGAAGACACTGGGAATGCCAAACCTTCTGGCCATCTGATAACACATCGTATTCTCGCGATGCACATTGGCCCTGCCGTGCGTGGACATCCCATCGGTCTCCAGGCGCATGGTATCGCACAGGGCCTGGTAAAGCCGCGCCCGGCCGGGGTCCCGGAAGACCGGATCGACCACCTCATACCAGCCGTCATAGGGGTATTCGCCGTTGTTTCGCCAGCCCACAAAAGCGTGGATATTCATCCAGAGCGCGGGCTGTTCCTCAACGAGTTTGTTCCAGAGCAACCGGCTCTCGTGGGCTTCGGGATGCTCCGAATCCGGATCCTCCCCAAAAGCCCGGTACATGTCGAACCCTTCCGCGTTGAAAGCGTTTCGGGCCATCACATTCCCATCCGGATTGACCACCGGTATGACCTCAACCTGTACCTGCTCTCGAAGGGCGACGGCATCCGGCAGAAGGGACGTGATGAAGTCGGCAATACCCCGCATACCCCACGTGCCGGTGAATTCGACCGCGTGTTGACCGGCCCCGCAGAGGATCCCGGGCTTGCCGGACGCGCCGGTGCGGATGCCGGGGATGTCCCGGCCCTGGACCGACGTGCCGATGGTGAACAACTCACAGCGGTCCCCGCGTACATCGGCCAGGTTCCGGAGAAACTCGCACGTGCCGCTGTAGGGCGCAGGCCAGGCGTTCGTCACCCGAACGGTTTCGTTCTCCCTCAGATTCAGGCGGACCAACAGCGGTTCCTCGAAATTCCGAACGCGGGAGCGATCGAGCGGCTTGAAACGGTCTCCGGACCCGATCCACACGGTGGTGGGCAACGTGACGACAAACCCCTCCGGGCCGAAATCGGGATCCGGCCACACCTCCACGGTCAGAACCGTGGGGGGGCCGTCATTCCGGACATCGAAGCAAAAGTAGTAACTGTAAGACGCCTTGTCGCCTACAACCTCGAGCCGAAACCGGTCGATCGCGATCTGCTGGACATTCTTCGCGTTTCCGCACTCGAAATCAGCGGTAATTGAAATCATCGCAACCCTCCACAGGAAACTCCCCCGCCTTCCGCTTCTCCGAAGGCCTGAAGTCCGGCACCTCCAGACACGCGCTCCCCTGCTCGACCGACTGCACGGCCACAATCGCCGGGGCCGTCAAATCCGCAGACCTGTACACATCCAGCGGCGGCTCCGAATCGTTCAGAATCGCATCCAGAAAAGACGACAGCGCAAAATAGTCCATATTCCCATGCCCGCTTCCCACCGCCTCCTCCGGAAGCGCATCCAGCGAATACTGCCACGCCACCGCCTGCATGCCCTCCTCTCCGGAACTCTCCAGCCACATCTTCGGCGTGTCCACCCCCGAAGCCCCACCGTAGACCTCCGCGGAACGGGCGGTCTCCACCTTCCCCTTCGTCCCCTCCAGGTGCCACCAGTGGTGGTTGCGGGGAGTGGTCGCATACGTAAACCCGGTCGCCATCCGGATAATCGTATCCTTCTCCGTGTGCATCAACGCCACCTCCATATCCGACGCCGGAATCCCCTCATAATAGTAGCTCTGCGGCCGCGTGGCCATGCATGTCACCCGCTCCACCCGGTCCTCCAGAACCCTCAAAATCGGCCCCAGATCGGTCGCCATATAGAGGATCGGATGGGGATACCAGTTCCACATCCTGCTCTTCACCGCCCCCGGATGGTCCTTAGCCTCCTCCAGGGTAATCCGCTCCCCGGTCTCGGCATCCACCCAGAAACGGTCCGGCGTCATCCCGTGGAGATACTGCCCTTCGGCAAAAATGACATGGCCGAGTTTCCCCTCCAGAACCAGCTGACGCCACGCATGCACAAACGCATGGTACATCACCTGTTCCGCCATCTGGAACTTCAGCCCGCTGCGCTCCACCGCAACCACCACCCGCCATAAATCCTCCATATCGTACGTCAGCGACACCTCGCAGGTCGCATGCTTTCCCGCCTCCATCGCCCGGCAGATCAGATCCGGCTGGTCGTGCGGCGCCGTCACAATCGCCACCGCGTCGATCTTCGCCTCCCTCAGCATCTTCTCATAATCGGTATAACACGCAATATCCGGATCTCCCGCCTCCCCATAGGCCTGCTGCACAAGGGCCTCGACCTGATCACAGAGGGCCGTCACCCTGCACGTCTTGATTCGCAGCAGGTTTTTCAGCCACGCCCGCCTGCCGCGCGGTCCCAATCCCACAATACCGATCCGCACCTGCCCTGGTGTGGCCATCTCAACCTCCTGTCAAAACCGATAAAGAGATGGCAGCCAGATAAGGCTGCCATCTCTGTGGAACACCCCCCGGACTCCTATCCACGCAGGATCAGCCCCCCGGGCAACCCGGGTCTTCCGGCGGCCCCACCAGCCAGACCGTTTCCTCTGAGAGGACCTGGGCGAAACGGCCTCCGCCCTCCCGCAGCGTCTGCCATTCGTCGACGGTGTACACGAGCAGGTCGGCGGGCACGAGCAAGGCGTAGGTCGGCCATCCACGCGCTCGCTCGATAAAAGAGGCGGAACTGTTCCCAACCACCGCGACAAGGTCGAGATCGCTGCCGAACCCGGCGTCCCCACGGGCGTAGGAGCCAAAGTAGCCCAGCGCCACCAGGTCCCCGCGCCTCTCAGCCTGGACAGTGGACCACGCGCGAAGCGCTTCCAGGACAGTCTCAGGCGTCGGCCAGCGCTTGATGGACGAACTGGAGGATGTCACCGGCATAACGCAGTCCCTGACTGCTCTGCAGCGGGCCGTAGTGCTCGTAGGCCGGCCCTTCCGGATGCCCGTTCGGGTAGCGCGTCGGTACGTAGAAATTGTCGAGCGCCCGTCCCTGTTCGATGAGATGCTCGGGCGGGGCGTCCGGGAGCTCCGACAGGAGGCGGGCGACAACATGGCCCCACGCCTCCTGACCCCGGGCGAGGTGGAGCGCTTTGACCGCCTTCTCAGCAGCCTGCTGCGCCGCGAAGCAGGCCCAATCATGACGGCCTTCCCTCCGCGAGGAGGCGGCCTGCTCCAGGTCGTGCTCCGCCTGGGTGAGCCAGTCCTTCCATCGCTGCGCCATCCCGTCTCTCCATCCCTGTTCAGATCTGATGTAAAGGCACCTCAGTTAAACATAATGCCCAAAAATATCCTTAATCGACGATTTAAGCAAGGGAAAATGGTGACGATGATGATGGACGGAACCACGCGAAAATTCGCTGCCGGCCGGCAAGGCAGGGGCAGGCGCCAGCAGTCAGGTCCTGCTAATGCACGCGTACGCGCCAGCCCTCTCTTGTCAAGCGCCTTCTATCCCTCCACCGCCTGGTACGCCATGACCGCCACGGCCGAAGCCAGATTCAGCGATGTTGCCCTTCCCAGCACCGGAATCCGGACAACCTCGTCCGCAGCCGCCCGCAGCATTCCCGACAGTCCCTTCCGCTCGTTCCCGAACAGCAGCGCCAGCGGTCGGCGGTAGGAAACCTCCCGGTAGCTCTGCGTTGCACGGGCCGACGTCCCGACCAGCCGCAGGCCCCGGTCCCCTGCCCAGGCCACAAAATCCGAAACACCGGGGCATGCCACCACCGGCATGGCAAACAGGGACCCCATACTTGCCCGAACGGACTCGGGGTCGTAAGCATCTACCGATCTCCCCAGCAGAACCACGCCGTCCCCCCCGGCGCAGTCCACCGTGCGCACCACCGTCCCCACATTTCCCCGATTCCGGGGTTCCTCCAGAACCACAAGCAGGGTCTCCGATCCCGCATCCAGGTCTGCCAGGCGCTGTTCTCTCAAGCGGACCAGCGCCCCCAGACCCTGCGGATTTTCACCCACTGCCATCCCCTCAAAAACGTACCTCGACACCGCAACTTTCCTGACAGATGCGCGCTGGACCGCCTGCAGGGCGGGGTCGCTTCGCAGCATGTCGGGCACCCAGACCAGGGCCTCTATGTCCCAGCCCAGTTCCAGCGCCTGCAGCGCATTTCGAATGCCTTCGGCCCAGAAACACCCCTCCCTGAGCCGGTGCTTCCGTTTCTTGAGGAAACGGATGCGCTTGACCAG
>JAAXHW010000118.1 GCA_012270675.1 Candidatus Latescibacterota bacterium | reverse complement strand
GCACCGTTCCCCCTCACACCTCTCGCCCCCTCCACCTTCCCTGCGGGGGGAAGGGGCCTTTCCGCGCAGATCCCTCAAGCACTCCGCCCAAAAACGCTCAAAACGTCCGCTGGGCACAACCGCCTGCTACCACCACTGAGGCAGTTCGCGGAAAAGCGGCCCCCGCGGCGTTTGAGCGGGGCCCTTCTTTTTCGGCCTTTTTCTTGGGCGCGCAAGAAAAAGGCCTCGCCGAAGGCATGGGAAGGGTGGGGCGGGGTTGTAGATGGCAGAGACCCAAAGCTTATTCTCCAGGCCGCTTCTTAGCCTGTCTCAACCCAATTTCCCCCGACGCTGGACGCAACAACAGCGTCCAGGACCCGGAGCACGCGCAGGCCGTCCGAGACCGGTATGGGAGAAGGGGCACCCGAGGTGGCCGCCTCTACAAACGCGGCCACCTCCCGATGGCACATCTCTTCAAGACTATCGCCGGGGATGCGCAGGACCGTGGGATGCGCATACTCGGGAATAACCCGGCTCTGCACGGTGACGACATCGCCGTACCAGTCTCCCCTCACGCGCCCTCCGGTTCCGAACACGTCCACGAAATCGTAGCCCACTCCCGAAGCCTGAGACACCGTGAACGTGGCCACGGCCCCCTGTTTCAGCCTCACCGTGTAGGCCGACGTCTCATCCGTCCCTCCGGCGTTCCACCGGACAGACGCGGAAACCGCTTCGGCCTCGTCCCCCGTCATCCAGAGCACCTGGTCGGTCAGGTGAGACCCCAGAAAGAGGAGCTGGCCGCCCCCCTCCGCGTGGGGTCCCCCCAGCCATCCCCCCAGAGGGCCGCCCCCCTTACCGGCCACCACAAAGCTGATATCTCCCACCGCCCCCCGGTCCAGCAGAGACTTGATAAACATCCGGCTGAGTGAGTAGCGCATACAGTAGCCGACCATCGCCACGACGCCCTGCTGCCGGGCGGCCTCCACCACCTCGGCGCCCTCCGCCGCGTTGAGGCCCATCGGCTTTTCGATAAACACGTGTTTGCCCGCGCTGATGGCGGACAGTGCCACCGGCTTGAGGTAGCGGTGTGGGACGGACACGATGATCGCGTCCACCTCCCCTCCGGCAAGAAGCGCTTCAGCGCTGTCATAAACCGCCTCCACCTGAAAAGCGTCGGCAACCTCTTGCGCCTTATCCGCATCAACATCCGCACAGGATACCAGACGCGCAGATGCGATGCGGGCAACGGCCGGGGCGAGATTTCTGCGCGTCTGTCCCCCGCACCCGACAAGCCCCACACTCAGAATTCTGGACACAGCAACCTCCTGTACATTTTTTTCTTGCAAGATGAACATATGTATAGTATATTTAAACTGGTGGACCTTTATTCTCTTCCGTATATCAACTCCCCCTGCTTCATGACGAATTTTAGCGGAATCTTGGGATTATTAACATCCTTCCCTCCGTCGTCATGCCATTTCTTTTCCCATTTTGAGAAGTAGAACTCCAGGTCTTGAGGTATAAGACGATATATGGCCTGGATCTCGATGCCTTCATAGACTGCAAAAATCCAATCTACTTGACGGTACTTATCAATGATCTTGGGATTGAGATGATAATGCGTTGAGAAGCTTTTGGTTAAGAGACTATTGACAGATTTCAGTTCGTACTCATTTCCTTCAGCATCTCTTGCATCATTCCCCTCCCGGCCTGGTAAAACCCTTAGCCCTGTTATGAGAAGAACCTGTAAGAGTTTGCCGCCATTATCCTGAAAAATATCGTTAATCCCGTGTTTCGACGCCAGCTCCTGGTATTTTCGGATATAAGGGAGTAACTTCTCCAGAATTTCTCTATCCGGGTGTTGCCGCATCATATTTACCTCTTTGGATAATGAAGATGGATTAAAAGGGGAGTAAGCATGTCTCACCAGAAAAGAGGGTCGGACAAAATTTTAATA
>JAAXHW010000117.1 GCA_012270675.1 Candidatus Latescibacterota bacterium | reverse complement strand
TGGGGATTTTAAGACAGCTTCTAATGCCTGGAACGCGGCAGGAACTCCGCCTGCCCGCGGTGACAGGTCTGACAGGTCGCGGGCTTTCCATCCAGCGTCACCAGCTTGCCCGCGAAATGATCCATCATGTATTTGGCCATCAATTTATGCCTGGTCGGTTGTGCAGGCGCCAGTCTGCCGTCCTCGCTCCTGGCATGGCAGAAATCACAGGTCACCCCCAGCTGCTTCGCCTGACGCCTCATCATCCTGATAATTTCTTTCCGGTCCATGCGTTCAGAGAGATTGGAGGGCCCGGCGCCCTTCACGTCGCGGGGCAGAAATCGGGCCGCGCCATTGTGGCAGGAAACGCACCTCAGCGCCTCTCCGTCCGCCGTCTTCAGACTGTCCACAAAATGGACCTTCATATGAATCGCCGTCTCCTTAAGCGGGGTGGGCGCCTCGTAGTCGACCTTGCCATCCGTTGCAAGGTGACAATGCGTACACTCCACCCCCAGCGATCTGGCAATCCGCTTCATGTTCTCCTCACTCGTATCCAGGGCATTCCCCTCTGCCTGCACCCATATCCCCCCCACCGCCAGAAGCAGAAGCGAAGGCAAAATACGCATACACCCCATAAATCCTCTTTTCTCACTGCCTATCTCAGAGCCAGTGGGCGCCCATCCAGCGCCTCGGGCACCTCGATCCCTATCCCTTCCAGGAGCGTTGGCATCACGTCAACCACCGCCAGGTCGCTGCGCTCCTCACACCGACGGTTCACATAAAACATCGCATCTTCAAACGTATGGGTGCCGTTTACCGGACCCCTTTCCATCAGGACATCCTTTTCAAATCCCCCTTTGAGGTCGTATCCCTCGGCCGGCACCGCCACAAAATCGGGAGCGGCCTCACATGCGGCACCGCTGTAGACTTCCTCTCGCATCAGCACCTTTTGAACCACCTGGTCTCCCGTTTCCGGGTCCTGGATCTCCAGCAGTCCCGCTGCAACATCTCGCCGCACAGCCTCGTACTCGCCCCCACGCGCCACACAGCCGTTGTGCTCCCGCCCCTGAACACAGACGTAGAAACGCCCCGGCAGGAGGGAATAACACCGCGTGGAAGGCGACAGGTCCCGGAGCTGCCTGGGCCTATCAGAAGCAAATTGCAGGTACCCGGCCTGCCTCAACCAGGTATTGAGGTGGACCTCCTGCTTCAGCCTGCAAAATCCGTGATCCGACAGAATCATCAAAAGCACATCCTCATCCAGCCGGCTTGCCAGCTCTCCGAGGGCCTCGTCAACCCGCTCGTAAAATCGGTAAAACCAGGACGTGTACGCCTCGTTCTCATCCTCTATGTGCCCCCACAGAAAATGGTGCAGCCGATCCGTATCCATCACATGCGCCACAAACAGATCCCAGGGCTCCCGGCTGAAAAAATCCAACATCACCTCACACCGCCGGTCTAAGGCGTTAAAGACCTCATCCAGGAATTTATCCCTGTCCTCACGCGCCTGCCAGGCGTCGATATCAATGACATACCCCATCTCCTCCAGCTCCCTCGCAAGCTGAAGCGGATAGGTCGCCCGCTTTAAACCTGGAGCCAAAAATCCGGAAATCAGCACACCGTTCACCGCCCTGGGCGGATACGTCGTTGGCACCCCCATGGAGAAGACCCGCTTCCCCAGGCCGCTGAAAAGCTCGACCCAGGTTTTAGCCGTCAGATTCTGGGACGTGGGGATAAACATCTCATGTGTCTGCGGTACCCGGTCGATAAATCCGTAAATATTGTGCTGTCCCGGATTGCACCCCGTCACAATCGACGCCCAGGCCACAGACGACACCGTAGGCAGCACCGACTGCATCGGCAACAGGCGCCCCCTGTCCAGCAGCGCCGCAAAATTTGGCATCCGCCCTTCGTCCAACAGCCGCCGCAACAGACTGTGGGGTACCCCGTCCAGCCCGATCACCACGGCGCGGAGGGGACGCTTTCGAAAACGCTTGAACAGATTCATCCCGGGCTCATATTGGATGGTCGAACGTCGCGAGCCATCCACGACTTTCGACGCGTGAGTGGATGATTCCAAAAAAGCCTTTAGCCCTCCATGCGAATCGCCAGGAGCCAAAGGCCGTAACTCGAACAGGTGAAAACAGGCGTATTGTGGGGTGAGTGAGGGGATTTGAACCCCCGACCTCCTGGGCCACAACCAGGCGCTCTAACCAGCTGAGCTACACCCACCGCACGGTCCGTCTCTACTCCCGGCAGGACTCGAACCTGCGACCTACTGCTTAGAAGGCAGTTGCTCTATCCACCTGAGCTACGGGAGCTCCAACTCCAGCTTAGAAAGCCACTTATTTCAGATCGGATAAAGATAGACGATTCCCCCATTGGTGTCAAGCAAAAACACAGTGTCGCCTCCCCACCCGGACGATCCCTCCTATCCCTTCCGTCCCATCTGATAATACCGGCACATGCGGGCGATCGGACACGTCTCACACGCCGGGTTCCGGGCGGTGCAGATCGTTTTGCCAAAATCGATCAGATTGACGTGAAACGCCCGCGCCTTCCCCTTTGGAATCAGCGGCGCCAGTTCTGTGTGCGCCTTCTCCCGGCTGCACCCCTCGTCGATAATCCCCACGCGCCTCAAGATCCTGTGCACGTGCGTATCCACCGCACACAGGTCCATGTCGCAGGCAAACGCCAGAACAATATACGCCGTCTTGATCCCGACGCCCCGATGCCGGGTCAGCGTGCGGATCGCTCTATCTTCTGGCAGGTCTCGAATAAAATCCAGGCTGAGTTCCCCCCGCTTTGACTTCAGCCACCGCAAAAACGCCTGCATATTCGGACCCTTCTGGTTGGCCAGCCCGGCAACCCGAATCGCGTCCTTCACCTCCCCTGGCCTGGCTTCCATCACTGCTTCCCAGGTCGGAAACCGCTCCCTCAGACGCTCGTAAGCCCGATCCCGATTCTCATCCGTCGTATTCTGAGACAGAATCGTCCGCATCAGACTGTCCAGGACATCCGGCGGTTTTCGCCTGCGGTCCCTCGCTGCCCCACCAAACACCCGGTCCAGTGCGCGGATCATTTTTCCGACCACCCTCCACGGGGCGTCCGTCACCTGTTTCATAGATGCTTTGCCTTGCGCCAGATGCGCCTGAACGACTTTTGTCCTTGCCTTTGGAACTTGAATTGGCTTATTTACTTTTCACCGTCCTGATGCGGGTCTCCCGGACACACCGCGAACAATCTATGGAAAACACCCGTCGCTTCCTCCATCCCTCTTCTCTTTATGCGTATCGACCTCCAATTTCTGCAAACAGGGAAAGCCATCCGGGATCCTATCTGGGGCTACATCCACATCCCCTGGGATGTGGTCCCCCTGCTGGATACGGATGAATTCCAGCGCCTGCGCGACATCTCGCAGCTTGGCCACGTCTTTCTGGTCTACCCGGGCGCCCGCCACTCCCGTTTTGAGCACTCCCTGGGGGTTTTTCACCTCACCGGCCAGTTTTTACACCGGCTCCTCCAGGCCCACCCGCCCCTCCACATCGACCTGGAAGACGCCAGGGTGCTGCTGGTGGCGAGCCTCCTCCACGATATCGGCCACTACCCCTTTTCGCACCTCTTCGAAGAAATGCAGATGTTCTTCATCGACCACGAAACGCGCGGCCGGCAGATCATCCTGGACCCCACCACCCGAATCCACGCAGCCCTCCGCAATGCCCGAATTGATCCGGTCCGGGTCGCCAATGTCATCGACTACAACAACAAAGCCGTTGAAATTCCCGACCGGGACCTGCGGCTGGCCCACATCCTCAGCGGCACCCTGGACCCGGACAAGATCGACTATCTCCTGCGAGACGCCCGCTACTGCGGCGTCCCCTTCGGGGAGAGCGTCAACCGGGACCGCCTGATCAAATCCATCACGTTCGACCCGGAAAGCCAGCGGCCCGCCATCACCTACAAAGGCGTCTCGGCCGTAGAGGCGCTCATCTTTACAAACTATCTGATGTACCGAAATGTCTACCTGCACCACGCCGTCCGCTCGGCCAATGCCATGTTCAAACGGGGGGTGCAGGACCTGCTCCACCACCCCGAATGCAGCCTTCGCGAAACCGACTTCGACCGATCCACCGAAGCCGATCTGATCCACCGCCTGCAAATGGAAATGGACCGGCTCGGCATCGACAGACGTACCAGCATGGTCGGGCGTCTCAAACGCCGGAAGCTCTACAAGGTCGCCCGGATCTTCTTCCCGTACGAACGAGGGCAGGACCTGATGGAGAAACTCGCCCGCCTTTACTACAATCCGGAGGACCGCCGGGAGGTGGAAATCGACCTTTGCAGAACCTTCTCAAAAAAAACGGGCCTGGATTTGAAAGGCGATGAGATCCTCATCGACATCCCTCGCTTCGGCAAAAGCCCCGAAGTCGACCTCAAGGTCTACTTCGGCGCCCACATCCCCGTGGACAAGGCCGATCCCCTCACCTTCGACGACCCCGAAGTCTCGATGCTCAAAAAATCCCTCATCGACAATTTTGAGGCCCAGGCCAAGGTCGTACGGGTATTCTGCATCGACGATCCTGTGCTGCGCAGTGCGCTTAAATCGGAAGTCAAAGCCTATCTGATCCCCAAAAACAGCGCATAGGCGCCAGGGACCTGACATCCCCGGATCGTTCTCCCGGGTCAACTGCCCTTCCTGCTTGACAAAAAGCGCCAAAATGCTTACATTGCTGTGAATTCGCTTCCATAATAAAAGAGGCTCGGACAAATTACAAGCC
>JAAXHW010000116.1 GCA_012270675.1 Candidatus Latescibacterota bacterium | reverse complement strand
ACCACCCCCAGCTTGTGGCTGCCGGGAACGAATTGCATGCAGCCGTTCTCCTCCCGCGCCGGCACCAGCGGTGACCAGACGTTGAGCATTCGCAGCTCCTCCACGTCGTCCTCTTGCACGGCGTCATCGGTGTGCACGAAGTGGGTGTAGCCTCCATCCTGGTGCCACCAGATGCGAGTGCCCTCCCAATCGGGGAGCTTGGGGCGCACGGTGTGGTTGGGATAGAGGCGAATCTCGCCGCCCAAAACCGACTCCACCAGATCCAGCAGCTCCGGGTGAAAAAAATAGCCGAAAATGCCGGGCAGGTGCAGTTCCCGGCGGAAGCTCTGGGGCGCCCGGTCCAGGCAGTCCCGGAAAAGCCGGTAGATCCGGGTGTCGAAGGGCTCTTCCGCGAAGGAGGACTGGACCCGTCCCTCCCGAATCAACCCGGCAGCCAGTTGGTCGACCAAACCGTCGAGATCGGTCCGGGCATCGGACACCACTTGCGGTTCCACCAGACCCCGCAGGATGACATAGCCCTCCTCGTCGAGTTGTTTTCTTAAGCCAGGTTGCATGAAGCGATCGGCACGGACTCGATCCTCGGATCAGGGACCCCGGCAGCAATCAAGGGATCATAGAGTAAACGGGTGGATAAATAAAGGACGCCGCAGCGGGTGCCACCGGGGGGCCATTGCGGGCTGAACCGCCCAGCGTAGGGGCAACCCTTGTGGTTGCCCTGTTGTTTCCGTTCGCCTGGTCAGCGTTGCGTTGGGGGCGCCCACGAGGGACGCCCCTACATTTGGCCTCCAGTTGAACCAATGCCGGTGCGGTTACACTCTGTCGCATCGTGATATGGTAGGAGCGGACGGGGTCTGACGACGATCGCTTCCACCATCGATTCCAGCCGCCCACATTCAAACGAACCCCAGGAGCCACATCAGTGAGAAAGAGCAAAGTCTTGAAAAAATTCCGCAGCGGCAAGTTTGCCCGGATCTGTGGAATGGGGCACTTCCTTCCCTTCTTCATCCGCCACGCCGCCCACTCTCGATACGACGGGATCTGGTTCGACCTGGAACACCGGGCCATGAACGACAGGGAAGTGCAGTCCATTCTGGCCCTGTGTCAGCTCCACGATATCGATTGCATGATCCGTCCCTCCACCCGCGAGCCCGCTCGCCTGTACCGTTACCTGGAAGAGGG
>JAAXHW010000115.1 GCA_012270675.1 Candidatus Latescibacterota bacterium | reverse complement strand
GGACCTATGGGCGTCCAGGTGGTGCCGCCATCATAGACAAAGGCGCCCTCGCGATAAAGACTGGTGGCGTAGAGCCGACCCTGATAGACTGTGAGGGCGGCGGCGTTGTCGGCTTTGCCCGTGTTATGTCCCGTGGTGGGTGTTTCTTCGGGTGTGGCGTCTTCGATGCCTGGATGCCCGCAGAAGGTCCATTGACCGTCGGCATCGACCCGATAAATCTGGCCGCCGGGTGTGGTGTTCAGGGGATCGCCCAGGGCGGAGCCGCTGCTATTATACCGACCGAGGGCGCAGTAGAGCGCGCCTTTAAATTCGACGACGGCGTTGATGGCGTTGCACCCGACTGGATTGCCGAGGTCGGTCCAGCGTTTTTCCCCTTCGTAGCGCCACAGGTGGCCGACCTCGTCTTTGCCGTTCTCAAAGGTGCCGGCGTACAGGTGTCCACCTATTGTTGAAAGTGCAGATATTTTGACTGCCTGACCGGGACGACCGCAATCGGTCCAGGACCCGAGATGCCCGTTGTCGATGCCGAAGTGGAGGTTGCGGTAATTCGATTGGGCGGTGCAGGTCATTCCGGTATGGGTGAGGACCGAGACCTGCCACCCCTGGCGGGTCTCCGGATCGAATTGGCTGAGGATGTCGCCGACCACCTCGGTTTCTTCCGTGTGGATCCATCCGGCGCATGAAAAGTCGCCTGTCCCTATGGACAGGTTGCAGGGAACTTCCAGAAAGGTTTCCGCCCCGTTGAATTGGGCGCTTTTTTGTCCGTCTGATTCCCCGATTTCAACGCCGTGATTTTTGATGGACAGGCCGCTTTTGGAATGGTCTTCCAGGTTTTCCCGAAGCGGCCAGTGGGCGATCAGGTCGGGGTCGTTGACTCGCAACATGATTTCTCCTCGGTTTGGGCGGTTTGAAATAAAGCTGGTTTTCAATTCAGAATCAAGCCCAGCGGCGAACTTTACCCTAAATCTGATACGCGACAAAAGACATATCCGGCGGAAACCCTTCCACACCCCACATCTTCCCCTGCGCAGGGGCGACAACCATCGCGTAGGCCGTCCGCATCCCCGCTTCGCCGTTCTGGCTGATGGGCCCCGGCCTGGACCGGTCACGGAGCAACGCCTGCATCCCTGCCACGGTCCGGGGGGCGCCCGGCACGATCCGTTCCAGCGTCTCATACCGGGCCCGGCTGTTCTCCCGCAAGCCCACGACTCCGAAGGCGGAGGGCACGTCCTTCTCGGGCTGCCGTTCCAGCGTTTCGGGGCAGACACAGTGGTTGGTGTGAATCAGATAGTCTCCCTCCGGCCTGCGAACGGCCCGGGTGCCCGGCACGACCTCCACAAAGGCCATATCCCCACTCACATCGGCCAGCGTCAGGTTCATCCCCCAGTACATCACATCGTATCGGCCCAGGAAATCCAGCGCATCCTGCACACTTCGGCAATATTGCAGCACCCCCCGGGTCAGGCACAACCAGTGCACGCTGTCCGGTCCGGCCCCCGAGCCAGCCAGGCCGTTGAGGACCATCCCCAGACCGGCTTCGTTCAGCCCACCCTCGCTCCAGAGGGTCCCGGCGCAGCCGTAGTGGATAAACGCATACCCCTGGTCGGCCTCGGGCCGGTACCGCTGCCAGACCGCAAAATGCTCCGATCCCGCGACCTCCCAGTCGGCCGTCTTACCCAGCAGCACCCCTGCGTCCGAATCCTTGAATCCGATGTTCGAACAGCGGGGCCACCCTTTTCCTGCAGGAAGAACCGCATCCAGACAGTTCAGAGTCAGGATATGCTCGTACAGCACGCCGGAGCCGTCGGCAATACCCTGCATCTCACGCAATACCTCCGGAAAGCTCCGTTTCAGCCTGTCCTCCACAAGTCGAACACCGCCCTCGATCCACGAAGGATCAACCCCCTCAAGTTGCACCCAGGCCTCATACGCCATGCCAACGGCGGCAGGGCAGGAACGCCCGTGCTGCAGACCGATATCGTAAGCCGACCCTGAAGTGTTCAGATGGAGCACGTTTTCTCTCCCATCGCAGAAAAAACCAATATGGCACAGGCCCGGTATGGCGACCCCCGCCTCATCCATCCGCGCTCAACAGAGCCACTACCCGGTCCACCAGCACCTCTCCCGAGCCCGGACCGACCGGCGTGAACGCAGTCTCGTACCCTCCCAGATCGTACGCCTCCCGGTCGCCGATATAGCTGATCGCGCCGAACTCATTCGTCAGCGCACAGATCAGCAAGTGCCGAAACCGCGACCTGGCCTGAATCGCCCTCCCCAGGGAAGCGAACGGCTCCCCCGGAAGCCCGAGGAAGGCGCCTTCGCCCGCCCCCAGCGCCTGCACCTCCGTCAGGTGGTAAGACTCCGGCGCCGCCTGCTGCCACTCGGCCAGCAGCACGTCGTCCACCGGGCGGTATCCCGCTTTCAAAGGCAGCGCCACCGCCTGCCGGCGGGCCCACATCCCGGGCGCTACATCCCAGCGTTCCACCCCGGCAATCGCCGCCATCACCCCGTCCGCCAGCCGCCTGCTCAGACGCGCCAGCTCCCGCTTAAACCCCTGCTCCCGCCTGGCCAGGCTCTCCTGCGGGTCTTCCCCCGGCCGGGTCTTCCACACCTGCTCGATATCGATATTCCAGATCAGACTCACATCCCCCTCAGGTCCGGAAGTATACAGAACAACCGGCTGCTCCGCCTCCGCAGACGCCCACGCCTCTGCAACCCGATCGGCCGTTGCGCCGGCAACCTCCGCCGAGATGCCCGATCCGCAGAAGATCCATGGGTGCGAGCCGTAGTTGATCACTGCTGCCAGCGGCCCCCCCGTCTCCTGCTCCCGCACTGTGAACACCCGCACCAGGGGATCGATCTCCGTACGCGAAACCACGTCAACCCCCGCAACCGGCTCCCGCCTCGGATCGCCCCAGCTCCCGTCCGACATCAACACCCGCCTCGAACTCGCCACCCCCTCGACCCCGGCCTGTCCGAACCCCACCGCCGCCGGCCTCAGCGTCCCCCAGGCCTCCTCCACCGCCTCGATCGCCCGGGTCACAAACCACGCCTTCCATGCCATATCCGTCTCCCCCACCCAGCTTGCCGAGGACGAGACCGCTGTCACCTCGCCCATAGACGCAGGCGCAGACCCATCTCCCCTCACCGTGAGACGCGCCATATCCTCCGGGCTGTACGTCGTCGCCACAGGACAAACCGCCGGCCCCGAATGCGTGTGAGTCGCACAGACCATGATCGCATCGGGAGCCAGCCCGGTCCGTTCCGCCGCACCCTGCCGGATCTGCGCGGTGGCAACCGCATCCACACCCGTCAGATCAACCGCAATCAGACCCCATGCCCGGTCCCCCCGCTGCAAAACGAGCGCCTTGGCGTAAAGGTCATCGTGCACGTAACGCGCCCTGATATCCCCCGACGCCCGGGGGTTCCATCCGGACATCGACACTCCCACCGGCGGTGTGATCACCCGCCGGGCCGCACCTGCGTACAAAACCTGTTGATCCATCCCTGGACCTTTCCACCAAAAACGTAGATCGCACCCCCGTACGCTACGGCCTCGAACAGCGCCCGGCCGATGCGCATCGGAGAAAGCGGGCGCTCTGTCCCGTCAACCGGATTCAGCGCAACGGCCTGATCGCTGAAACACCCTGCGTCGACCCCCTCCCATGTTCCCCCGACAACGATCAGACAATCCTCAAAAACAACCCCTTTTCCCGCATTCCGATACGGCCTCAACGTCTGCAACGGAATGGGACCATCAACCGATCCTGTATCGGGATGGTAGACGCAAAACGCCCCTCCGAACACCACGACAAGCCCTGCGTCCAGAAGCCCACCCGCCATAAGCCGTCCCTGCCAGGCGAGAACCGAAGCCGTTTGCCACGATCCGTTTCTGATATCGAAGCGCTGGACAACATCCGTATGCCCCGTCTCAGACGTCCCCCCCACAACGCAGACCCACTTCCCGTCCGAAACGGCAAAACACCCGTGCACGCCTATCGGCATCTGAGGCAGAGTCAGATTCCATGCATCCGTCGGGACCCCATCCGCTTCAACGTTCAGGCCGTCTTTCTTGATCATCCTCCCTCCGGAGATGTACCTGACTTCACAAAAAGTTTGCGCTCAAGCCCGCAGAGGCACTCCGGTCCATCTTCGTGCATGGCAAATGTGTCTTCACACTTGAAATGTCCAATACCCGGGTATTTCACCTTGTACTCCAGCGTGAACGCATGGCCCGGGAGGATTTCTCCTTCCGGTTCGGGAGAAATGCAGGGATAGCTGTACAGAATCCAGCCGATTCCGTGCGAATGAAACCCCACATCAAGACCTGTTGCATCGCCCAGCGTATCAAAAAGAACCTCCTTCGACAGGCTGTCCACTTCGGCGCAGGAGATCCCCGGTTTCAGACGGTCGAAAACGACCTGCATTGTTTTTGTACAGGCCAGACTGCACCGCTCCACTTCGGGTGGAACCGAAGAGCCGAAATAGAAATTTCTGCCAATATCCGAAATCAGCCCCTTGTAGATTGAAGACACATCGATATGAATCAGCGTCTCCGGTTTCAGGAGCGGACGCTTCAACGCCTGGCCGGTAAAATGGAAATCCTTGAAATGAACCGAAAAAAAATGTCCAAACCGCTCCGTATAGAGCCCTGCGGTAGACGTGATAAAAACGTCCATCAAGTCCTCGGGCGTCACACCGGCTGCCAGTCTGTCAAAAACCCGCATCATCCCCTTTTCGGTTATCCGGCAGGCCGTTCTGAGCCTGTCCAGCTCCTCCCCGGACTTGAACGCCTGGAGTTTGAAAAGCACGTCCCGGCTCTCTGTCCAGCGGATATCAGGCGCAAGACCATCGAGTGCCGCGATGAAATCGTGGGGAAGCATGCCCCGTTCTATGCCCACCTGCCCCGATTGAACCCCCTTTTCGTCAAGGACCTGAACGATAAACTCGGCCTGTCGCTCGTATGGAACCGCCAACATCATTGGGCGAATATCGGAAATCCAGATATTCTGCGCCTTAAAATCGGGGAAATCCATCCGGGGTGACGCTGTGGCAAAAGCCTGCTCCGGGCGGCCGCGCACATAGCCTGCTGTCGGCATAACATACTGTCCCGGCGTCTCGGAAAAGTGCAACCTCTCATACCAGGGCAGTGTCGTAAAGTAGAGAAAAGAAGACGGACGGCAGAAAAGCACCGCCTCCATATTGGCCACTTCCAGAAGTCGGTCCATACGCGTAAAAGAAAAGAACGGTTGCATCCCATACTCCTTTTCTCGTACTGCAGAGGCGTCAGACAGCGCCTTCCTGCGTTTCAGCCATCCCCTTGAGACCTCTCTCCCGGTAAGCGGCCTTTGTGGAAGGGTCCACGGTGCGCCAGATGAGAAACTGTTTGCGCAGGGCTTTCATAAACCTCTGGTTCACACGGTGCCACGAGGCGCTATCTCCGGAGATCCGATCGATGCGAAGCAACAGGGCGTGGATATTGTGTTCTCCGGTGGGCACCGCCTCAAAGTGGATGTGCTCGCTCACCCCCACATCGTAGGGCGCCAGCCAGACGGTCGCATCGATGGTATACCCCTCCCCCGTTTCGGTCTGAATCGCCCCCGGTTTCGCGCCGTCGGTGTAAAAAACGCCCATCGACTCGTCGTTGTGAGATGCGAAATAATCGGTTAGAAAAACGAACAGGCCCAGGGCCTCACTGCTGCCTACGGTAAATGGAAACTCGAACCGCCAGCAATCCCCCTCGGGTTTGGGCAATTTCCAGCGGCGGGTCACGTTCCGCCCCGCAATAAGAGAAGCCTTCTGCGCCGGAAAAAGAGCCGAAAGCATCACCACCGCCATCACCAGCGCAGCCGCGTAAACCGTCGAAAGCGCGGAATAATTGAGCGTGACGCCCGCAAGCCAGCCCTGCGCCAGGAGCGCCCTGGCCGCCCCCTGTCCCAGCAGATAACCGCATACAGTGCCCAGGACCGCGTAAACGCAGGCCTCCGCGATGAAGAGAAATGCAATGTGCACCGGCGCCAGCCCCACGGCGGAATAGATCCCAATCTCCTTGAAGCGTTCGTACACCGACCCCATCATTGTATTCATCACAATCAGCGCAGCGATCAAAATCGGAATAAAAAGATACCCCAGCCCCCGAAAGGAAATATCGCCCAGAGAGCTGTAAACCGAGACCTGAATCCGTCCCTCACCGTCGGGAATACCGGCGAAGAGAACCATGGAAAGTCGGGAAAGAAAAGCCTCCACCTGCGCCTTTACATTCACCCCCGGGAAGAACCGGACAGCCACCGATTGCAGCGGACTGCCCACCTCCCGCAGCAGGTGGTAAGGAATGATGAGGATATTTTCAGGGTCAATGTGTGTGAAAGGAAAAATCTCAGCCCGGGGAAGCTCGAGACCCTGTTTCTCCAGCTGTACCCGGGAGACCATCTGGTTGACGACATCGTCACCTGTCACTTTAAAATCAGCCGGACTGAGAATTTCACCGTCTAAGTCCTTGATCTCTTTGAATTTTTTCGCATCCATCATCCCGACCACAGTCAGCTGCTCTCCAAAAATTCGGACACGTTTGCGGTCGAGGTCATCCGGCATGACCCCGAGGCGGGCGGCCATCTCCTCCGACAGGATACAGGCCAGCTCCCCGGGCCGGAACCAACGTCCCGCTTTAAGGCAGCGGTCAAGCCCGGTCACCCGGGGCTCCTGCGGGGTAACCCCCAGCACACCCAGGGCCCTGGTCGTCGCCTGATCGGACGCGACAGGAATCTTTTTTTTGTCCCGTGTGAAGTACCAGCTCCGCGGGATAACAGCGCCGATATCCTCGAAATTGACCTTTGCATAGTCGTAGGCCGACTCCTCCAGGGCACCCCAGAACTTGCTGCGGATCAGAATGCCGGGATAAGCGTCCGCCGCCTCCCGGGGAAGCCGGTAGAACCGGAGAATCGACTTGATCGACGTAAAAGACAGCACCGTGAACGTCAGGAGCGCCAGGGTGATAAACGTCAGCCAGGTGCGCAGCTTGCGCCGCTTCATATTGGCAATGCCCAAATGGAAGGCGGCCAGAGAGGCGCTGATGCGGCCCACGTCGGTCTCGTGCAAAAGCGCCTCGGGCACTCGCAGCCGGCGCATATTCTCGTTAAACCGGGAAAATACGAGCCAAATCACAAAAACCGCAAGCGCTAAAATCACAAAAGCCAGAAGGATGACAATCGGATTGGAGAGCGCAAACGCCGGATGAACCCTGGAAAGCACAAACCAGATCACTGCGAAAATCCCGGCGAACCCGGCGATCTGCCGGCGGATGTCCGCAGCGGAAAAAATCAGGCGCTCTGCAAAAAAAGCGCAGGGAATCACCAGCACCATAAAAAAAATGATCCCCCGGACCACGTCGTTCTGCGTCGACTTCACATCCGGATACGCCCGCGACTCGATTCCCAGCGCCGCCCGCGTGTGCATCATAAACGCGTCCCAGCGCTTCTCCGCCATCGCCTCCTCGGCCCGCTGGATGTGCACCGCCGCATCCGCATGCAGCACGTTCAGCCGCTGGTTTCCAATCCCATACCGCTCCAGCTCCCGAATCCGCGCCTCATTCAACATCCACATATCTTTGGCCGCCTGGAAAGACGTGCGCACAAACGCCCCCTGCGTCAGTGTCTGGAACCCCGCGCCCCGGGCCGCCTCCTTGTTCTCCACCCCCAGAGAATTGAGTAGCAAAAACCGGACCCCGATGGCGCCCGAGCGCATCACAATTTTCACCTTCTCTCCCGGATGCGTGAAAATTGTCCCCACCGGCTCGGTCGGTCCAAATCCAATCGCATAGCCGTACTCCTGAGGCGCCGTGTGACCCTCCCCGTAAATGCTGATCTGGGACAGCTTGGTCAGATAACGGGGATCCACCGTATCGTAGAAATCCGTGGCGATACAGGGAAAGAGAATCAGCGTACGCTTGGAAATCCACCAGTCCATATCAAACTC
>JAAXHW010000114.1 GCA_012270675.1 Candidatus Latescibacterota bacterium | reverse complement strand
CGGCCCACTTCAAAGCATCGGTCAATTCTAAAGTCCAGACGGTGACCGCGTATTCCCGGGCGGTTTTCTTCGTCCCGTTCTTCTTCGCCCACAGGGTCGGGGATCAGGCAGATGATGCCCGCTTTGGCGTAGATCTGGCCCGCGTAGTGGTTGTAGAATGCGCTTTTGCTCCCGCCGTGCCCGCTGGGAAAGATGAGGGCCGGGACCGGAAAGGTCACGCCTTTTGGCAGGAAGAGATGGGCGGGTACAGAGGATCCCGGTTCGGCGTCGTAGATGATTTTTTCGATGGTGAAGTCGTCTCTTTCGATTTTCCCGACTGTGCGGGGGCGGAGGGGTCCTCTGGTTTCGGGGAAGTCGAAGATTGTGCGGAGGATGGGGCGCAGTTTGGCGGTGTGGGTTTCCCATTCTTCCCGGGTGCGGGGGAAGGCGTCGCCGATCCGCTTTTCGGGGAGTTTTGCGAGTTTTTCCCGCAGGTAGGCCACGTATTGAGCCTGTACTTTTGCGTGATCGGGATGTCTGTGTGTGTTCACGGTGTTCACCTTTCGAGGAAGAAGTTCTAAAAAAGAATGAGAGGTATTGTATGACTGATGAAGAGAGATACTTGTTCGATTTGCAGGGCTATCTGGTGCTCCGCAGCGTGCTGACGCAGGAAGAGGTAGATGAGTTGAACGAGGTTTCGGATCGGGTGTATCCCAGAGATTACTCGGACGGCAATGATTCTAAGGGGCGCCGCGGCATTCGCAATGTCCGCTGTGTCTCCCGTTGGGATCCTGCCTGCCAGCGGCTGCTTGATCACCCGAGAATTGTGCCTATTCTGGCGGAGTTTCTCGGTCCCAAATTCCGCATTGACCACGATTACGCCATGTTTATGAACGCTGGTAGCGACAGCGGGAATTTGCACGGTTTGCCGGAACTGGGGACGCATCGATACTTCCACTATCTGGATGGGCAGGTGCGGACGGGGCTAACTGTCGTGACCTTTATGCTGGCTCCAGCCGGGGAGGGAGATGGCGGGTTTGTATGTATTCCGGGTAGCCACAAGGGCAATTTTCCTCAGAATCTGCCTGAGGATGTGCGCACGCTGAAGAGGGTGCCGCCCTATGTGGTACAGCCCGAGGTGGATGCAGGCGATGCGGTCATTTTTACTGAGGCTTTGACCCACGGAACGAAGGGTTGGCGCGGTGCCCACGAACGGCGTGCCTTTCTCTACAAATACAATCCGGGACACATGGCCAACCATCAGGCGTCCTACGACCCGGCGAACTATTTCGATCCTACGCCACAGCAACGACGGATTATGGGCGCTCCGGCGGTTGGCAGTCGGCCCAATGTGATCGCTCCGGACTCTACCTGACAGGTGCTGCGTTGAAATAGTCCTCATTTCCAAAATGGGGAAACATTCCGA
>JAAXHW010000113.1:405-1183 GCA_012270675.1 Candidatus Latescibacterota bacterium | reverse complement strand
GAATATCGATAGAATCGTCCAATTCCTGCAAAATGAAGAGGCTGCTAAAATTTCCGATACCGCTCAGACCCTTTACACCATATCCCCACGGCACAAAACCGGCAGCCCGCAGGCGATCTGCTGCCGATAGGAACGCATCCCAGGTGCGAGGCGGATGATCGGGATCCAGGCCCGCCCGGGCAAAAGCTGGCTTGCTGTAGACGAGCAGGAAGGGAAGCGCATACCAGGGAAGCCCATAGACCTTCCCCTGAAAGGCGGTTTCTCGCAGACTGTCGGGAAAAACAGGCTCCAGATCGTCCTTGCTCAACAGGTCGCTGATCGGATGTACATACCCCCGCCAGACGAACTGCATCGTGGATACCCCACCCCACATATACTGAATATCGGGGCCCTGTCGGGCCTGTCCAGCGGAGGCGAATGACGGGTAGAGCGATTCCGTAGCCTGCAGCACGGTTGCAATCTCAACGCCCGGATGCGCCGCCTTGTATCGGTGAACGGTCTCTCGCACCCACTGCTGCAGACCCGGCGTCTCCTGTTCGCCCCACCACCAGACGGTGAGATGCACCCCCGGTGCGGCCCGGACGCTACCGGGCGTCAGCCGAACAGCCAGAGACAGACCTGCTATACCGGCAGTTGCTCGACCGCCCCTTGCAAGGAACTCCCGCCGTGTCACTCCTCCATTATCCACTGGTTCATTCTCCTTATAGCTCATCCGAGTTCTGGCGTGCAGTCGGTAGTGGTCCGAACCGCTTGACGGCGTCACTTCTATCCACGATAT
>JAAXHW010000113.1:0-395 GCA_012270675.1 Candidatus Latescibacterota bacterium | reverse complement strand
TTGCACGGCGGCTGATAGTCCTCCAGGATGGCATTCACCAGATCCAGGTCGGCCAGATACTCCGTGCCGCCGTGGCCCACCCTCCTGGAGATCTCCTCATCCACAATCAGCGGCGGTACCTCGATCTTCACCATCCCGTGTTCCGACTGCTCCTTTGTAGCCTTGTCCTCCTGTTTGACGGACATCGTGTACATCCATCCATAGACGCCCCTGCTATAATTCGGATCTTCGTCGGCAAAGCAGCCATAGACACCCGGTCCATCGGGAGGATGGGGCAAACGACCAGAGGTCTCCAGCGTGCCCTTCGTCCCGTACACAGCGGCATACTCTATGGTGGGCCGCTTCGGTCCTTTTGAACAGACGCATCGGGCAATCGCACCGCTCGCCGTTTTGAA
>JAAXHW010000112.1 GCA_012270675.1 Candidatus Latescibacterota bacterium | reverse complement strand
TGACTCTAAACCGATCACGTATGAAGGCGTATCATATGGCTGAGCTTTGTAAGGTCGGTACCCACCCCCAGCGCATCCATGAGCTTGCCCACGGGAGTCCGTGGCGTACCCGTCGAATCGAATTGCACGTTTCCAAGTTGTCGGACGCTGGTGGACGGAGTTATGGCTTCAAGGCAATACTCATTATTGCTGGAGTCCACTACGCGAACAAGCTGAATAAGAAACGGATCGAACTGAACTCGATTGTTCCCGCCATCGGTACCCACAAGTGAGATCGAAGTAGTCTCTCGAGGCTGAATTCGACGTACCTGGGCTTGGAGTGGCCTAACCTCTGCTCGCAGTTTCTTGAGAAGCCGGTAGTCATCCTGTATGCGATTATGGATTTCCTGTTTAAGGATTTTATGGCTCGTTGGATCAATCATGTCGCCTCGTGAAGGACGATACCCTTCTCATTGTGGAATTCGATGTAGATCTGAAAGAAAGTGCGGTTTGGGGCGGGGTACCTCCCTATCCGCAGAAGGAGAGAAAATATGCGAGTACTCAAAACGATCATCGGTATTTGCACGAACGGCTGCGAAAATTCGGAAAACACGCCATCCCAAACAGAGAAGGTGGCCTGGGGCTACGAAGCAGAGAACGGGCCGGACGTCTGGGGTCGTCTAAGCCCGGAATATGTCCTTTGTGCCGAGGGAACACGCCAATCTCCGATCGCCCTTGCAAACCCCACATCGGCAAAGCTTCCTGCGCTCGTCTTCAACTACCGGCCAACAGCCCTGAATATCCACAATAACGGCCACACCATTGAAGTCACGCCCACCGCAGAAAACCGGATTGAGATTGACGGCACAGGGTATGAACTCCTGCAATTCCATTTCCACGCGCCAGCCGAACATACGATGGACGGCAAGTCATTTGATATGGAAATGCACCTCGTTCACAAAAGCAAGGATGGCACGCTGGCTGTAATTGGGGTGCTGATCGAGCGCGGCGACGACCATGCCGCATTCAATCCTATATGGGCGCATTTGCCGGCCGCCCCGGGCGAAATGAAACACATTGAGAATGTCACCCTGAACGCCGACGATTTGTTGCCGGGCGTGAGGCGCGCCTATCGCTACGATGGTTCGTTGACCACCCCGCCCTGTTCGGAAGGCGTCAAGTGGTTTGTGCTGACAACCCCCATTGAACTGTCCCAAGCGCAGATCACCGCATTCAAAGCCATTGTCCACAAAAATAACCGGCCGGTACAGGCGCTGAACGGCCGCGAGATTCTTGTTGATATTGGAGAGAACAAATAACACCGGGGATTGGGAAGCTGAAGATTTCGGGGGAGGTATTATACAGCTCTAATTTCGAGTTTTCGGGTTTCTGCCGGCGACGATTTAAGGAAAGTAAATCCTTCCACATTGCGGGTACGAATACGGTTCTGATGGAGCCTGGTACATCCACGTTGCGCGCCGGCATCACTATACGTCTGATCGACCCGCGGTCTCGTTCAGCCCTTCCCCGGCACCGGAATCCCATACCGGTGCAGCGTGCTCTCCAGCGTCGGCCGGCCCAGACGAATCCTTCCGTCATTCAGCAGGTAGGAGAACAGGTACCCGGCGCCGAGCATGAGAATCCCGATGAGGAAGCAATACATAACCGCTCTGTCCGGATACACGTCCTTCAGATACCCGACGTACAGCGGCCCGGAGATCCCGGCGGCGGCCCACGCCGTCAGGACCGCGCCGTAGATCGTGGACATCTTTTTTGTGCCGAAAACGTCCAGAACGAAGGGCGGCATCGTCGCAAATCCACCCCCGAAGCAGAGCAGGACATAGCAGACCAGGGCGGAGAAAACCCAGGGGTTGGTCTCCGTCATGAGAATCCCGAAAACGACCATCTGGCTGGCGAGAAGAACCCTGAAGACCGTGACCCGGCCGAACCGGTCCGAAAGCAATCCCCAGAACAGACGCCCCAATCCGTTGCAGATCGAGCTGACCGCAATGAGCGTCGCGCCGTATTCGGCAAGCATGGTCGGCTCGATCGTGTTATCCGCCAGGCCCCAGATCTCCTGAAGGATTTCCGACTGGAAGCTGATCACGGAAATCCCGGCGGCGATGTTAAAGAAAAAGACGATCCACATGATTACGAACTGGGTCGTCTTGAGGTAGGTGGCGGCGGAATCCGGCTCCCCATATTCGAGCGAGTCTTCGGCAGTACCTCCCGCGGGGACCGCGGACGCAGGCGGATCGCTCAGGGCCAGACTGCAGGGAATCAGAATGCAACCGAAGATGATCCCAAGCCAGATGAAGACAAGCGGAAGTGCGCCCTTTGTACTCAAAATCAAAAACGGCGCCAATCCCTTGCTCAGCAGAAAGGCGCCCACACCAAAGCCCATGACGACAATACCGGTGGCCAGCCCCTTGCGGTCGGGGAACCACTTCGCCACGGTCGCAACAGGCGTGACGTATCCCAACCCGATCCCCGCGCCGCCTATCACCCCGTAACCCAGGTAGAAAAGCGGTATGGAGTCCAGGTACAATGCCGCACCTGCGATCAGGTAACCGCCCGAAAACAGGATGCTGCCGGTCAATGCCAGGAACCTCGGACCCAACCGGGAAAGCATGTTGCCCGCCCAGGCCGCCGAGACACCCAGCGTAAAAATCGCGATACTGAAGGCCCACGCCGTTTCGGTATGGGTCCAGCCGCCCTGATGCACCAGAATCGTCTGGAAGAAACTCCAGGCGTAAACCGTGCCGAAGCAAATCTGTAGAGCCGTGCAGAAAAGCGCAATAGCGCTTCTTGGAATACGCAACGCCGATCCTCCCTCTACCGGGCGCTACCCTGCGGCGCCCCGGACCCCTCCGAACCGGACGACTGTCCGGAAACGTACCGGAAGAGGCGCGCCAGATCCCCTACTTCATCATCGCGGGCAAACAGTTCGTCGTTCCCCGGCTTTTCCTGTTTTCGATCGTCGGACAGCTCCACGGCGTAGGCAAGAAGCTCTCCCAGCGGCTTTGCGGCCAGGTTGACAAGCCAGATCGACGCGAGAACGCCAACGACGAGCAAGATGCTGATGAGGATGACCTGCTGTCCGATGGCTCGCTGAATCTTGAGCGCGACGATGTCCAGGTCCATGCCCACGTGTACCGTGCCGGCAACGCCGGCCAGGATCGGGTTGCCGACTTCCAGGAAATCGCCCAGGCCCGGGATGCTTCGTTGAACCGGTTCGGTACTGGACGGATCGCTTGCGAGGATTTCCTCAGGAATGCCGGGGACGAACGTATGCGCCAGGTACTCGCCTTTCTCACTGGTGATGTAGATGTAGCGGATACCCTGAATCTCGACGAACTGATCGATCATCGACTGCAGCGTCGCCAGATTCCGGTTCAGAAGGATGTCCACGCTGGCGTCGGCGATGGTCTTCGCGATGTCTTTGCTGTTGGACGCGTACTCCGCCGACAGCTGGGTGTCTACCGTGTAGATGCACAGGAAAGACGTGGACAGTACGATCAGTCCAAAGAGCGCGAAGATGCCAAACCGGGTTTTCTGAAAAAGCTTCTGGATTTTCATGTTATGAGAGCCAGCTTTCCCAGTCGTCCAGGGTCACGAAGCGGCCGTCCTGAACAACCGTATAGTAAACTGTCTGAAGCCCCTGTCGGCGGTCGGGCCCGAAAGAGACCTTTTCGCCGATCCCGAGGTCGAAATCCCGGACCGAGAAGACCGCGCCCTCGAGCCCAGCCCTGTCGGGCTTTCCTCCCAGACGCCTCAGAATCTCGGTCATCAGCTTGGCGTCGAGAAAGCCCTCCAGACTGACGAAGCTCTGTTCGAACGGGCTGTAGGGCTCCTTGACGAGTTCCTCGGGAACGGCAGGGTTATATCGCGCCATCAACTCGCGGTACTCTCTCACGGCCGGAATGGACGTGTCTTCATAGCTGGGCACAACCTGGGAGTTGACCAGAAACCGGGTGTACGTCTCGGCGTCGTCCCGGCCCTCGCTGAGCAGCTGGAGAAGATTCTCGCTCCCCACGAAAGAGAGATTGGCGATCGGAACCTGAAGGCCCAGGTCAATGGCGTCGCGAGCGAACGCGGCGCACGCGGCGTACGACCCGATGCAGATCACAGCGTCCGGCGAGTTGGCCTTCAGGATTTCGACCTGCCGCCTCATGCTGCCGGTGAACCTCTGTCCGCGGCGGTATGTCGCCTCGCCCACAAGATGCTCACCGTGCGCCTCCAGGGCGGCCCTCACGCCCGCCCATCCGCTCCGGCCGTACGCGTCGGCCTGATAGAACACGGCGATCCGCTTTCTGCCGGTTCGAAGGAAATTGTTCACGAGGCCAGCGGTCTCCTGGCGATAGGACGCCCGGAGGTTGAACGCGAAATCCCCGTACGGCGGCTCCCGCTGCGGTTGGGCACCGGTAAATGGAAAAAACAGATAGACCCGCTCGTCCTGGAACTTCTTCAACAGAGGCAGTGCGCGGGTCACGGTCGGCGTACCCACGTAGCCAAACAACAGGAACACGCGGTCTTCCAGCATGAGCTTCATGGTGTTCTTGACGCACGGGTCCGGCTGGTACCCGTCGTCGTAAAGCTTGAAGACGATCTTGCGGCCCCCAACGCCACCATTGTCGTTGACGTGGTTGAAATAGGCTTTGGCTCCGCGATAGAGCTCGCTGCCCAGCCCCCGGGAGGGGCCGGAAAACGCGGCGGACATGCCAAGCACGATCTCGCCGTCATAAACGCCATCAGAGCCTTTGCCGCTGCCCGGATTTTCTGCTGAAACCTTCTCTGATCCTCCTGTTTGGGCTCCGACGTTCCTCCAACCTACCCAGGAAAACGCCAGCAGCCCGATAAGGCCACGACGAAGCAGCGACCGTCGCGTAAGATCGGACGCCTGGCCGTTCCGCGCGTCGTGTCCGTCGGTGCAATTGGGAATATCCATTCCGTTCCTCATCAGTTGACTACTGATTCGCTTGAATTCCGGGGGCTCCGCTCCAGTCCTCAGAAATTGTAGGTAAAGTGGATATCCACCCGGTTGGCGATCCCGTCGTTCAGTCCCTTGTAGGTGGTTTTCCAGTACAGATATTCGACCGCCACCTGCAATGGCTTCCACGGCCGATAACGGCCGACAGCGTAGAAGGCCCCATTCCTGGTGCGCCCTCCCGCGGGTACGGCCTCCTCATCGGGCTGCTCCATCGTCGCTCCAACGTACAGTTTCCATTGGGCATTCGGCATGACCACGATCTGAGCCCATCCACCTGTGGAGGCGATCTCCTCGCCGGTCTCGGTGTTGACCCCCTGGCCGATGCCTCCGCGGATGTCCGTGAGATTTCGGCCGGTCCACCCTTCACCTTGAATGGTCAGTTTATCGGTAAGCGAAATCGAAGCGTCCAGGCCCACCGCGACCGAGGTAAATCGGGTCTCGCCACCCATGGAGGCACCCACGGGGCTGGCTGTCTCTTCCGTTCCCCAATGGGCCCACGCGCCGGCCTTGAACTTCGGCTGTTCCATCCCGAGCCGCGCCTGCAGGAAAGGCAGCGCCGCGTCCCAGCCATCCAGAATGCCGTTTCCGTCCAGGTCTTTCTTGTCCACAGCCCCGGTCTGGCCTGCCGCCACCGCCAGGGAAAACCCGCCCTCCGGCCTGTACGTGAGCCTCGCCTGGGGATGCCGGTCGCCCAGGTTGCCCGCGTGCCACATCAGACCATCGTTGTTTGCTATCGGAAAGATCGGCGAAATTACGTCCCAACACTGGCCAGCGAGAAAGTGCCAGTCCCCCCGCTGCAGATTGAAATAGGCCTGTCGAAGGCGCAGAATCTGGCGCGACTCGCTGCCGCCGTTCTGAAAATCGATCTCAACGAGGCCCTTTATGCTGGTATCCTTGTCCAATTCCACGGGCGTGAATCTGGCCCCTATCCGGGTGAGACGCGGGTACATGGTCAAATTGCCGTCGTCTTCGGCACCAGGCGCTTCCGGCTTTACCCAGAAGCCGAACTGGTGGCTTTGCATCCTGGAATCGTCGATAACGGCGTCGAAGCGGACAAAACCGTAAATCGTGAATTCTCCGGCAAAGGCCCGATCCACCCCCCACAGCAGACAGCCCAGTATCACTGCGGCAATTGCCTTTTTCACGAATCGCTCCTTTGCATATTTTGCATATGAAGTTCCAGGATCGCAACCATGCCCCTGGACAGCCGCGACCGTCGTCGTGCCTTCCCGTCAAAATCTTCCACAGGCCTCTAATTTATAAGGCAAAGAAGTTCATTAGTCAATACATTTTGGTTGGGCTTTGTGACACGATCCCGTGAAAAATAGCACCGGGCCGCCTCACGAACGCGAGCCATCAATCTGTGTCAGCCATACCCCGGCGATCTCTACAATACCCCCTGTTTCCCGATCCTGGCAAAGCCCTCCGCATACCGGCAGTCCGTCATCCCCGCCACATGCAGCGACTCGATCGCCCGGTAGCGCCCCAGAACCTCGTAGACCTCCGGCAGCCCGGGCTGCGCGGCCAGTCTCTTCAGCGCCTCCATCTTCCGGTCGAACACCCCGGTGATATCCACATAAAGATCGGGCACGAACCCCGACACCGGCACGGTCCCCATCGTCGTCTCGTAGCAGACCAGCGACGGCCGGGGACACGGCTCGTGTGCCGTCTCGATCCCGCCGGCATTGCAATAGGAGCAGGCCCACAGCGCCGCCTGCGTCGTCTCCACGTGGTCGGGATGCATCAGGTCGTTGATCCAGTGGCTCAGCACCAGGTCGGGCCGGAACGCCCGGACCGCATCCAGCACCTGAAGCCTCCGCTCCGGTCCCAGCACCAGCGGGCTGTCTCCAAAATCAAAACAGTCGATCGACGCCCCCAGGATGCTCGCGGCCGCTGTCATCTCCTCCTTCCGGACCGCCTTCACTTCCTCGATCGTGGGCCTCGGATTCCGCGCCCACAGCGCCGGCGACTCGCACCGCTCCCCATACGTCAAATCGTAGACCTGCACCGTCCCCCCCGCCTCCACAAACCGGATAATCGTCCCGCCCGCCCGCGAACAGAAATCCGCTGCGTGGGCGCTGAACACCAGCACCCGCATTCCGTCTTGAATCATCGTCATCTCCTCTCCTGTCTGTACTTTGCCCGGAACGCCTGCGACGACCCCTCATCCTGCGGCTCATACCCCAGCAATTCCCTGGCGTTGGACAGGTCCCACTTCTTCTCGCTCCCCCCCGATACGCCGTAGAAAATGCCGAACTTCACCTCTTCCCTCTCGATGCACCGCCAGACCATATCCGCCAGGTCCCGGCGGCTCAACCACCGGGACAGACCGGGCTCATAATACCTCCCGGGGGCGTCTTTCCCATTGAAATTTGCGATCCGGAGGCAAAGCACCCGGATGCCGTACCAATCCGAGTAGAACCGGCCCAGAGCCTCGCCGAAGGCCTTCCCTGTGCCGTAGATGCTGTCCGGCCGCACCGGCATATCCGGACGGGTGTAAATCCCCTCCTTCTCGTACATCCCGGTTACGTGATTGGTACTGGCAAAAATCACCGCCGGCACCGCGTTGATCCGGGCCGCCTCATACATATTGTAGACCCCCGGCATATCCACCTCAAGCGTCGCCGCGGCAACCTCCTCGGGCGACATCCCGCCCCACCGCCGGATGGCCAGGTGAACAATCGCGTCCACCCCGGCTGCGGCCTTCACCATCGCGTCATAATCGGACACATCCCCCCTCACCACCTCGTCCCCTTCGTAGAGATCGTCCGGAACGGTGGAACGGAGCACCAGCCGGAAATCGTAATGGTCCCGCAGGTGTGTCCAGATGGTCCTCCCGGCCTTCCCCGCCGCCCCGGTAATCAACAGTTTTTTACGTCCCGCCATCCCTTTCACCACGGCGTCCATGAATCCCCCCGGGAAAAATCCACCGCCCTATGAAATTCCGTAAATCCTCGCCAGATTCTCTCCGAAGATCAGGGCCTCGGCCGCCCCGCCCAGATGCAACCTCTGAATCGCCCGCTTCACCTGCATCGGCCGGTACTCCGGCAGGTTCGACCCGAACACCACCCGCTCCGGCCCCAGCGCCGCCACCGCCTGCTTAACCTCCACCGGCACCGCCTCCTCCGGATTGTCCGCCCACCGCTTGTGGAACCGCAGGATCGTCGTCCCCATATACACGTTTTTGTTCTCCCGGCAGACCGCCAGCGCCTCCTCAAAGTGGTCCGGAAACCCCATGTGGTCCATAATAACCGGTGCCTCCGGAACACGCCGGGCGACCGTCCCGACCCGGTCGGCGCTGCAGTTGTCCACACCCGTGTGGATCGACACCACGATGCCCAGGTCCCGGGCCGCCTCGACGAAGGGAAACACCATCGGATCGTCCACCTCGAACCTGTGGATCGCTCCCATAAGCTTCATTCCCTTCGCCCCCCGGTCCACATACCCCCTCAACGCGGCAACCCCCTCCTCGCCCCGGTGGGGATCCATCATCACACAGGGCAGCAGATTCGGAAACGCCGCCGTCTTCTCCAGCAGCCCGTCGTTGTCCGGATGCACCTCTGGCTGTGGCATCACCACCGCCATATCAAATCCCGCCTCTGCCTCACATTCCAGAAGCGCCGCCACCGTCATCGGATGCCCATACCAGTCACCTGCCAGATAGGCCTCAAAATCCGCCGTCACGGCCATATTCCACATCCTCCGTTAGAAGCCCTACCCCAGCTGAAGCGCCCGCCACCGGTCGTAAGCGGGGCGCATGGCCTCCGGCAAATACCCCCGCACGTTGTCGGCCAGCATCCACCTGAGCCGCCTGTCCGTCTCTTCCGATGCCTCGCCCTCCCGGTGCTTTGTCCAGCTCCCGGCCAGGGTCAGGCGCTCCGGATGCACCTTGTAAATGCCCCGGTGAATGGCGTTGCCGGACCAGAAGATCGTCTGCCCCGCCTTCAGCGCTATCACTTTCTGAGTGGAAATATCCGCGTGTCGCGTATTCAGCAGACACGCCCGCTCCTCATCCGTCCGGTACCGCCTGTGGCTGCCTGGCACGAGCTGGAGGCAGGCATCGTCCACCAGCGCCAGGTGCCACTTCAGCCGGTTCATGGGCCGGTTCAGAATCTCCATCTCCACCTCGTACGAGCCGTCCCGCTCGTTCTTCCCGAAATCCCGGTGCCACCCGCCGCTCCAGTCGGCCGTGTGCGGAGTGGTGAAAAGCAACACCCCGCCCAGCCGCAGTTCGCTGCCCAGGAAAGGCGCCACATATTTCATCACCGGATCGGACATCAGGTAGTCCGCAAAGACCGGCTCCCCGAACTCCGGCGCCAACAGCCCCCGGACCGCCCACGCGTCCCCTTCCGGGGTGCGGTGCGTAAAGAGATCTACCTCCCCCGAGCGGACCTTCTGCTTCACCCGCCGGGCCGCCTGCAGAAGGAGCGCCAGCATATCGGGCGCCACCGCGTCTTCCACGACAAAATACCCCCGGGTCCGGTACTGTTCCACCACCTCTTTCAAAGCCATACGTCAGGTCCTCCATCTTGGGATAAGGGGTCCGTCAGGGCGGCCTGCACCGCAGACGGAGACCCCGTTTCAGGATAGCTCCGGAACCGATCAAGACGCCATCCGGTTCAGGCACGCCTCGTACACCCCAAACCGTTCTCCCTCCTTCTCCTCCGGGTCCACCAGCTTCAGCCACATCGCCTGGTCCCGCTTTTTCTCGCTCATCTGCCGGTGGCTGCGCAGCACCGCAGGGTCCTCACCGTGCCAGATCACCTCGCCCGCCTGCAGGTAGATGAACTTCCCGGCGAACCGGTCGGCCATCTCCTCTCTCCGGTCCCGGTAAAACAGCGCCTGTTCGCACGCCGTCCGCCGTCCGCTGGCCACAATTCCGGGCGCATCCGTCTCCTCCGAGTCGAATTCGGACAGGGGCGCCTCCACCTCCCGCTCAAAATCGATCGCGTCCAGGTCCACCGTCCCAAAGCCCCGCTGCGCCGCAACCAGCAGATGGTTCCGCTCCCGCCGGAAGGGCGGAGCGGGCCAGTCCGACGCCGGATCGTGCCCCATCAAATAGGCCCCGCACGCATCGGTGGCCGTCACCTGGTCTCCTGCGATCAGCGCATTACAAACCCGGCCCTCGCCGCCCCACTCCCTGCCCCACTGGCCCGTCAGCGCATCGACAATATTCAGACAGGGCTGCGTGATCATCGCCAGGTCCGGAAGCACGTAGGGCAGCCGGATGTAGTGGTGAAAATACGTCCGAACGCGCCCCGCCGGAGGGGTAATCGGCGGCAGCCCGAACAGATTTTTCATACACAATGTTACGCCCATAAAAGCGTGGTTCTTCATCTTGGCCACCGACACCACTTCGGCCCCCTCCAGACAGGCGGTGAGCGTATAGCGGTCGAACATAAACCCCCCTCCCGGCACCTCGTAGGTCTGAAACGGCGGCGCATTCGAATCCACAAATCCGACCCCGAATTCGTCCAACAGATACGCATAGTTGAAGTCCTCCCCCACCAGGTGGTCCGCCCCTCCGGGGTTCGTATCCGTAGCCACCAGTTCCGCCTCTGTGCGCTCCCTCAACAGGCGCAGCACCGCCCGGCAGACCGCGTCGTCCACCAGCTCCCGCCGCCGTCCCTTGAAGATGGCGATCCTGTCCGGCGGCATCATCATATTGAACTTGATCACCACCCGACTCGCCGCCTCAAGCCGCTCCCAGGACCGCTCCAGCGGATCCGTAATCCGCCGCAGCGTCCGATAAATCTCCTCCTCCGACGCCCGATGGTCACAGGACGCCGCGCGTACCCTGTATGGTTTCTCTGCCATGGAGACCTCCTCATCTTGTTGCGGACCGCGTCCCTGATTTTTCACCATTCCATCTTCCAGAAAAGCCCCAGGGACTTCCGGTCCCGTTTCCGCTCGTGCCCCTCCCTCTGCTGCGCCTCCAGCGTAACCTGCGGCAGCAACTCGTACTCCACGATCACCTCCTGTCCCCTTGCCGAGGAAATATCCCGCGCATAGCTGATGAAGAACCTGGACCCGAAATACTTTCCCACCCGCACCCGGGTGGCCGCGTCCCCCTCGCCCAGGTCAATCTCCACCACGTCCAGGTTCAGCCGCCGGCCGATCGTCCGCTTGAGCTGGTTCGCAGCCACACCCAGCACAAGGCCTGCGGCCCGCTCCTCCAGGCTGCGCCCGCCGCCGCCTGCCCCCCGCAACAATCCCGACATTTCTTCGGCCGGCCTTCCAACGATCAGATAAGAGAGCATGTCCGCTTCGGACAGAGGAGGGGTGGCATCGCTCTCCAGGGTAATCTGGGGATTCAACAGCGTTCCGCCCACAATCACGCTGATCACCGCAGGCTCGTTGGAAACCAGTATCACCCTGTGTGTACCCAAAATGTAGAGATCGGGGTTGATATCCGTCTTTCCCTGAAACTGGAGTTCTCCACGGCTGATGTTGAAACTCGTGTTCTGAAACTCGTAGCGTCCCCGTCGGCTGTCCAGAGACCCGTAAATCCGAACCCCCTCCCGGTCTTTGACCAGATCCACATCCCCGGAAATTTCAATATTGAGATCCCTGTCCCTCATCCAGACATTTCGAGAGGCTGACACCCGAATATTGCAACCCAGATTCCGGATAAAACGAGACGTCACCCAGAAATCGTGGGTCGGCGTCTCGATAAAATCGGACAGCCTGAGCACCGCGCGGCTCAACCCCGCCTTGCCTTCCACCCGGGACGCCTCCGGATTCCCCCTCAGGTGGAGGTCGGCCCGCAGGGTCGCGTTGAGTTCAGGCAGGTCGATCGCCTCAAAATCCTCTGCCTGCAGCGCAATATCAAAATCCTGAACACCAAAACCCTCAACAGCGTGCTGGTCCAGCCTCACCTCTCCGCTGAACACCAGCCTGCCCTTCCCTTCCCTGGCCTCAAGTCGCTCCAGGACGATCCGGTCCTCGGCAAAGCTCAGCTTTGCCTGAACCTTCCGGAAGGTCTTGTTCAGGGGCACAATCCGGACGACCCCATCCTGCAGGCGCATCCATCCGCCCTCCTGCAGACGCAAACGCCGGGGGGTGCCTTCCACGCTCAGGTCCATCGCCAGCATTCCCCCTGCATCCCGAACCTCCGAAAACACGGCCTGGAGAAAGTCAGGGGCGATGCCGTCCGACCTGAGCAACACGCTCACGGGCCCTTCGGGAAACAGGTCTTCCTTTCCACCGGGCGACAGATTCAGGGGGAAATACCCCTGCAACACGGCCTCTCGGCCGGGTGACTGCACCAGCTTCAAATCCACCGCTGCGCGATGATTCCCATAGGCCAGGGTACCTGAAAAATCCTGAAACCGGACGCCCGCGACGGCGCCGTTCTTCAGTTCCACCTGCACCCCGATCTGAGGACCGTCCGGCGTGCCGGACAGAGTGATCTCTCCGGTCAGCACCCCGCTCATCTCACCTCTCAGCCCCAGCAGAAAAGACCACGTCCGCAGGTCCACATCCTGCAGCCACACCACCATAGCGCCCGGTTGCCCGGAATGGCCCCGTGCCTCTACCCCGCCGCCGGGCCCGGCCAGCCGAAACTGCTCCACATGCACCCCCTCCCGGGGGTGATACCTTACCCGACAGGAGCCGTCGTTCAACAGGGCCATCCGGTCCACCTGGACCACAAGGGAGTCCAGCTCAAGGTAATATCCGCCGTCCAGGGGCCCGGCCCGGCCCCGGAGATAGACGCGATCGGCATCTTCCGAACGGTTCCTCAGCAGAAAGGATAGCCCGCCTCCGTCCAGGCCCACATCCAAAAACAGGTCGTGGACCACCCGTCCACCCCACACAAGAGACCCCACCCGGACGAAAAAGCCTCCCGACGGGAGCGCAGGCCACCTCATCTGAAAGCGCACCCCCTGCATCGGAATACCCTGGTAATTCAGGCTGTCCGCCAGCAAATCCACCACGGCCAGGGGCTTCTCCCAGCTCCCGCCGACCCGGACAGCAAAGGACGCCGGCCTGCCGGAGAGGCCCAACTCCAGCAGGTTGCTCAACGCCTCAAGATCGTGAACCTGCCCGTTTACGCGGATGTCCAGGCTGTCGCCCGGCGTCGCCCACCCGCGGCCGTCAAAGCGCATCAACGTGCCCGCCAGCATCAGCCGGTCCAGAACCATCCGGCGGCCCTGCAGCGCCAGGCTCGCCCTGGCGCTGTCCAGTTCCCCCCCTAAAAAATCGGACGCCTCCACCACCAGGTCCGCCCGGGCCTGCATTGAATCCGGGTGAAACCCCACGCCGACAAGCGAAATCTGAAGCGAAACGTCTCCTCCCAGCCTGGCGTCGCCCGTCAGGCGTTCCAGCGCCAGCCCCTCCAGTTGCAATCCCATCTGATACGTCGGCTGTTTTCCGTCGGGTCTCCGGAACTGGCCCAGGTCCATACGTCCCTTCCCCCGAACCACCCCGTACCCATCCGCCAGTTTCACCCCCAGGCTGTCCAGCCACACCCGGCCCTCCCGGGAAGACCCCCGAAGCACGAGTCCGGTTGCCGGGGGCAACCCCTGGATATTCAGGGCGTCAAATCTGGCCTCGCCCTGCCACATACCGCCCTCCGCCCGCCGCAGCCGGATTTCCCCGGTCAGGTCGGTAGCCCTTCCGGACGCTCCTGAAACCCGGGAGAGGTCCAGGTTCGCCAGGCGCGCCCTCAGCGCATAGACCGGAGCCGCCCCCCTCAGGTCAACCTCCAGGTTTGCGGCCAGCCCGCCCGCCTCCCCTTCTGCCCTCAGATCCATCACCAACTGTCCACCGTTTAACGCCGCCATCAGGTTCGCCGTATCCACAGCAGTGCCGAAGAGAGACGCACGGGCCATCCCCGCGCTCACCGTCCCCTCGGCGGTCAGCGCATCCAGGCCCCGTCCCTGCAGCCGAATCACCGTGTCAAACCGGGCGTCCAGGCTCCACTGCGGCCCGATCTGCGCCAGGTCCACCCCCCGGCCTTCCACCTGTACATCGTAGGCAACGTCCTCCCCGGTGAAATCCACCCGTCCGGAAACCGCACAGGTGGTTGATCCGTACCTGAGCCTGAAGTCTCCCCTCATCCCGGAGGCGTTCCCCTGCGCCCGCCCCTCAACCGCCACGCTCCCCCGGGGGTAGGTCCCCGGAAAGATCCGGGCCATCTCACCAAACGCCAGGGAATCCGCACGCAGGGCAAAATCGTACTCCGGCCGGGACAGCCCCGCCACCGTTCCATCTATCTGCAGATGGGACCCCGGCGTATGCAGGCGCAACCCCTGAAGCACCAGTTGTCCGTCCCGCAGCAGGGTCAGCCCGGCCAGATTCCGAATAACCAGTGGAGGGTCAAAGAGCAGAGACCGGAAACGGCGCAGCGCCAGCTCATACCCCTTCGGACCGGCCTGAAACCCCACGACCACATTCAGACTGTCCACCCGGCCTTCGGCGCCCCACAGGCAATCTCCGTCCACAACCTCTGCGTGGCCAATATGGATCTTCCATCCCGCACCCTCTGTCCACCGATCAGGGTCGGCCGCGGCCAAAACCCCTGCGGCCCAATCTGTCCCACCCGCCGCTTCCCGGAAGCGCACCCTGGGAGCACGAAAACGGAGCGTATCCACAATCACGGCGCCCCACAGCAACCCCAGCAGCCGGTACTGGACATCCAGGGCATCCAGAACCAGCAGCGGTTCCGACCCCTCGCCAAGGCGCACCCGGTCCATTCGCAACCCTGCCAGGGGGTTGCCCTGCAGGCTGCCGATCTCCACGGCCATGCCCAGGTGCCGGGAAAGCCGCCCCTCCGCATAGTCCCGCAGATAGGGGTTCACCCACCCCGACCCCAGCACCAGCAGCCCGATCCCGCCTCCCACGGCCCCCACGGCCAGGAGGAGGACAAGTATTTTAACAACAGGTCTCATAACAATGCCAAAGCCACCCGCTACGCTTCAAAACGCCTGTCCCAGGCTGAAATAAATCCGCCTGTGGGGCACGAACCGGTCTTCGGAGAGCCGGTATGCAACATCGATCCGCAGGGGGCTGATGGGGCTCAGATAGCGCACCCCGGCGCCTGCGGCCAGCTTCAACGCGCTCAGTTTGAAGGCCCCGAACCGATCCGATCCGACATTGCCCGCATCCAGGAACACGGCCACCCCCAACACGGGCAGCAGCCAGGTGCGCAGCTCGATGCTCCCCTCCAGCAGGCTCCGCCCACCCACCGGACTGCCGGATGCGTCCCGGGGGCTCAGCTGGTTCAGGCGCCATCCCCGCACGCTGTTCGCCCCACCCGCGAAAAACCGCTCGAAATTGGGGATCGGTTTCCCCGCCCCCAGGCTCAGGATCATCCCTCCTGAAACCCTGAAGGCCAGCACGTTTTTCCGGAATACCTTCCGGTACCAGCGCCCTTCACCCGTCAGCTTGAGGAGGTCCCCAAACCCCGACATCTTCATCGCAAGGGAGGCCAGCAGTCCCCGCTGCGGATCGAAGAAATCGTCCCGGGTATCTTCCATGTAGTCAATCAAAACATTGGTGCGGGTGCTGTCAACCTTGAAGTCCACCACCTCGGTCCGCACCTGAAAAACGAGCCTGCCCGTGGCTCTGAACATCCGCTCCAAAGACACGCTACCCCCTGTCCGCTTCACCCGGACCTCCTCAGGACGTTCCTGCTCTACAAACCCCACCACGTCCAGCCAGGTCTTGCTCCCAAAAATGTAAGGCTGCCGCAGGCCGATCTGCCCGTGGGCTTCCAGGGCCGACGCTTCGGACTCGATGGTCAGTTGCCGTGCGCCCCCTCCCAGGAAATTCCGGTGCCGCCAGGCCAGCACCCCGCGCACCTGCTCCTCCGTATCGTATCCCACCCCCAGCTTCAGACTCCGGGGCGGGCGCTCGCGCACCAGAACGTCCACGTCCACCGGGCTTGTCTGAGCGACGGTATCCGACAGACTCAGTGAAACCGACCGAAAGGCCCCCGACCGGTAGAGCTGATGCCGGCTGTTTAAGAGGTCCCGCTTCCGGTAGGTCTCCCCCTCCCGAAAGCTCAGGCCCCGCCGGATCAGCCCTTTGGAAACCCTCTGGTTGCCCTCGACCCGCACCTGTCCGAATCGGCATTTCGGCCCTGGCCTGGCCCGAAACGTCACGTCTGCCCGGCGGGCCTGCCGGGTTACGGGGGCCGCAACCTCGGCAAAGGCGTAGCCGCTGTCCTGAAGCCGGTCCGCAATGAGGTTCAGATCCGCCTCCCGTCCGACCCGGGTCAGCGGCCGACCCGGTCTGGTAATCAGCGCCTCCCGGAGGTGCAGGCTGTCCGGCGCGACATCTTCCGGCAGGCCCTCCAGCCGGATGCTGAAAACCAGCACAGGCTCTCCCTCTTCGATGCGGAGCCGGATGCGCACAAACCCGGGGCGGTACCGGTTGACCACCGTATCCACAACCGCGTCAAAATAGCCCAGGTCTCCATAACGCGCAACAATCCGCGCAACATCGGATCGAAACACGGCCGAATCGAACCGCCGGGGCTTTACACCCGAAAATATCGTGTACCACCGGCTCACCCGGGTATGCATCAGCAGCTTGAGATCTCCCCTGGAAAGGACACGATTTCCTTCAATCGTAATCGCTTCAACAACAGGAGACTCGGCCTCCTGTCCAAAAAGGGTAAGGGGAATACCCAGGCAGACCATGGGAACGAAAATTCTGAACAGAATCAATTCTCTCCATCCTATTCCACCATTTGCAGACCCCGCCCTGCTCCCCCGCTTTGGTGCGAGGGGAAGGGAGTGATCGTTCGACGCTTATTTTCCAGAGCATCTTCTCAAAAAAAAGATACGCTTCTGGCCGGAACGCACAAGGGATTTTTGTAAAGGCCAGAGACCAAGGGCCCTTTGCCTTTAAAAAAATGCCCCCTTTCCCGGCCTGAAAAAAGGGGCATAAAACAGCGTCTGAGCAGCTTTTAAACCGCTACAACCGATGCCTCCGGCTGCGGATTCTCGTGTCGGATGGCCAGCCCGCCCTGCTCCAGGTCCACCGTGATCCGGGCCCCGTCCAAAATATCGCCGCCAATGAGCGCCCGGCCGATGCGGGTCTCCACCTCGCGCTGCAAAAACCGCTTCAGCGGGCGCGCCCCATAGACCGGATCGAAGCCCTCCCGTGCGACAAATTCCCGGGCAGCATCGGTAATCTCCAGGTCGATCCGCCGGTCCTGTAGGCGCTTCCGGAGATCTTTAGTTAACAGATCAACGATTTTTTTGATCTCACTCTGCGTCAATGACTTGAAAAGAACAACATCGTCCACCCGGTTGAGGAACTCCGGCCGGAAGTGCTGCCGCATCTCCGCCATCACCGCCAGGCGGGCCTCCTTGCGGATCTCCCCGGTCCCGGTCATCCCCTCCAGCAGGTGGGACGAGCCGATGTTGGAAGTCATAATAATCACCGCATTCTTGAAATCCACCGTCCGGCCCTGCGCGTCGGTCAACCGCCCGTCGTCCAGGATCTGCAGCAGCGCATTGAACACATCGTGGTGGGCCTTCTCAATCTCGTCGAACAGGATCACCGCGTAGGGCTTCCGCCGCACTGCCTCGGTCAGCTGTCCGCCCTCCTCGTAGCCCACGTACCCCGGGGGCGCACCGATCAGCCGGGAGACCGTATGCCGCTCCATGTATTCGCTCATATCGATGCGGACCATATGCTCCTCGGTGTCGAACAGCGCCTCGGCCAGGGCCTTGCCCAGTTCGGTCTTTCCCACACCCGATGGGCCCAGAAAAATGAACGAACCGATCGGCCTGCGCGGGTCCTTGATCCCCGCTCGGGCCCGGATCACCGCATCGGCCACCAGGGCAACGGCCTCGTCCTGTCCCACCACGCGCCGGTGCAAAATCTCGTCCAGACGCAGCAACTTCTCCCGCTCCCCTTCCACCAGCCGCGTCACCGGAATCCCGGTCCAGCGCGACACGATCTGGGCGATCTCCTCCCCGGTCACCTCTTCCCGCAGCAGCCGGCCCTCGCCCTGCGCTTCGCCCTCCCGGGCCTCCAGCCGACGCTCCAGTTCGGGCAGCCGGCCGTGCTTCAACTCCGCCAGCCGGTTCAGATCATACTGCCGCTCGGCATCTTCGATCTCGCGCCGCACCCCTTCGATCTCCTCCCGGAGCGCCCGCACCGCCTCGATCCCCCCCTTCTCCGACTCCCACTGCGCCCGCATCGCATCCGCCTGCGCCTTCAGATCGGCCAGCGCCTTCCGGAGGCCCTTCAGCCTCTCCCCACTCCCCCTATCCTTCTCTTTCTGCAACGCCGCCTCTTCGATCTCAAGCTGCATCACCCGGCGGGTCACCTCGTCCAACTCGGCCGGCATCGAGTCGATCTCCGTCCGGATCATCGCACACGCCTCGTCCACCAGGTCAATCGCCTTATCCGGCAGCAACCGGTCCGAAACGTAGCGGTTGGAAAGCACCGCCGCGCTCACAAGGGCGTTGTCCTGGATGCACACCCCGTGGTGCACCTCATACCGCTCGCGCAGCCCCCGCAGGATCGAAATCGTGTCCTCCACTCCCGGGGGGTCCACCATCACCGGCTGAAACCGCCGCTCCAGGGCCGCATCCTTCTCGATATACTTCCGGTACTCATCCAGCGTGGTCGCCCCAATACAGTGCAACTCCCCCCGGGCCAGCATCGGCTTGAGCATATTCCCCGCATCCGTGGACCCTTCCGTCTGCCCCGCGCCCACGATCGTGTGTACCTCGTCGATAAAGAGCAGAATGCGGCCGTTGCTCTGCACAATCTCGTTCAACACCGCCTTGAGCCGCTCCTCAAACTCCCCGCGGTATTTCGCTCCGGCCATCAGCGCGCCCATATCCAGGGAAAACACCGACCGCTCCACCATCCACTCCGGCACATCCCCCCGCACGATCCGCTGTGCCAGCCCCTCCACAATCGCCGTCTTCCCCACCCCCGGTTCTCCAATCAGCACCGGGTTGTTCTTCGTCTTACGGGACAGAATGCGCACCACCCGCCGGATCTCCGTATCCCGCCCGATCACCGGGTCCAGCTTCCCCTGCCGCGCCTGCGCCACCAGGTCCACCCCGTACTTCTCCAGCGCCTCATAGGCCGCCTCCGGGGTCGCATTTGTATCCATATCGTACCTCCTTGCATTCTCCAACACCATCCACCAGAAATTGGAGCAGATATGGGGGTCTGCCCTGTCCAACTTGTCACCATAGAATGCCGTATCTGCCGTAAGAAGCCAAATTCTACTTGAAAACAGGAATGATTTTTTGTTTTTTATCTTTCGTATCTTCCAGAATTCAGTACAGAACTTGCAGCGCTAACCCGTTTGAGGACGGGGAAGGGATTGCAATGAACATCAAGATGCATCGAGATATTACGGGCGATATCCATTCCCCGACCCTGCTGGCAGGGTGGCCCGGGATGGGGAACGTAGGCGTGGGGGCAATCGACTACATCCGCAGGGGGCTGGAAGCCGTACCCTTTGCCGAGGTCGAAATGAACGAATACTTCTCGCCGGATGCGGTTGAGGTAAAAAACGGGATCGCCAGGCTTCCTGACCTTCCCTCTCAGGTCTTCTACTATGTCCAGCACCCCGAACTGATCATCTTCGAAAGCGAGACACAGACCGCCGGACCGGGTGGTGTTGCGCTGATGACCCGGATGCTGGACTTTGCCCAGCAGCTGAAGGTCGGCACCATCTTTACCGGAGCGGCGTTCGCGATGCCCATCAGCCACAGGCAACCGGCCCGCATCCTGGGGGTAGCCAACCGGGAGTCCCTGCGGGATACCCTGGTCCCCCACGGGGTTCAGGTCCTGCAGGAGGGGCAGATAACGGGCATGAACGGGCTTTTCCTTGCGGTTGCGGGCATGAGAAACATCCAGGCCGCCTGTCTGATGGCCACCATACCCCGGTATGCGACCAATATCCCCAACCCCAAAGCCTCCCGGGAGATTGTCCGTGTCTTTGAGCGCCTGCTCGGCATCCGGGTCGATACGTCGGAAATGGACGATGCGGTTGAACAGATGGATCAAACCATGGCCGAAATCGAGGAGAAGATCCAGGAAGCCTTTGCCAGTATGCTGGAAAGCGAGGAAGGCGAAGAGGGGGACCTGGAACAGATATCCGAGGAGCAGGTACCTCAGGTTGTCATGGAGATGATCGAACGGCTCTTCCAGGAAGTACAGGCCGAAGGTTCTAAAGAGAAAGCGGTCCAGCTCAAAATGGAACTGGACCGCTGGAATCTATACAGCCTCTACGAAGACCGCTTCTTGAACCTCTTTCGAGAGGATCAGGAGAGCAGTGTGTAAGCTGTTTATGCCACCTTAACCTCGATCTCCTTCGGCCTGGCCTCTTCCGTCCTGGGCAGGGTCAGCGTCAGCACCCCATCCGTGTAAGCCGCCGAAATCTTCCCGGTGTCCACATCCGAAGGCAGCGTGAACGACCGCTTGAAGCTCCCGTAGTTCCGCTCCATCCGGAGGAAACGTTTCTCCTCCTTCCCGGACTCGTGTCGCTTCTCGCCGTGGATCGTCAGCACGTTCCTGTCCACGTTCACCTTGATCTCTTCCCGGCTCAGGCCCGGTAGATCAACGTTGACAACGATTGCATGCTCGGTCTCCGACACGTCCATCGACGGGTGCCAGGCGACCGCTCTGCTGCCGCCATTCCCCCACCTGTTCCTGAACCCCTCGAAAAACCGATCAAAATCGTTGTCAAAACCAAAGAGCGTCTGCGGCTGCCATCTGACCAGTGTCATCGTGCTTCACCTCCGTTAAGAGTTTTAAACGGTTAACCTCTTGCGTCCTCTCCCGATTGATTGAGCAAGACTCGTACCAATCCACGGGATCGGGTGTGTATTTTGTATATATCCAATTGATATAATTACACTTAGCAAATATATGGAACCCTGTGTCGCCCTGACGTTTTTGAGATGATTCAATGCCATTATGGCAGCCTCCAGCTATTTATGCAATATAATTGCCATATTGGCATAATCCCGGACATAAAAAAACAGCACAGCTTCTAATACCCGATCCCCCTCAAATACGCGTACGTGCGCCTGCTGTGCGCCACCTCACGCAACGGGTCCTCCGCACCGGGCACAGGCTGTCCGGGGCAGGCGGTGACCCAGCGTGCAAACCCGATCTCCTCCAGCGCCTTCCCGATACCCGGAAAATCGATGTCCGTCCCTTCGCCCACACCGCACCACACGGGCAGGTACTGGCCGTCCTCGTCCCGCGAAGTGGACGTGTAGTCCTGCAGGTGGACATAGTTCAGCTGCTCCCGGAAATCCCGGATTGACGCCACCGGGTCGTACCCCCACAGCTGGGCGTGCGAAACATCAATACACAGTTTGGCCCTGTCGAGCTGGTCCATGTAAAAGCGCCAGTCCTCGATCGAATCAACCAGCGTATTGGTGTGGATGTGGTAGCTGACCTCCAGGTCGTACTGCGCCGCATACTCCGCCCAGGCCTCCGCGCCTTCGGCCGCGGCCCTCAGGTCGTCCTCATTCACCGGCCGGCCCTCCGGCTTGCGCCCGCTCATAAACATAAAGCAGTCCACCTCCATCTCGGCCGCGTAATCCATTCGCCGCTTATTGCGCTCCACGTGTTCCCGGTCCCGGCTGTCCGGAGAGCCGCTGGCGGTGAACACCACCATTGGCATACCCGTATTCTCGCAGATCCGGCGCAGCCGTGCGGGCGGGCCCAGCCAGTCCAGAGGCAGGCGCCCTTCCCAGCCCTCCCAGCCGGCCGCCTTCAGCGCTTCCAGCGCAGGCTCCAGGTCCGGATTCTTCCACCTCAGGGTACTGTATCCCAGCTTAAAGGCCATATCCTCATCCTGCCCGCAGACTTTCGTACGCCTCGGTCGCCGACTGGGGTTGCTCGTAGTCAATCTCCCACTCACGTTCTTCAACCGGCATTTTGCCAACCGCGCGGGCCATCTGGCGGATATACGCGCCCTCGCATCCGCAGCAGCCCCCGATGAAATTCACCCCCAGGTCCAGCGCCCGCCTGGCAAAATCGCCCATCTCATAGCGGGTAATCCGGTAGGGATCCAGCCTGTCCGGAAATCCCTTTGATCGGGTAAAGAAGGGCGCCTCGGGCGTACACCTGTACGCAACCGGCTGGGCGGCAACATAGCAGTCCACCGCTTCACGCATCTCTTCCACAACGGGAAACATATACGTCGGGTCCTGCCAGCAGTTGACGCCCACGATATCCGCCCCGGCGTCTTCGAGCATTCTGGCCGCCTCTCCGGGCGTGTTGCCATCCCGCGTCTGTGGCCCCTCAAATGCCAACGTCACCATACCCGGCAGACCCGTCTTCCGGATACAGTCCAGCGTGACCAGGGCCTCCCCCACCCACAGAAACGTCTCGCCGACAAAGAAATCGACCCCCACCTCCATCTGATACCCGATCTGCGCGTCGAACAGGCGCCGACACGCATCGGCGGCAGCGGCATCGCCCTCCCGGTACTTCCACGTGAGGCACACATTGCCCGCAACGAGCGCCTCACCCCCGGCGGCTTCCCGTGCGATCCTGACCGCTGCGCGATTGATCTCACCCAGTTTGCCTGCATAGCCGATCTGCGCCAGCTTGTTCTCACTCGCATAAAAAGTGAGCACCTGGAGCACTTCCGACCCGGCGTGCAGAAACTCCTCGTGAAGGGCGCGCAGCGCATTGGGATGTTCGATGGTCACCTCCGGCGTGAACGGCCCCGCCTGCACGTAGCCCCGGCTCTCCAGCGCCAGCAGATACCCACCATCCCCCAGCACCACCCCTTCCGCCAGCCTCTCCAGAATCGACATCGACACGATAAACGCTCCTCTCATATTTAGAAGCTGTCTTAAAACCCCCAG
>JAAXHW010000111.1:12227-20221 GCA_012270675.1 Candidatus Latescibacterota bacterium | reverse complement strand
TTTCGGCAACAAACCGCTCTGCCCGCAGCAGGTACCTGTCCGCCATAACCTCCGGCGGAAGCTGGGCGGCTACAACCGTGAAAAACCCCAACAAGACGAGAACGAGAACGCTCCTGATCACCTCCCGCATGGAATCTCTCCCATCATCAATCTTCGCCTGCGATCACCGCTGAATCTGCTGCCCGGTGGGCAACAGCCAGGAGGTGCCGACCCGGTCCCCCCGGAGGTCCACAAAGGGCAAAGGGGCGATCGCAAGGATCACCCCTATAAGGATTGCCCTGTATCGGACCGCTATCCGGCTCTAAAGAAGAATCGGATCGTGTCTCCCTCCTCGATAATGGCATCAAAGAACGCCTGGGCCTCCTCGTCCCACTCCTCATCCTCCTGTCTGATAATCCGCAAGTACTGGTCCCTGGTAAAGAAGAGCGTCAAATTGTCGCCATCCACGAAATACGTGCCCTCAATGGTAAACCCGTCTGCGTCCACCATCGTCAGGAGATTGCCGCTCACGGACCAGGTCCCCGTATTGCCGTCGTCGTCTTCAAAAGAACCGTCAGCGTTAACGCGCCGGATGGATGACAAGGTATCGCTGATGCTGGTCTCCATCCCGATCGTGAACTCCTGGACGATCATGGCGACAGCCGCTGGATCCAGATCCAGGCCAAGAAAACTCGAAAAAATTTCCAGTAAATCGACCAGAGCATTCTCCAGCTTCTTACTTACCTTTTCACCCATATCCGTTCCCACGTACACCCAGGACCCCACGACACTTTGTAAGGTCAGAACGGATGAACCCGTCACGCGCGCCTTCCCGCCAACGGGCAAATCAACCATCGACTCATACCCGCCGTTAATCGGAATACTCGACCACATCCCCGGCACGCTCCCGTCCTGCAAGGCGCGCGCCTGATAATAACCACTCACATCATCCGCCCAAACATACACCCTCGCCTCACCATTCTCATCGGTTGTGGCAGACCACGCATAATCCGCTGCCCGTCCTGAAACGGAACGCGAGAGTTCTACGGTTGCACCGCTCACAGGCACCCCATCCTGCTGCACCCTGGCCACCACCAGAGCCTGCGTCACATCCCTGCGCACAGCCGGTTTACTCAGCGGCCCTCCAATCTGTTCGCCTGTCTGCGTGACCTGTGGCGTCATCACACGTTCGCCGCTGCAGCTCCACACCAGGCCTCCCGCAAGCACCAGCACAAACACACTGCGCATACTGCCAAACATAGCGAACCTCCTCACTTTCAAATCAAGCCGGAAAGCCGTCCCCCGCTTCATGGGGCTGACGCCAACTGTATAAAAATTACGAAAACCGGCCCCCAGAATCAACCCAAATCCCGCACCGGCCGGGAATATCCGTCGGCAAGCCAAAGGACCGCCCCTACCTGTTTCAACACCCGGGAGTCGGGTCATCCACCCTGATCAGGTCGGTGGGCTGCGGAAACGCCGCAGGGATCTGAGGATCAACAACGGGAGTCCGGCCAGGAGCAGATAGGGTACCAGAGCGCCGATGACCACCATATGGAGGCCGAGCAATCCTCCGACAAGACTGAACAGGACGGCAAACGGAGTGGCCACCGCAAACCCGACCAGTATCCATGTGCGCCAGGGTCCGACAACGCCCTTCAAGAGGTATTGCGCCAGCAACCCGACCAGCAACCCGGCCAGAAAGAACAGGATCAGGCCCAACACGATGTCTGGAATCGCAGACAGCAAGCTCATTGGATTCCAGGAATCCATCGTGCCGAAGCGTACAATCGCGACCAGAATTTGCAGGATACAGAACCCGAGACCGAAGCAGACCGGCGTCTTCCAGTAACGCCGCCACGAGTGCCGCGGCCTTTGCCCGCTCCCGGAGTTTCCGTCAGTGTGTTCCATGGCGATTCTCCCCGAAATATGCCTGGTGCTTATCGTTTGGAAAGCGTCATATTCGTTCAGTTTATGGAAAAATTACCTAAACCGGCCCTCCGGATCAACCGAAATCCTGCACCGGCCTCCCGGAGCGACCACCCCCAGCACCGCAGGGCGCGAAGCGCCCGTCACCCGGGGCAGGTTGCCCGGATGCCCGGCCAGTGTCTCGTTGGCCAGCACCGCGAAAGCGACCGCCTCCTTCGCCTCGGCAGGCACACCCAGGGTCTCGATCCGGACCACTTTTCTCCCACCCAGAACCTCCTGGAGCATCCCCATCAACACGGCATTCTCCGCTCCCCCGCCGCTGACAACCACCTCCTCAACCCGGCTGAGCGGAAAAACGAACCGTCCCAGGGCCTCCCCAACACTCCTTGCGGTAAACGCGGTTGCCGTTCGAATCAAATCCGGCGCCGAGAGGCGATCCCTCCACGCCAGGACCTCGTCAACCAGGGGCCTGCCGAACGCCTCGCGGCCGGTCGATTTCGGCGGAGGCATGGCCAAAAAGGGATGCTGCATCAGCTGTTCCAGCAGCGCCCCGGAAACCTGTCCGGACGCCGCCAGCGCCCCATCCGCGTCGTACGACCGGGCGCCGCTGGTAAAAACGTCGACCAGGGCGTCGACAAGCATATTTCCCGGACCGGTGTCAAATGCAAGCACCTCATCCGGTCCGCAGCCGGCCGGCAGCAGCGTCACATTGGCAATCCCCCCGATGTTCAGCATCGCCCGCCCTGCGCCATCGGACCGGAACAGGAGGTAGTCCACCAGCGGCACCAGCGGGGCCCCCTGCCCCCCCGCAGCCATGTCCCGGGTGCGGAAATCGGCCACGGTGGTCACACCGGTCCGCTCCGCAATCACCGATGGATCTCCGATCTGCAATGTTGCGCGCACCCGCACCCCAAACGCCTCGGCCGGGTCGGGGAGGTGGTGTACCGTCTGCCCGTGGGACCCGATCAGATCCACCTCCGATACCGGCACGCCGGCCTCCCGGCACACGTCCAGCGCTCCCCGTGCAAACCACTCTCCCATAACACCATGCATCCGGCATACCCGGTCCACACGTCCCTTATCCGGATCGCACAGATCCAGAATCTCCCGCCTCAGACCGGCCGGGTAGGGCGTAAAAACAAACCCCAGCAAGCCCACCTTTGTATCGATGCCCGTCCCCTGCACCTCCACCAGGGCCGCATCGACCCCGTCGGCCGACGTACCCGACATCAGCCCGATAATTTTTCGAACCGCTCGCGCCAAAACAACCACCCTGTAAGGCCTAATAAAGCAAATACGCCCAACGCCTCTCCCCAAACCCCACGATCTCCCCTTCCCACCCATCCACAATCTCCCCCACAGACGCCCCCCCCTCTATCGCCTTGCGCACGGCATCCGTGCCCATCAGGCGGTCAAAAGGGTAGACCCTTCCGCTGGACGGCGTACGCCACGCAAAACCGTGTGGATAAAGCGTCCGGATCGTGACAATCACCTCCAGTCCCGTTCGCACGGCCTCAAAACGCTTCGAATCCGTAAGGTGGAGCTGAACCCCGCCGCAGCGTTCACCCCGATACTTGCCGGCAACCGGAACAAACGTGGTTGCCCGGAACCGCACACCGGGCAACCCCCGGTCGTTCAACGCAGCAGCCAGCTCCGGAGACGCGATAAAGGGCGCCCCCACCTGCTCGAAGGGCCTGGCAGTCCCCCGGCCCTCCGACACATTGGTTCCCTCCACCAGACACGTCCCCGGATAGACCCAGGCCGTCTCCGGTGTGGGCATATTGGGCGATGGAGGCACCCAGAAAAGCCCGGTCTCCGAAAACCCCATGCACCGCTGCCAGCCCGCCATCCGAACCACGCTCAGGTCTGCGCCCAGATTGAATTCCCCGTTCAAAAACCCGGCCAGCTCTCCCACCGTCATCCCGTGGCGCAGCAGGATCGGATAGGCCCCCACAAAAGACCGGAACGCCGGGTCTGAGAGGTTGCCCTCCAGCGCCTCTCCCCCAATCGGATTCGGGCGGTCCAGAACAACACAGGGCACCCCCCCCGCTGCGCAGGCCTCCAGGGCATAGCCCAAAGTGGAGATAAACGTGTAGAACCGGGCGCCCACATCCTGGAGGTCAAAAAGAATGACATCCAGGGGGGCAAGCATCGCTTCCGTCGGCCGCCGGGTGTCCCCATACAGGCTGTATACCGGTATCTCCCGCTCCGGAAAGGAGGATACCGCCGCCCCCTCGGGCATCTCTCCCCACACCCCGTGCTCCGGTCCGAACAGGGCCCCCAGCACAATCCCGTCCGCCTCTACAAGGCGGTCCGCCGTGAGCACCAGCGAAGCATCGACCCCGGACGGATTCGTAATCAACCCCACCCGTTTTCCCTGCACAAGGTCCAACCGGTCCTGGAAGAGCGCCTCATTGCCCAGCCTTACCCGGTCCATCGTTTCCCTCCATCCCTGCAGAATAAGCAGAAACCATTTCACCCCGGGCCGCTCTGCCCATCCGCCGGATCGTCCAGCAGTTTTACAGCCGTCCGGACCCCCTTTACGAAATATTGAAAGACCACCGATCCCCTGTACATCTTCGCGGCAACCTCCCTGTCCGAAACGGTCCGGAAACGCTGTGCCTCCCACCGCCTGCGCAGGATATTCAGCGGGTGTGTGAACACCCACAGCAGCCCCCCCAGTGCTGCTGCGGGATGCTTCCAATCCCCTTTGAAAATCGCCAGCAGGGTGCACAACTCCAGACACACCCGCAGGGGAAAAATCCAGAGCAACCGCCCGGCCGACCAGTTTTTCAGGACCATCACCAGATTGTTTCGCTGCTTCAGATACACCCGCACAAATCGCTCCGTTCCAAGCGACCATCCCCCGTAATGGTAAACGACCGACCGGGGCACCGAGACAACCCGGAACCCGGCCAGGTGCAGCCGCCAGCACAGATCGATCTCTTCCATATGCATGTAAAAGGCCTCGTCCATCCGTCCCGTCTTTTCCAGACAGGACATCCGGATGAAGACCGCCCCGCCCAGCGCCCAGAAAAGGTCCCGTGAGGAATCGTACTGCCCCCTATCCTCTTCCACCGTATCGAAAATCCGTCCCAGACAAAAAGGATATCCCAGCAGATCCACCATCCCTCCCGCTGCGCCACCATCGTCGAACCGTTTCGGTTCGCGGGCGGAAAGCACCTTCGGCTGACACGCGCCGATCCTCTCATCCGTCTCCGCTGCCGCCACCAGGGCTCCAAGCCATCCGGTGGACACCTCCACATCGTTGTTCATCAGCATCGCATACCGCCCGCGGGCGACCTCCAACCCCCGGTTGTAGCCTGCTGCCATTCCCCTGGTGGGCGTGCCGTTCCCACCGCCTGTCTTCACCACCCGGATATCCGGGAACTTCTGCAGGGCGCGCCCCAGGCTCCCATCGTCATAGGGCTGGTCGTCAGCCACAATCACTTCAAAGGAAACCCCCTGTGTGCGCTCGTAAATGGCTCGAAGACACCCGGAGAGGATATCGTCCAGATAATGCGCAACAATGATGGACACCATCGGGCCTTCTTCCATCCCTCTACTCCTGTCCCCCTCCGACATTCTGCTGTCGCTGCTGCTCCAGTTCACCCCGGATCATCTCGGTGGCCCTGGCCACCTCACCATCGTGCGGCGTCAGCCTTGCCAGCACCTGCAAATCCTCCAATGCCCCCTCCAGCTGCCCCAGCCTCTGCCTGGCGACCGCCCGGTTAAACAGCGCCAGGGGAACGTTCATCCCCCGGTCGACCATATCCGTATAAAGCACAATCGCTTCCTCAAACTGTTCGAACCCCATCAGCATTTCTGCTGCGGCCCCCTGCTTTGCCGTCTCATCGGCCGCCTCTGTGGCCAGGGCCCGGTCCAGCAATCTCCGAAATTCATCCGTCCGCCCAAGCCGGTGCATCCCCCCTCCCAGCAGCAGGTATCCCTTCCACGACTCCGGTGAAACCGCGAAATCCTCACACCATTTCAACACCCTGTGCGCCTCCTCCACCTGTCCCTCCAGGCGGTGCGCCTCGGCCAAATGCAAGAACGCCGCCTGGTAGTTCACCAGCAAATTCAGCGCGGTTTCGTCCCGGTAGACCTCCGGGTCGGTCACCCCCCGGTAGCGGTAGACCTCAAAGAGGTTGCGCCGGGCCCGTTCCGGGTGGATCGGCCTGGCCTTCTCCCTGACCAGGCGGAAGACCATCCCCTCCATCTCCAGGTGCTCCTCCAACCCCAGCAGGCTTTCATCAGGAACCGTTGTTGCAAAATAGATCGGCCGTCCCCGGGCATTCCAATCGATAATTTTCAAAACCATCACATCCTGAATCCGCAGCACCCGCCGGGGAAGGGCCGGAACCGTCCAGGTCATCCCCGCTGCGGTGATCTCGCGGTCCCGGGGCCAGAAACGGCCCGCCCGCATCAGCGCTGCCCTGGTTTGCCGTGTCAACACCCCATCGATATACGCATCGGTATACTGAACGTGTACCCTGGGGTGCAGGTCCCGCAGCTGCTTGATGTACCAGCCTGTATTCAGCAGGCTCAGGTTGACCACCCGCACGTCCTTCCGCAGGCCCATCACCTCCTGCAAAAACCAGAGCGGAAAGGTGTCGTTGTCCCCGTTTGTAAACAGAATCCCCTCCGGTTCGCACGACGCCAGAATATTGTACGCATAGTCATAGGCAATATGGTTTCCGGTCCGGTCGTGGGTCTTGTAAAGGGCTCCCGCCATCCCGGCCGGCATCAGCAACAGCGCGACCGAAGCCAGCACCGCCAGGGCGCTCAACCTCCGTTGCCGCAGCCACCGCATAGCAGCTTCTCCGGCCATCCCGATCCAGATCGCAAACACGGCGAACGACCCCACAAACACGTAGTCCCGCTCCCTGGGCTGGGGATCGGGCATATTGAGATAGACCACAAGCCCCACCCCCGTCAGCAGAAACAGCGCAAACAGCGCCAGGAACCGCCTCGAATCCCGAAGCAGGTGGATCGCCATCCCTCCAAAACCCAGAAGATAGGGAAGCACCGAGATCCGGATCGGCAGCACCTCCGGTTCGGTCGCCTTCCGGAACACCTCCGATACAAACCGAAAGCCCGGAACCGGGAACTGATCCAAAAAATATTTCAAATACATGGACCCGAGCTGGTAGTCCCAGAACGGCGCCCTCCGATTAAAAATCTCCAAAAGCATGCTCTCTTTTCCGTACTGCTCCCGCATGAGAAAGCCCACCAGATTCGCCCAGTTCTCCGGGTTGTTCTCATCGATCATCGGATTCAGTCCGGACCGGATGTAGAGGGCCGCATAGGTCGAATATCCCAGCACCACCAGAACCGGGGCGATCGTCCAGATTTTGAGATCCTTCAGCAGACCGCGATCTTCAAACCAGATCAGAATCAGGAGCGTCGGCGCCGTCAGCAGGCAAAGCAGATGGATGCCGCCGGCCAGCCCCATCAGATAGGCGACAAAAAACAGCAATCGGCCGCTGTCCGGCTGTCCCGGACGGACCATCCAGCGCATCCCCAGCCACACCGCCATTGTCATCAGCATAATCGAAAACCCGTAGACCTCCGTCTCCACCGCATTAAACCAGAACGTATTCGAAAAAGCCAGCATCAGCGCGGCCGTCACCCCGCCCACAACCACCGGCAGGTCCCGCCACGGGCCCTCTCCCGCCGGGTCTCCCTCCCGCGTCAGCAGAATCAGCCGAACCGTAATCAGATAGACGAACATCACTGCCAGAGCACTGGTGATCACCGACATCAAATTCATGGGAAACGCCGGGTCTTCTCCAAAGGGCAAAAACGTAAAAAGCCGCCCCAACAGCAGGTAGAGCGGCGCCCCCGGCGGGTGCGGCACCCCCAAGGTGTAGGCACAGGCGATGAACTCCCCGCAGTCCCAGAACGAAACCGTCGGAGCAACCGTCTTGAAAAACACCCCGAACGAAAGCAACAACACAGTGGCCGCCCCGACGCGATGGACCGTTGGATTCACTGGTGGCCTCTCCCTATCTCACAAAAACCCCGGATTTCAACCTTAGAAGCTGTCTTAAAACCCCCAGCGGTCTTCGCGCGGCTGCAAAAGC
>JAAXHW010000111.1:0-12198 GCA_012270675.1 Candidatus Latescibacterota bacterium | reverse complement strand
GAGGATACGGGCGGGTTCTCCCGCCTGGACCGACACCTTTTCGCTCGCGCTCGGGAACGCACCGGGAATTTAAAAACAGCTTCTTACGGGATTGTCCAAAGTTCAGTACAGTCTCGACATGATCCAGAAGACAGATCGGGTCAACCAGAATTTGGGAGACCGGTAGTGCTTGTTGGCAAAATAGAGCAGGTTTTCACACAGCATCTTCTTTCGAGGGCGCGGCATGGGGGCTTTCCCTCTGTAGTGGACGATTGGCCCCTCTGGAAAAAACCAGCACTCGAATCCAAGCTGCCAGACCCGATAACAGAGATCCACATCTTCACAGTAAACAAAAATATGCTTGTCAAACCCCCCGACCTCCTCAAAGACCTCTCGACGAATCCACAGATAGGCTCCAGTAACCCAGTTTACGCTGTACGGCTCGTCGTAGCCCGCCCAGTGCTGGTGAGAAAGTCGTCCCAATATCGGTCGGGCCGGCGGCAGGTATCTAAGCAGACGGTCTAACCCCATACTGAACAGCGAGGGAAACGACCCCACGGAACGCTCCAATTCGCCGTCGCCGTCGAAGATGATACCCCCGGCGACACCACACCGGGGATGTTCTTCAAACCGGAGTAAAATCGCTGGTAAGCTGTTTTCGTAGACGATGGTGTCCGGATTCAGGAAGAGGAGAAGAGGGGCCGTGCTGTGCTGTACACCGATATTGTTCGCCGGGCCGAAACCGACGTTTTTGTCCAGTTGAACCAGTTTGCAGGCCGGGAAGTTCCGCCGTACCATGTCGGCAGACCCATCCGTAGAGTCGTTGTCTACAACCACGACTTCAAGGGATTCGAAAATTTCCTGTTCTTCCAGTGAGTTTAGACATGGCTCTAACCAATTCCTGGTGTTGGTATTAACAACGATGACGGCAAGCAAGGGTGAGGTATCAGACAAAGTAAGCGTCTCCAGTCAAAGTTTGGGTGAGATTTGAGAGATCGTCAGGCGTGAAGATCAGGCCATCCCCCTTTTGACGCTTTTTTATTCGACGACCTGTTCCCCATTTCCCTCCTCCTTCACGGTTTTCAGTTGGAAGGCTTTACTGCACGAAGGTGTAGAAGATAGTTGAAAACGTGTTGTCGAGTGATCAGAGGCGACTCCTTATAAATGCTCGAATACGATGGGGTGTTCTGAACCAGACTTTCTCTAAATAAAACCGGACAATGTCGTTTCTGGCGATACGCCACACCAGACTCCTTTTAAGCAACCTGGGATTGATGAGCTTCGGAAATCTTTCGCGTAGAAAGGCCTCTGCGAGCGCCCGATTTTTCTTATGCCTGCTGCGGTTATACGATGGATACAGGGACCGGATCATCTTTCTCGCCTGACTATCGCGGATTCCGTGGCGATACAGGCAAGACCGGAGGCATCTGTAGAGCATGAAGTCGATGGAGATTTTAGAATCGGCATACCACTCCTCATCGATAAAACACCACTCTCCCGCCTCGTTCTGGATGATATTCGTGAAAACGGCATCTACAGACCCGGGTTTCAGGAGGGGATAACCTTCCGCATCCCTTTCTCCCGTTCCAAAGTGATCCTTGAGCTCTTTGTGGTATCTATCCATCAGGGCCTTCACATATTCAGAGAAATTCCGTCCAAGGGCGGCTCGCTCGATCTCGAAGGTAAGCAAGTTGCCCGGCTGCCATTCAGCATCACCCATCTGGTGTTTTACTTGGCTGCTTGAAGCATCGCAGGAGTTCCTCGCTATCGAATGCGGGGATGTCTTCTGAACAAACGGTTCAGGCTGCGCGTATAGCGTGGTGACGATTCGTAAAGACGCCTTACGTCTCATGTCGTATCTCCTGGCAATCCAATCCGGGGGGGGGACATGATGGCTGCCTGCGACAACCAGAAAGGCGTTGGCAAACTCCCTGAGCATCCCGGACTCGCACAGTACCTTGGCTGCAAGGGGTTTGTTGAACGTCGGTTTTCTTGGATTCGAAAGAGCGTCCAGAGGAAAATCCACCCAGTTGTGGAGAAAATATTCCCTCTCATCTCCTGTTGAGCTAAGGATGGTTTTTGCGTAGTGGTAATCAGGAAAACAAAAATAAAAAGCCGTATGCGAAAACCCCGCATCGGCCAGAAGTTTCTGCAATTCCTTTCTGGTAAACGTAATCGGCGACCCGGCGTTTGGATACTCGTGAACACCATCGTAGGGCCTTCCGGTGTGGTTTTCCGGAGCGCCGGCCCAGTAGTTCAGACCGATTCTGTTCTCTATTGCCAGAACCAGGTATCCATTGGAGTCCAATGCGCTTTTGGCCAGCTTCAAAAGCCTTAAACAGGCATCTCGGGGAGCCTCTCCCGGATAGATAAAAACCGGAGCGTACTCCAAAACACCAATGATTACGGCGATATCGTAGTTGGGAGCAAAACGCTCATATCTCAGATTCTCACATAGAACCGACACATTCTCAAGGTCCCGACACCGCTCCCGAGCGACCTCGGCGCGGATAGGGCTTTCCTCTATCGCCTCCACGCAGGCAAAGGTTTCACCCAGGTACCGGGTGATGGCCCCGCATCCCGCGCCCAATTCCAGCACCCTGCTTTCGGCCGGCAGATCGAGGCACCTCAAGACCGCTGACCGGCCTATTCCCAGGTGATGGTATGAGGGCATATCCTTCACCTTCTGCATCAATTCCTCGGAGTCGAGGCTTACATCTTCGGTACTCTTCAGGGCAACAAGCATATCCTTCTCGGCCGCTTCTCCGTCCGTATACCGGGCTTGGCGATCTCCGGATGTTTGACGCATACAATATCCTCCTGTACAACACTTATTCAGAATATTCCCGCAGTGGGGTTAACCCATAAAATAGTTCGTTTGAAAACGCCGGGTTTTGAGGACGTCAATAAAGGTACCCTGTTTTTCGCACCTTTCGATTTTGTAAAAGAGGGAGGTGGCGAGGGTGGGAAACCGTTTTGCCAGGGGCCTGCTGAGCCGAACGGGAAAGGGATAGAAGCCGCTGCCCCGGTATTCCAGAAGGCGAAAGAACCCTTCGCATTCGATGAATGCCCTGAAGCCGGGGAGGGTGATCCCCCGGATGTGGGGACCCAGAACCTTCAGGCCTGAAGGTTGTTGTCCCAACAGGAGGAGGAGCCGGTCGTGCCAGGTGGCCAGGTTGGGCAGGCCCACGATGAGGAGCCCCCCTTTTTTGAGGGTTCGGGAGATCTCGCTGAGGATGAAGAAGATTTCTTTGGTGTGTTCCAGCACCTGGTTGATGAGAATCAGGTCGAAAAATCCATCTGGATAGGGCAGAGGCTCCCGTTCGATGTCCAGGCTGATCGCATTGATGCCCTTTTCCCGGCAGATGGCGCAGCAGGGTTCGTCCATTTCCACGCCGTAGATGTCGGCCTTGTCGTTCAGGGCAGCCCGGAGGTTTTCCAGGTCTGTTCCTTTGCCGCAGCCGATGTCGAGGATTTTGGGGTCGGGACGATTCTTCTCCGATGCGTACCGGACCACCCACTGTTTTATGATGGGCCTTCCGAAAGCCAAGTATTCCGTGCCGCTTTTCAATTTTAAAGCATACGTGTAAACGGCCTGAATCAGTCCCATCCGCGCCTCTGTTTTTTGGATATTTTACGTATGGCCTGTTCGCAGGCCCGTTCCTGTTGCAGGACGATCCGGTCCCAGGTGAAACGCCCCGCCCATTCGCGTCCGGCCTGTCCGAAGCGGCGGCGCGTCTCCGGATTATCATGCAGAGGCTTGTACGTCTGCACAGGATCTGCTTTTCGCGGCAAAGTGCGATGGGTTTGTGAACCGATTGCTCGTGCCTGAATCAGGTCTTGGTGAAAGTACCTTTTATGAAGCCAATACCAGTCGGAGCAGCACTCAGATGATTGAGTTGCGAAGCGGAAAAGGGCCCGGTGGAACGAACACGGCGCAGCAGCGGCGAGAAGTTCCCCGCACAACTGGCCAGAGTCCCTCTCGCCGCGCCCTTTCCTGATCCTGTGGTCGACCCCGTAGTCGCGCTGGCTTCGATGGCCCCTGCCCCGGACCGCCAGGGCCAACCGCTACCACCGCGGACTTCAGGCGCCTGGAACCCGGTACGGCACCCCCTTCTTTACCGCCTCGTCGATGGTCTCCGGCGTGACCAAAACCGTCACGGCCACATCAAGCGCGCCAGCGGCGCCGATGTTGAGCGAGACAGCCGCTGCGGACGCCTCATCGGGAAGTTCCGCGAGCAGAAGAAGATCGACCTCCCCGAATGCGTAGTAAAAGCCCTCCAGGGTGCCGCCCACCCCCTCGATGGTTTGTCTCAAAGCCTCTCGCCGTCCTGTGCCCCCCTCTCTGATCAAGCCCTCAAGCCCTGACTTCGTATACTTGGTACAAAACAGGTATTTTGCCATGGCTGTTCCTCCTGTCAACCGATGAGTGGATGATACGCCGCTTGCGGCCTCAGTGCGTTGCACAGGGCGGTCCGGGTCCCCTGGAAACGCCGGCAGGATTCATTTTGGAATATAAAAGGCCCCGGGGGGGTTGTCAAGCAGTGGCGGAGTGGCCGTCTAATCTCCCGGCACGACCGTTTCGATGTGGTCCGAACCGAGGAACACGATAAGCCCGGTTTTTGCTGCGGTCGCCTTCAGATAGTCGCGGACCTGTTTGCGGTACATGGCGACCTGCTTCGCCCTGAGGTCCACGTCGCTCTTCCAGTCCACCACCACGTCGATTTGGCCATCTTCATCCATGGCGACGGCGTCGGCGATGCCCGCCGTAATCGACATCGTCGCGCCTTTGATGGCGCTTGCGTAGACACGGAACTCAGGAACCAGCCGCGGCCGCAGGGCCGCAATCTCCGGGAGTTGCAGCGTACGCACGACCGTGGCGGCCATTTCAGCGCTGGACTCATCCCGGGAACCCTCAAGTTGCTGCTGGACGATGAGCTCGTCGGCGCGCGCCTGTAAGGGGCCTGCGTCCCCCGCCGTTTCTCCGGTGAGCACCTCCTCCATCAGCTTGTGCAGGATCAGGCCGCGGCCCAGCCCGCCCCGGACAGGGAACTCGTCGGCCGCTTCATCGGTGGCTTCGAGGCCCGCGTCGATATTTGCAAACACGGCCACCGGCGCTTCTTCGGGCTCCTCCGCGTCATCCTGCCGGCTGGGCCGGTGCCAGGATATCTGCCGCTGGTTGGCGGCGATCACCCTTGCCTCGCGCTTCCAGGTCGCCGCGTCCTGAACATTCGAACTGGGCACATCCGGGGACACCGACGTTCCGTCAAACCGTTCGGTATCGAAAGGCGGCAGCGACTCGATATCGATGTCGATGAGGCTCAGCCAGTCGCCTTCGATGCGCTCGTTCTGCCTAGGCAGCAGCAGCAGGTCCCGCGCGCGGGTCAGCGCGACGTACCAGAGACGGACGCGTTCGTATCCCAGTTCCGCGTTTTCTTCCACCTTGACCCTTTCGTATTCAGGGCTTGGAAAGTCGAATATCCTGAAGTGGACACTGTCGTCCCGTCGCCGATAAAGGAACTGTGTTTGTGTCGCGGGCCTGGTGGTTGAATTGATGGGAATCACGATGGGCCATTCCAGGCCCTTGGCCGAATGCATGGTAATGATCGAAACGGCATCTGCTGCGGCGTCGGGGCGGCCTTCCACCTGGGTGTCGCCATCGTTCCAGCGCTGCCAGAGCGCACGGGCAAAGTCCCCGATGCCCCGCCCGGCATAAGCCCGCGCCATTTCCAGCACGAGTTCAACATTGGCGAGCGCACGCTCGGCGCCCCGCGGATGACGCGCCTTCAAGATCGGACGCACGTGAAGCTCTTCGACCGCCTCCGCGAGCAGGTGGTAGGGCGTTGTGCGGCGGCCTTTCCGTACCAGATTTTGCAGCACCGTCAGCGTATGCCGCAGCACGTCGCTGCGGACCAGCCGTGGATCGGTCCTCACGTTGAGGTAGCCGGCGCCGTCCGCTTCGGCATGCAGCGCCTCCACCTCGTCTGCGATCTGCTCTTCGGAGAGACCGACCAGCGGCCCCCGGATCAAGGCGCCGAACGCCAGCGTGTCGCGGGCATCCGCGATTGTCCTGGCAACCGCGATCAGATCCTGGACTTCCTGCCGTCGAAAGAAGCCCTTGCCCGCCTGCGTGGCGATAGGAATGTCCCTGTCCTCCAGGGCCTGCTCGTAGATCCACAGACCGGTCCCGGTCGGGGCGAGCAGGGCGATATCGCCGGGCCGCGCGAACCGCGATTCCGTCTCACCCCTGTCATAGACAGGATAAGACCCGATCAGCTTCTTCACGGTATCGGCAACGACCAGGGCTTCTTTCTCACGGACTTTATCCCTGAGCAGTTTCCCTCTGGCGTTCCTGTGCCTGTCGTCCAGTGTAATATCAAGGGCCGCCACACCGGGTTCATCGCCTGCATCGCGTGTTGCGGTCAGCGCCGTGAAACCGGGCTGCCCCCGCGTCTTGCCAAGCATCCTCTCGAAATGCGCATTGACGTAATTCAGGATGGGTTTCCGGGACCGGAAGTTGGCCGTGATACTCAGAACGGATGCCGGGTCGCTTTTTGAAAGCGCATACTTGGCCGTAAGGTACGTTTGCACCTCCGCGCCCCGGAACCGATAGATCGCCTGCTTCGGGTCGCCTACGAGAAACAGCGCGCCCGGACGAATGGCGCGTTCATACCATTGCGTTTGCGGACTGCCCTCGCCGGCCAGCCGCCAGATAATCTCGGCCTGCAGGGGATCGGTGTCCTGAAATTCATCGACCAGGATGTGTGAATAGCGGCCTGCCAGGGCCTTGCGTACCGGTTCGTTGTCCCGGAGGAGGTCTCGGGCCAGATACAACAGGTCGTCGAAATCAAGCAGAGCGGCGTTGCGCTTGTAGTCCCGGTACAGTCCCCGGAGCGCGTCAAACTCGACGATAAACCGTTCAAACGCGCGGGCGCCGAGCGCGTTGCAAAAGTCGCCATAGGCTTGTTCACACTCGCCATAAAGCGCTTGACCCGCGGCGTAGAGCTGTTCGCCCTGCGCCGCGCTTTCTCCCACGGCTCTCACCGCGGCTTTCCACTTTGTCCTGGCCCGCCACTGCTTGAACCGCCTTTGTCCTTTCTTGCAAGCAGACGGCGGCGGATGGAAAAGCAGTTCCGCGAGGCATCTGCCCGACACAGGATGCGTAGCCAGCGCGCCCACGTTGTCTGCCACGGACCGGAGGTCCGCGATCAGGGCGGCGGTGTCCGGTTCAACCACGCCGCATCTGTCATACCAGGCGGCAAATGCATCGACGGCTTTCACAAAATCGCCGGAGGCCGCGCGATCGTCCTTTTTAGCGGCCGCCCCCGCCGTCCGGTGTTCCTTGAGAAATTGTGCCGTACCCTTGATCAGGTCCAGCGTGTCATCGGCCCCCTTCAGCAAGAGTGCCGCGAAGAAATCGTCCCCTGCGGTACCGGCATTCTCAATCGGTGGAACGCGCCCCAGCCCATCTTTGCTTCGGTCCCGTCCGAACCGCGCCGAAAGCCATGCCTCCATCAGGTCCTGATAGGCGAGTTCCGCAGCGGCCGGATCGATAATTGCAGCGCCGGGGTCGTGGTCCGTCTCCACAGGGTACGGTCCGATCAGCTTCTGGCAGAAACCATGGATGGTGGTGCAGGTCAATTCGTCGAGCGCCCTGGCGCCTGCCTCAAGACTGGCGCGCTGCGCATCGCTCAGACCGGTCGGCAACGCCGTTTTAAGCTCGACAGGCACCTCGCCGGATCCAAGATCGTTCACGATGCGCTCTATCCGTTCCAGAAGCTCCGCGGCCGCCGCCTCGGTGAACGTAATAGCGGCAATGTGCTTCGGAGCAATACCTGCAGCGACGAGCAGCGCCACGCGGCCGGCCATAAGCGCCGTCTTTCCGCTGCCGGCGCCCGCCTCAACGAGGAGGGAGCGCTCATGGCACGTCAGCGCCCCAATACGCGCCCTGGCATCGGCGTATACCATCTCAGGCCTCCTCCCACAGATTTGAGAGTGGGGCGAGAGCCGTATCTGCCAATGGCCGTTTTCTCCCCAGGTAGCTTTCCTTCGCGCCCCCGGGAAGCGCAAAGGACAAATCGTACCAGCGCTCATCCGCGGAAGGACCGGATAACGCTTTCCCGCCGACGAACAGGGTCGTGGCCGCGTTCAGGTATTCCGCCAGCCTTGCAAGCGTCTCTTCCGTGTTGTCAAGGGCCAGCGCCTGATCGCTGTTGCGCGGATAGAGCAAACGCGCCTCCACCCCCGGCTGCGTGGCGATAAGCGACTTGACCGCGAACGCGTAAAGGCACCGTTGCAATTCCGCGCCGCCCTTGATCTGAGGCGGTGATTTCGGCTGCTTGCCCGACTTGTAATCCGTGACGCGGGCGCGGCTTCGGTCACCTGCAAGGTCAAGCCGGTCGATGCATCCGCCAATCCATACTGCCGTGCCTGCAATGCGGACCGGCGCCACAGGGTCCCACGGCAGCCGGGCGCGGGCGCCTTCGCTGAGGGCTTCAGCACGCCTGTCGGCGCCGAACGGGATTTCGGCCCAGCTGCGCTGCCCCGACAGAGGCGTTTCGGCACGCGTCAACGCGGTCCTGGCCAGTTCCATTGCCTCGCCGCACTTACAATCCCACACGACGGGAGGCGGCACAGGGCGCGTATCCACCCATCGGTTTGCAACAGTCTCCGCGGCCTCTGTCACGGCATGCCTGATCGCGTCATTCGAAGCGCCGGCAAACCCGCCGGCTGCGACGCCTTCCATTTGGGTTACGGCTTCCTGGAGAACGTCGTGCAGCAGGTTGCCGAACGCGAGTGCATCAAGCGTCAGCGGCTCATCCGTTTCCTCAGGCGCACGCCATCCGAATCCATACGTCCACAGATATCCCAGGGGATCGCGGAGCAGCCTGACCAGCGAACTCGCGGATTGCCGACGGTCGAGGGCCCGAAGCAACAGGGGGTGATGGGCCCTTACCAGGCCGTCGTGGATGGTAAGCTTGTTCCTGCGCCAATCCACCCAGGTCTCGATGGCGGACCTGGCGCGTGGCAGCGCGGCAAATTCCTCGGGCCTCGCCAACAACCGGTCGCTCGCGCTTGCGGCATGCGCCGGCTCCCGGCTCTGGGCAAGGTAGGCTTCGTCGACATCTTGCGGATAAAGGGGCGAAACGCCGTTGAGCCGTCCCTCGCTATCGCGCCGCGCCCGCGAACAGACCACCTCGCGGTCCGTCATCTTGCGGATGGTGCTGAAGTCGCGGCGGTCCGCTTCGTGAACGGGCAGAGGATCCAGACGTTCCGCCGCGATGACGTGGCTGGGAAGCAGCGGGTCCTCACTGGCGCGCCGGGGCCAGGAGCGCGAGGTGAGGCCCACGAGCCAGCAAAGGGGGCGGGGGACGGCGGCGACCGCCGCTGCGGGCCCCCAGACGATGGCCGCGCCGGGCTCGATCCCGTCAGGCACCCGCAGCCCGGAAAGGGTCACGTCCAGCGCGGCCGGCGGTCCCTCCGTAAGCGCCTTGCGCCAAATGTCACGTGCGCTTCCTTCGAGAAGGCCCTCGCCTATCTTTGCCGCTTCCCTCAGGCCGAGGCGCAATGCCTCGATAATCTCTTGCAGCAGTGGCCGATGGTCTTTACCGTCGACGAAATTCTTCGGTGCCAACGCGGCTACAGCCTTTTCCCAACGGTCCGCGGTGAGCAATGGGGCTTCCTCCGGCAGGTGCACCCACCAGTCGCCCTCCAGTGGACTGAAGCGCTTGCAGTGCGAGCGAAGGAGCGCCACCAAACGGACCATGCGCGAGCGGGAAAACCGCGCAGGAGGACTTCGGCGAGCGCCGCGGCAAGCTGCCCTTCCGCCGTTGAAAGCGCCGGCCGGCCATGAATGAAATGGAGCGGCAGATTCGCGGCGTCGGCCAGGGCCAGCATGTGGTCATCCCAGAGCGCGGGCGATGCCGCCGTGATCGCAATCTGGTGGGAGACCGCTCCTCCTGCAAGGTGCTGTCGGGCCCACCGCAGGGCTTCCAGAATTTCGTGGCGCGGGCTGGCGCACGACACGGTCCGGACCTTGGGCTCCGACGCCGGCCTCGTCTCCACCGCAATACCCGATTTCGACAGCCAATCCGGCGTCTGCCGGGCTTCAGCCACCCAGACCACGTCCGTTTGCCGGCCAATCCGCGATAACAACGCCCTCCACACCGGTGACATCTCGGTTCGGCCGTGGATCTCGATGCGGCCGAAAATTGAGGGGGCATGGCCGACACGTTTGAGCGCCGCGTCCACCAGTTCGCCTGGCGGGATCTGATTTTTCGGCAACCTCGACCGCACTTCCCGTTCAAGCGTCGCCAGTGCGCCAATGCGCGCTGTCTCTGTCTCTTCCTTCGAAGCCTTTCCTTTCTCATCCAGCGTCAAACCGGCGCTCCATGCCTTTGACAAACTGGCCGCTGCCGCGCGTTGAAACCCGGGCAGTTTCTTGATCCTGTCAAGTTCTCCAAGCGGCCGGGTGGCGGCCTCCGCTACGGCGACCTTGAGGGTATCGGTGCGGATGGACCGGAGGAATCCGCCCGCAAGCCGGGCGGCAAGCTCCTCAATCGTTACAATCAGCAGCCCCTGCTCACCGTCAATCGCGGCTTGCGTCTGATGCCATCGCCGCGCGTAGCGGTTGTGCACCACCAGCGTCCTGCGTATCCCGTTTTTCGACCTTCGATTCAATCTTGTGTCTACCATTCCTAAACCGTCTCCGTATCCGGTCCCTCAGTGACCGACCTCGTCTCGATCACCCGCATCGACTTCCACTTCCCGCCCCGGAACCGTGCCAAAAACACAAAGCCTGACAGAAAAATATAGGCGGCCATAAATCCCCACGCCACATAAAGCCCCCATTCGTAGACCACACAGGCCAGGTACGCCGGAACCACCATCAACCCCCAAGTAAGCAGGGTCGAAGCCCACATCACGAACCGGGTATCCCCGGCCCCCTTGATACTGCCTGCAAACACGATATACATCGCATCGAACACGGAATAGACCGCCACGAACCGCAGCAGCACGATGCCCATCTGCTGCACGGGCATAAAGGTCTTCGGATCGGCATAAGACGTGAAAGGACGCATAAAAAGTTCGGGCAACGCCACGTACCCGACCGCCATCGTCCACATATAGGCCATACACAGGTGAAAGGCCGACCAGGTGCTTCGTTCGGCCAGATCTGCCCGGTCCTGTCCCAAATAGCGGCCCACCAGCGTCGAAACCGCCATACCCATCCCGAGCATCGGCAGAAAGGCCAGGGAGTTGATATTGAAGGTAATACTCGTGGCCGCCAGGGCAACCGTACCCAGCCGGCCCACCAGCACGATAAACAGGGAAAACCCCAGAATCTCAAGCATAAACTGCACCCCGGTTGGCACCCCGAAGCGCAGCAGCCGCCGGAAGAGGTCCCCCTCCGGCCGCCAGCCCCCCAGCGTATTGAAGATCTTTCGAAACTCGGCCCGCAGCATCAGAACCAGAAAAAGCGCCGTTGAGAAAAAATGCGCCACCACCGTTGCCCAGGCCGCCCCCCGGATGCCCCCCTGCGGGAACCCCCACTTCCCGAAAATCCACGCGTAATCCAGCACGATATTCAGGGCCATCGCAGCGAAATTCACCCACATCACCGTCAGCGTCTCCCCCCGACCGCTGAAGAACGCGGACAGCGCCGCCCCCGCAATGGTCGGCCCTCCGATGCATAAGATCTTGAAATACGCCGTCTCCAGCGAGCGGACCGCCGGCGCGTGCCCCACCCACGCAAAGAGCCGGTCCGCAACGGGGATCAGCCCCAGCAAAAACAGACCGGCGATCAGCCCGAAATAGATCCCCTGCCAGACCGCAGGTCCCACCCGCCTGGAATGGCCCGCCCCCGAATACTGGGCCACGAACGTATTCACATAAGAAGCTGTCCCGATAAAAAAGCTGGCAAACGTGAAGTAGAGCATCCCCGCCGGCGACGCCGCCGCCAGCGCGTCCCGGCTGTACCAGGTCAGAAACATCCGGTCCACAAAATGCTGGATGCTCCACGACCCCGTGCTCAGAATCAGGGGAACGGCGATCTTCAGCACCTCACCGTACCCACCCTCCCGTCGCCACAGGCTCACCACCGCGCCCCCACCCCCAACCCGAACGATCTCTGCCATTTTTTCCTTGCCTCGCTTTGGGACAGCGGTATCTTGATGAGAAGCTGTCTTAAAACCTCCAGCGGTCTTCGCGCGGCTGCAA
>JAAXHW010000110.1 GCA_012270675.1 Candidatus Latescibacterota bacterium | reverse complement strand
TGGACTGATCACCTATCTTCTGTTGGTGATCTATTTCCATCAACGGTATGGACAACGACCTTGTGTGAAATGTCTGCGACAGTTGAGATGGGATATCCGACATGAAACCCAGCCACCGACCCTTGTGCATATCTACTTGGTGATACAGACAGATACACAGTTCGCTCCACTGATTTTCCTATGGCTTTTGAACCCAGCAATTTTCTAACCGGAAATTGCTGCGTTTCCCCTCAAAAAAAACCTCCTTGCGCGCAAGGCATTCTGCCTGTCCATCCCCTGGACATCATCACCAACCTGTCAAAAGACTATAAGACACAACTGCTCATTTGTCAATGAGTTCGCCCAAAAAACGCGGGATTGTCGACCCTGTCCCGAATCCACGACAGACCGCCTCCTCGGCATCTGACACAAAAAAACCGGCCGGTATCTTTTTCATACCGGCCGTTCTGTTTTTCACCTTCCCCGGGAAGGGGCGGCGGAGACCAGCGCCAGGCCTCCGGTCCGTGCCCTCAAAATCCCTTCTTCAGTCTCACCCGCACCCCGCGTCCCAGCGGGTCTCCCGCCACGTCCAGGGCCACCCCTTTCACCTTCACCAGCCCTTCGTCCACCTTCGGCGGAGGCAGGCCCTCCTCCTTGTCCGACAGCAGCAGATGGATCGAATAGCCGAGGGTGCCCAGCCCCAGTCCCAGCATCACCACGCTCCGGGTATCTTTCCGCTTGCTCTCGTCGTACAGCTCCTGTGCCTGCTGCGCAGTCCCGGCCGCCTTGTACTGGTCGTAAAGGTCTCCGGCATCCTTCCGGGCGCTGTAAGCCTCCTTTAAAAACAGTGCACCGGCCCCGATGCCCAGAGCCCCATAGAGCTTTTTGGAAAAGAGAATATCGCCCTTCTTTGCACAGGCAGGCGCCGCTGCCGAAAGGACCAGCGCTGTTGCAACCAGCATGGCAGAGACTCGAAAACACCCCTTCATGGAACCCTCCGTATGATATGAAGACCGGGGTTGACACCGGCCGAACAGTCCGGCTCACTCCCCTTCCGGTCCCGCAACCGACCCGCCCATCGCCTGCTCCAGTCGGGCAAATTCAATCTGGTAGTTGTAGATCGACTGCACCAGATTGTTGCGCGCCTGGAACAGGTCCCTCTGGGCCTGAAGCCGCTCCAAAAACGTCCCGGCGCCGAAATTGTAGCGTTCCTCCGCCAGCTTGAAGTTCTCCTCCTGGGCGCGCACCGAAGCTTTATTGGCTTCCAGGAGCCGGCGGAGCCGCTCCAGACTCAGATAAGCCTGCTTGACCAGCAGCGCCCGCTCCCGCTTCTGCTGGTCGAGCTGTTCCTGGCTCCTCAGGTAGCTCAGCTTCTGCTGCTTGATGCTGTTTTCAGTTCTCATGTTAAAGATAGGCAAACTGGCCCTCACACTGAAAGAGTAGCCGTAGTTCTTCAAAAACAGGTCTTCCAGCCCCCTGAAACGCTCGCCTTTGCCCAGGGTCCAGTTGTAACCGCCATTTACCCTCACGCTTGGATAGCGCTGGCTGCGCTGGAGCCCCTTCAGACTCTCCCGGGACTGAAGCATTGTATATTTCGTCGACAAAAGGCCGGGATGTCCCTCCAGCGCCCGGTCCAGCGCCTCTTCGTAAGTCAGCGGCGGGACTTTAACCTCAAACTCCTCTTCGGTGGGCACAATACGCACATCCGTTCCCAGACCCAGCGAGAAGCTTAAATTGGTGCGGGCGATCTCCACATCGTTTTCCCGCTGGATCAGCTCGGCCTGGAGACCCGCCAGGTTGGCCTCGGAGCTGTATACATTCGAAATTGGTGTCGAGCCGATCTCGTAGAGCGTCTTGTCTCGGCGCAGGTCCTCCTCGGCAACCCGGATCTCCTCCTTCCGGACCTCTAACAGTTTGATCGCCTGGAGGAGGTTGAAATAGTCCCTCTTCACATTGAAGACCACCTGCTGACGGTTGGCGATCTGGTCCATCTCCACAGACTTTAACCTCTGTTTGCTCGCCGAGAGGCTTGCATTGAGCTGTGCATCGTAAACGGGAATGCTAAGACTGCCAAAACCTACACCCTGTGATCCACCAACCCGGCTCTCTGTCAGGGTTGTAATCACCTGGCCGGTGCCTTCCTCGATAAACGACCCTTCCCGGGGGCCGGTGATACTGCGGGACATGGACCAGCTGAAATCGGAAGTCGGCAAAAAATTGTTCCGGCTGTCGTCCACACCCGCTTCTGCAATCGCCACATTGTACCGGTCCTGGACAACCAGGGAATTGTTCCTCAGACCAATATCGATGCATTCGGAAAGGCTTAACCGCAACTCCTTTTCCTGGGCCAGGACAGCCCTGGACGGAAAAAGGGCCGCAACAACAGAGCAGAGCAGCATGAACCGTAGATATCGTCCCATACGATCGTTTCCTTGTTCAACAGAAGGGTTTGGCTATGTCAGGTCACCGTTAAATTAGACGTTAAAAACCCAAAAAAGTTACCGGGCAATTGCCAACACAGGAGCAGAGCCATAACAAAAAAAAACAGAATCGGAACAAAAAAGAAAGCGAAAAATGATCATTTTTTAAAATTCGGCCCTCGCAGCGGGTTTTGATCCGGTCCCGCCTCCTTCACTCCCCCCGGTCCATCAGCGAATAGACCGTTGGAATGATCACCAGGGTCAGCAGCGTGGCGCTGATCAGTCCGGCCACCACGGTAATCGCCATCGGCGTGCGGACCTCAGCCCCTTCCCCCACCCCCAGGGCCATGGGCAACAGCCCCAGCACGGTGGTTGAGGTCGTCATCAGAATCGGCCGCAGGCGCACCGACCCCGCCTGCACGATCGCCTCGAATTTGGCCATCCCTCTCCGGCGCAGATGGTTGATATAATCCACCATTACAATCGCGTTGTTCACCACAATGCCCGCCAGCATAATCAGCCCCAGAAACACCACCACGCTCAGCGGGGCACCGATCAGACTGAGCACCACAATCACCCCGACCAGCGCCAGGGGGAACGTAGAAATGATCACAAAGGGATGGATGAAAGACTCAAACTGGGATGCCATCACAATATAAACCAGGAAAAGCGCCAGTGCCAGGGCTTTCCATAAGCTATCCAGCGATGTCCGCATCTCCCGGTTCTGGCCGCCAATCACAAAGCTCACGTCCTGCGGCACCTCGATCCGTTCCAGAGCCTGCTGGATCAGCCCGGTCACGGTGCCCAGATCAATCCCGCTCACATTGGCCGTAATCAACACCGCGCGCTGCTGGTCGATGCGCCGAATCTCGCTGGGGCCCTCCTGCACCTGAATGTCGGCTACCGTCGCCAGCCGGATGGGCACCTCCCCGTTCGGATTCACCACCAGACGCCGCAGGTCCGCCACCCCCGCCCGGTCCGCTTCGTTCACCTGCACCAGCACATCGATGCGCCGGTCCGCCTCCCGAAACCGGGTCACCACCTCCCCCTGTACTTTCTCCCGGACCAGCGTGGCCACCGTACGGAGGTTCAAATCGTACTTGGCCAGCAGATCCCGCCGGTACACAACCTGCACCTCGGGGCTGCCCCGCTGCAGGCTCGACTTCACATCGTAAAGGCCGGGGATCTCCGACAGCGCCCGCTCCGCCTCCCGCCCCAGCCGGCTCAGATCGCTCAGTTCGTACCCCCGGAACTCCACCTCAATGGGGGTCTTAAAGCTGAACAGCGAGGGCCTGGAAAAAACGATCTTCGCCTGCGGCAGATCGTCCAGGCCCGTCCGCAACCGGGCCAGCAGGTCCTCCTCCCGCTGCGCCAGCAGGTTCTCGCCCATAATACCACCCCGGACCTCCGCAGGCAGATGGCCTATGGTCTGCCAGACCCGTGCCAGCACGCCCTCCTCAGCTGCGCCCCCGGCTTCCCGCAGCGCAACCGTCACCCTGGCGGTATGCTCGCCCTGATCCGAGGAGACAATCGACATCCGGTCCGCACCCACAACCGTTGCAACCCCCCCCACGTCCGGTTCGTTCAAAATCCGGGACTCGATCCGACGGACCATCTCATCGGTCCGCTCCAGGGGCGTGCCGACCGACAGGGCGACCTCAACGTTAAACTCCCCCTGATGCACCTGTGGAATCAGCTCCTTGCCGATCCGGGGCAGGAGGACAAACCAGCAGATGCCAAACGATACCAGCGCCAGAAAGACCACGGCCCAGCGGTTGTGCAGCGCCCACCCGATCACCGGGGGATAGGCCCGGCTGACTGCGCCGAATCCCCTCTCAAACAGGAAAAGCAGAGGCCTCAGAATGGGGACGACCATCAGGACCAGCAGGGCCAGGCAGGCCACGCCGGTCAGCAGGACCAGCATCAGGACCAGGACCAGGACCTTGCCCACCAGCACAAGCAGCAGAAAGATCAGGTATCGAAGCAGAAAATAGAGGGGTTGCAGCAGGAAAAGCAGCGCCAGAAAGACCAGGGCCAGCAGGGCCGGCGCCCCCTTCAAGATCCGCTTTGCATCCCGCTCCTGAAGCGCCCACCGGACCGTCCGCCGCATGGTCCCCCACACCCGGCGCATCCCCCGGGGCAGGTCACCACCCAGCGATGCAGGGCCTGTGAACGCAAGCAGATCGTCCCAGATCAACCGCACAAAGGCAGACCCGAACAGATCCCGGTCTTCGGCCCACCTGCACAGCCCCTGCCAGACCTGGCCGGGGCCTGCCTTCCGCCGGACCTTCTGAACCAGCGAGACAATCGGAAAAACCAGCACAGCCCCCACGACCAGCGCTGCGGCTTTAAGCGCCACGACAACGGTGGAAAGGAGCACCCACAGCACCCGCAGCACGAATTCGCCCGGCATCCAGAGCAACACAAGCAGGCCCCAACCCAGCAGAAACACGAATCCCCTGTGTCCCTCCGCCTGTCCCGACGCGACCGCCTTCAGCGCGGCAACCGACCGAAATTGCAAAATCTCCGACCGGACCAGCCCCCCCATGCCGCCGCCCGCTTCCGCTTCGGGCGCGTCCCTGCTCAGCTGAACCCGGCGGGACGCCAGCATGGGGATGAAAAAGAGGGCCACGCCCAGAGAGGCCAGCAGAGAGAAGACCACCGTCAGTGACATGCTGCCAAAGACCTGACCCGCCACCCCCTCCACAAAAACGATCGGAAAAAAGACCGCGACTGTGGTCAACGTGGAGGCAAACACCGCCCCACCCACCTCGCCGGTCCCCCGTATGGCGGCCGCAACAATATCGTCGCCTTCCTCCCGGCAGCGGAAGATGCTCTCCAACACCACGATCGAATTGTCCAGCAGCATCCCGATCCCCAGCGCCAGGCCGCCCAGCGACATGATATTCAGCGAGACGTCAAAAATCTTCATGGGCGCGAAGGTGGCCACAATCGAAATCGGGATGGCCAGTCCCACAATCGCGGTATGACCCGGGTTGCGCAGGAAAATGTAGAGGATCAAAATGGCCAGGATACCCCCGATGATGGCCGTGCGCTTGACCTCGTCCAGCGAACGCTTGATGAACGTGGACTGGTCCGACAGCACCTTCACCTCCACGCCCGGGGGCAGGGCGAAGGCAATAAAACTCGTCATCTCCTTCAGTTGCACAAACTGCCGCACCTGGGCCCTCCGGTCGTCCGCTTTGGCCCTTTCGATCTTCCCTGCTTTCAGCCTGGCCACATAGTCCAGCTGCTCCGGCCTCCCGAACAGCCGGTCTCGCACCCGCTGCGCTGTGGCCACAATATTGGCGTCGGCCTCCTTGAAAAGCTCGATCTCCACACTTTCGACGCCGTTGACGCGGGTGGTCATCTCCCGTTCCTTGTGCGTGCGCGCCACCACCCCCACATCCTTGAGCCGGATCTCCACCCCGTTCTTCTGCCCCACCACCAGGTTCTCGATCTCCTCCATCGACTGGAACTCATTCAGCGTGCGCACCAGGTACTGCGTATGCCCATCCAGCAGGCTCCCCCCCGCCAGGTTCACGTTCGCCTCCTGCAGCCTCCTGTTGATGCCGGCAATCCCCAGGCCCATCAGCGCAAGCTGGCGCTCGCTGATCTCCACCCGGATCTCCTCTTCCAGCCCACCGTGCACCCGTGCCGCAGCCACCCCCTTCAGCGCCTCCAGCTCCTGTTTGATCTCCTCCTCGGCGGTCCGCCGGAGCGTAAAGAGGTCCGCGTCTCCATAGACCCCGATGCGCATAATCGGATCCTGCGTTGGATCATAACGCAAAATCAGGGGTTTGTTCACCCCCCGAGGCCGACGCCACCGATCCAGGTTTTCGCGCACCGTCTGCACGGCGTCGTTCATATTGGCGTCCCAGCCAAACTCCAGGATAACGTCCGAGAGGCCCGCCCGGGAGATGGAGGTGATGCTGACCAAGTTGTTCAGTACACCCAGGGTTTGTTCGATGGGACGGGAGATCAGATTCTCCACCTCCTCCGGCGCCGTATCCGGGTAATCCGTGCGAACCGTCAGCGTCGGATAGGAGATGTTGGGCATCAGCGTAAGGGAGAGCTTCTGGTAGGAGATATACCCAAAAACAGCCACGGCCAGGACCACCATAATAATGGCCACGGGCCGCCGCGTCGTAATCTCAAACGTCCGGGAAACCCGCGTCCCGGCCCGGGGGAAGGGGGAAGGCGTCTCTTTGGGAGCGTCGTCCATTTTTCTGGTTCACCCGATCAATAGATAACCACAGATGGGAGGTAAATCGTCACAATTCCGAAATCTACGACGCCTGGTCCTTCCCCTGCGTCGTATCCGGCCTGGCCGGGATCTGGAGGCCCTCTCCCTCGATAACCCGGACCTTTGCCTGGTCCTTCAACCCGGTCTGCCCCACCACCACGATCAGATCTCCCCGTTCGATGCCCGACAACACCTCCAGGTGATTGCTGTCTTCAAACCCGACCTCAAGCTTGACCTTGCTGGCGGTGCTGTCCTCCACCACAAACACGTGGGGCAGCTCATCGTCGTAAACCACGGCGCGTTTGGGCACCAGCACCGCGTGCTCGTGGGTCTCCGTCACAATATGGGACTTCACGAACATACCGGGGCGCAGCTGACCGTCCGTGTTGTGGAGTTCCAGCGTCACCTTAAACGTCCCGCTGCCCGGGTCCACCACCGGACTGACGCGCATGACGCGCCCCCTCAACGTGGAATCGGGCAGAAAATCGGTCGTGATTACCGCAGGCCGCCCCACAGACAGATTGCGCATCTCCCGGCCCGGCACGTGCACCCGGGCAATCAGTCGCTCCATATTCACAAGCACATAGAGCTTGTTGCTCGGCCCGATGCGATCGCCCAGTTTCACGATTCGCTCCGCAACCACCCCGTCCACGGGCGACCGTACCGATGCGTGGGCCAGCGCCAGTTTGGCCCGTTCCCATCCGATCCGGGCCTGCTCCAGACCGTATTTTTGTTGCTCGTACTCCTCATTGGAAAGCAGCTTTCGGCTGAACATCTCCTCCTTCCGGCGGAACTGGCTCTCCAATTTCTGATAGTTCACCCTGGCATCGGCCTCGGACAGCTTCAAATCGTCGTCCATCAGCTCCACCAGGACCTGCCCTGCCCTCACCTGGTCCCCCTCTTCTGCCAGCACACGCCGCACCAGACCCGTCGTCCGGGTGTAGACGTCCGCCGTCTCCTCCGCCTCCACTGTCGCGTCGTACAGCAAATAGGAGCAAATCTCCCCCGCCTCCACAGACGCCACCTTCACCGGCACCCCCTCGGGCACCTTCTTTTTCTTTTGCGCGGCCTTTATCGAATCGGCCTTTGTCGAATCGGCCTTCGCGCCTTCCTGCTTTTCCCCTGTGGCTCCCTCCTCCCCACAGCCGGTCAGCGCCATGGAAATCAGAAGCAGTACGGCGAGGGACTCCCGCACCCGTACCCCTACCACATTCATAAACATCCAAAACCCCTTCTCGAATTCCGGAACTCGGTTGAACGTCGGCCTTTCTATTTTGACTCTTAAAGGCGGCCTGAGGTTTCACCAAAAGGCGCCGCACCAGCCGTTCCCCGGTAGCCCGGGCGGAGGAGGTCGCAGGTGTAGAGCAAAAAAAAAACAGGATAGATCAATCCTGCGCCAAACCGGCCGGGAACGAGCACAATCGCCTGCCCCGCAGACACGTGCGGTACTCCTGCATCCCGGAGAAGCAATGCTGCGCGTCCATCCGTCTCCGGATCTCCCTATTCCGGACCTCCCTTCTCAATCGCCTCTATGACCCGCCTGGCCACCCTCCGATAGGTCCGCCCCACCTCCGATCCGGGTTCGGCCGCCGTGATCGGTGTGCCCGCGTCTCCAGCCCGCCGTACCTGCAAATCCAGGGGAACCTCCCCCAGGAAGGGGATGCCGTAGAGATCCGCAGTCCGCCGCCCCCCGCCGTGTCCGAAGATCCCCGTACGCGTCTTGCACTTCCCGCAGATGTACGTGCTCATGTTTTCAACAACCCCCAGCACCGGGACGTTGACCGTGTGAAACATCTGTACCCCCCGCCGCACATCCTCCAGCGCCACCGGCTGGGGGGTGGTCACAATCACCGCACCCTCCAGGGGCGCCGTCTGCGTCAGGGTCAGCTGCACATCCCCGGTCCCGGGAGGCAGGTCCACCACCAGATAATCCAGAGGCGCCCACGCCACATCCTGCAGAAACTGCGTCACCATCTTGGCCAGCATCGGCCCTCGCCAGATGACCGGCACCCCCTCCTGGGCAATCAACCCCAGCGAGATCACCTTCACCCCGTGCCGCTCCGGGGGAACCATCTTTCCCTCGTCGCTCATCCCGGGTCTTTCCCTTACCCCCATCATAATCGGCACATTGGGGCCGTAGATATCGCCGTCCATCAGCCCGACCTCTGCCCCCTCCTGCGCCAGAGCCACCGAGAGATTTACCGCCGTGGTCGATTTGCCCACCCCCCCCTTTCCACTGGCCACGGCCAGCATGTGTTTCACGCCTGGAATGGACGGACGTCCGGGCATGGACGGATGTGCGTTCACACCGAATTCTCCTCTCCATACAACCGTTTCAAGCTGCCTTTCCGGGTCTCCCGCACACACCCGGCCAGCAGGGCAATCCCCTCCCGGATCCGGTCTAAAGAGGCAAACCCGAACGCCAGCCGTATGTAGGGCACATCCCGGCTGTAAACGTGGAAAGCCTTTCCGGTTGCGTAGTCGATCCCCCGCGATTCGGCAAGCCGTTCACACGCTGCCGTATCGGTCCCATCCGGCAGCTTCACCCAGATAAAGAGGCCCCCTTTGGGGCGGCTGAACCATTCGAAGGCATCGGGAAACTGCGCCAGCATCTCGAACATCAGGTCTCGCTTCTGCTTCACAATCGCGTTGATCGCCTCCAGATGGGACCACATCTCCTCGCGGAAGAACTCGTATACAACCGCAGCGCTCAAAGCACTGGTCCCCCCGTCCCGCCGGTACTGCAGGATCTGGTCCAACAGCGGCTGCGGCGCCGCAAAGTAGCCCATGCGCACCCCCGGCCCCAGGATCTTGGAAAGCGACTCGATGTGGATGACAGGCGTCCGGTGTTCCAGGGTGTAGAGCGCAGGCACGTGGCACGCTTCATACACCGTATCGGCGTAGCAGTGGTCCTCTACCACCGGGATCTCAAACCGACCTGCAATCGCAAGCAGCTCCTCCCGTCGTTCCAGCGGCATAATTGACCCCGTCGGATTCTGGTAGGTGGCCAGCGTATAGATAAACTTCGGTCGCTTTCCCCGGGCCGTCAAATCCGCCACCGCATCCTCCAGGGCGTCCATCCGCATCCCACCCTCATCCAGCGGGATGCCCACCAGTTCGGCCCGCTCCTTCCGGTAGGCGTCGATGGTCCCCGAATAGGAGTACTCCTCCATCACAATCACATCCCCAGGCGCCTCCACAAAGGCCTGCGCCATCAGGGTCACCGCCTGCATGGACCCCGTGGTCAGCGCCACCTGACCCACCGGCAGAGGCGCCCCCTCCCGCCGCTCGAACCGCTCCGACATCAGCCGCCGCAGAGGCTCAAACCCCAGACTGCCGGGATATTTCGCCAGTTCATCGCCCAGCTCGGGCAGGATGCGCATCGCCGCCCCGGCCAGCCCCCGGTTCGGAAACGAACCAGGATCGGGCCGCCCGCTGCCAAAGGGAAACGTCTTCATTAATCCTAATACCCTTTCTCTCTCCCGCTCAGCCTCGGGTCGAGCGTCGCGGTCAGTTCGCTTGACTCCGCCACCTCAATCGCCCGCACATTTGCAGCCGCCCTCCCCTTGCGCAGCATATATCCCACCGACTGGAGATACGCCGGGGCGGCCTCGCCAAACTCCTCTTCCATCATCACCCACTTGTTGCCTTCCGAGTGCACCCTGGGCGCGGATACGGCCCAGTCGAGATCTTCGTCCAGCACCAGCCGCCGTGTCAAAACCTGAAACAGGGACGACGGAATGCGTGTGCCGCCCGATGCCCCAATCGCTATAAACGGATCCCGACCTTTCAGAACCAGTGTGGGACACATATTCACCACCGGAGCCTTGCCGGGGCCCACCGAATTGGGCAGACCAGCTCCCGGATCGAAACGGGACATCCCGGCATTCATCGTCAACCCCATTCTGGGAATGGTCACAAACGACCCATAAGCCGGGCCGTGCGTCAGCGTGAGCGACACCATATTTCGATCTACATCTACGACCGAGATATGGGTGGTACCGCCCGAATACAGGGGGCGCAGCAGGCACTGCCCGTGTTTTCCCTCCGAAACATAGTCGGCCACCTCGCGGCCTGTTGCCCCGATATTCACATCCGACATCACCATATCAACCGGCACATCCACAGCCGTGGGGTCTCCAAAGTGCCGGTAGCGGTCCAGCCAGGCCGCACGGATCGTCTCCGTCATGCCATGCGCCAGCCGCGCGGCGTCCCTCGCCCAGAGGTCCAGCTCGGCCACTTCGGCAATGCGGCACATCTGCAGCAGGCTGACCCCGCTGCTGCAGAGGGGAGCGCTGTAGAGATCGTAGCCCATGCACGCTGCGTGGACCGGCTCCACCAGCCGGGCTTGATACGCTTCCATATCTTCTTTGGCCAGAATCCCCCCGTTTTGCTGGATGTGGGCCACAATCCGGTCCGCAATTCTTCCCTTGTAAAATTCCTCAACGCCTTTCCTGGCAACCTGTTCCAGCATCTTGCCCAGGTAAGTATTCCTGGCCCGATCCCCTGCACTGGGAGGGGCATTGTCAACCAGAAGCAGACGGGCGGTTTCCGGAAACATCCGGATGTTCCGTTCACAACGCGCCACACGGTCCGCATACGCCGCCGAAATCCGAAACCCGTTCTGGCAGGCGCGGACTGCCGGCGCCAGCGCATCGGCCAGCGAAAACGTCCCGAACTTCTCCAAAGCCAGGGCCAGCCCTGCCAGCACGCCTGGCACCGACACCGCCCGGTAACCGACCGCATTGGCCCTGTCTTTCACCGCTGATCCGAAACGCCCATCCGAACGGGCCACCTCATACATCGTCGGCGTAGCGGCCCGGGGCGCAACCGTATTGAAATCGATGCACCTGACCTCGCCTCCTATATAAACGACCATCATCCCCCCGTACCCCCCAATCCCGCTTGCGTGGGACGCAACCACACTTGCCAACAGGGCGGCCGTTACGGCTGCGTCCACCGCATTTCCCCCCTTCTTCAGCACAGTAACCCCTGCACTATCTGCCTCCGGCTGTCCCACAACAGCTCCGTGGTCAAACGTCAACGACACAGATTTCAGTCCCCCTTTCCGATACCTTTTGTTTCACATTTATGGACGGTATCATGCACAAGCGGTTCATAATATAGCGTCTCTTCCCGTGAAAGTCAATCGGACTGAGAAGCCAGGGATTCTCTTGACGGCGGGTGGTGAAATTTTTATCTTGTCGAAGCTGAAAACCCGAACCTCTGCGCTTTGCAAAAACCGGGAGAAAAGTACGGCCGCCTCAGGTTCGATGCGGGGGGGGGATCCCTCCGGGGATGCTCCAAATCGGCCGGTCCCCAAGGAGGATGTACGCATATGAAAACACTGAAGATATTTTCCCTGAGCCTGGTGATCGCCTCGGTCCTGCCGGCCGGCAGGCCCCTTGCCGGATCTCAACTCTGGACCCACACATTCAACAGGGAGATCTGGTGGCACAGGGTAACGGACCTGGGGACGCTGCTGGTGGGCACGGAAGACGGCATCTACAGTTTCAACCCGGAGACCGGTCAGATCGCCTGGCAGCGGGAGGATCTCAAAAAAACCCCCGAACACAACGTGGAGGAGATCAGGGGAACGCCCTTCCTCTTAATCAGCCAGGCCGAGGGGAAGATCAAAGTCAAAACCAGGCTCTACGCCCTCAACGTCTTAACGGGCAAGGCCATCTGGGAAACGGACAGGGTCAAAGGGTTGGGCGTGGATGTCGTGCCTGTGCCTTCAAAGGGGCTTGTCCTCCTCCTGACGACGCCCTACACCGCCCTCAAATCCGAACTCGGCCTGACCGCCCTGGACCTGGCCACCGGAAACGTCGTTTGGGAGTCGGAGTTGAAACAGAAGGTGCGTCTCGCCATAGCCGACGGGTCGGGCAAATTCAAAAAATTCGACCTGAGCGGCCACCATCCGCCCGTGATCGAAAGGGACGCGATCTATTTCACCTGCGCGGGCCTGCATAAATATGACCTCAACACCGGCAAGCTCCTCTGGGCGCAGCAATATGACGTCACGGAGAAAAACCTGAAGCGGGCGAACGCCCAACCCATCATCGACGGAGACGTCATCTACACGTCTGTCAGGAGAAAACTGAAAGCGATCGACAAGCGCACCGGACAGCTCAAGTGGGAATCCGAGAAGAAATTCAAGGGCGTGGTCGCTGAGATGGCCGCAGTCGGGGACGTCATCTACGGGCGGATGGGAGGCAATTTCTTCGACACCCTGAAGCAGCGGTGGGCATTGAAAAAACCCCTCGGCGTGGTGGCCGTAGACAAGCACACCGGCGAGCTCATCTGGAAATACGACAAGGCCAGGAACGGCATCACCAACATGGTCATCCGGGAGGACCTGAGCACGATTCTCATCGCCGACGCCAGACACCTGATCGGCCTGGACGCGCACAGCGGGGAGAAACCCAGGGAGGCGTTCAGAGAAAAGCTGACGTTCAATCTGAAGATCGGTCTGGGAGACCCCAAAGGGGGCAGGGTGAAGGGAGACATGCCAGTGGCCATTTCAACGCGGGAAGACGGCATCGTCGTGGTAAGAGGCAAGCAGCACCTCCTGGCTTTCGATCCCCAAAAACGGAACACCGTCTGGTCGGTGCAGTACAGGGCCCCCGACGTCTCCGGATGGACGAAGCTGACCATGGCCGAGGCCAGCAACCAGGCCGCCGGCTCTCCCACACAGAACCAGTGGACCAACGCAGACCGGTGGGAGGCCCTCGCCAACTACGCCCAGGTCGCCGACCAGCGCTTCTCGACAGCGGCCGACAAATATGCCTACATCCTGACCCAAATCGGAGAGGGCAACCAGAAGCGCGTGGGCGTCATCGGCGTGAGCCTGCATACGGGGCAAGGGGAGCGGCAGGTCCTCCTGAACGACGAGAACCCGAACCTCAGGGTGGACGAAGTGGCCGGCCGCGTCTTCAACGTGGTACAAAAGGTGGAGCTGATCGCCTTCTCGGTCAATTAGAATAAGGAGAACCTACGGTGATTTTCTGTCTCTCCGCCCGGATGTTTACCCTGCCGGGAACGCGCGACCGGTTCAAATTGAACATCGAGGCATTCATCCGGTTCGCAAAATCGGTCGGCTACGACGGCATCACCCTGCGCCCGGGGCAACTCGACCAGCGGACGTCCTCCCGGGAAGTGGACCGGATTGCGAAACTCCTGACGCAGAACACTATGGTCTGCTCCTTTGCGATGGGCGGGGCCGTCGACGACGAGGACAGTTATAACGCCCACTGCAAACTGGTGGACGACGCGGTCCGCATCAGCTGTCGCCACGTCCAGCCCTCGGTCCGAAACGCGTCGGAGATCGCCTGGATCCGAAAGCTGTGCGATTACGCCGCCGGGCAGGACGTCCGGATCTGCCCCCAGCTCCACGACAACACCCTCCACGACACCGTGCCGCACTGCCTGGACCTCTTCGAGAAAGTGGACCGGGAGAACTTCGGCCTCAACTTCGAAGCCTCGCACCTCCTCATCCAGAACGCAGAGATTCGGGGCGTCGAGGCCGTGCGGGCGCTTGGCGACCGGATCTTCACCGTCTGCGTCCAGAATTACAAAAAGGTGAGCGCCGGCGAGACCCCCTGTCTCCCCGGCGATCCCGGGGGCGTGGATTTTGAAAGCCTCTTCGGCGCAATGAAAGAGATCGGCTTCGACGGATTTGTCACCCACATGTCCGGCAGCTACCCGGACATGGACAACCGGGCCGTCTGTCAGGCCTACGTCGAGCGGCTCCGGCCGTTGATGGATCAATAAACCCCCGGTTCCGGACTTTAACCTGGCACTATGTTGTCACATAAATCGGACTCGCCCACGCCTTCGCGCCGTCTATCTGAACGACGCGCACCCAGTACGGATGGCAGCCGGACGGCAGGCCGGGCTCACGGAAGGTGAAAGCGGTTTCCCGTCCTGCGCCTGTGGGCATCTGTTCAAAAACCACTGCAATCTGCACCCCTCCGGCGTCCACCCGCACCGGCCCCCTGGCAATCTCCGCAAGCGAAACCGATCGATCCACCACGTCAGTCCTGAAACGGAGCACCGTCTCCGGGGGCGCATCCAGGGTCAGGATCACGCCGTCGGCATCCCCGGTCGTCACCGACTTCCATGACACCGACCGCTCCGTTACCCCTTGAATCCCCTCCGACGCCGAATCGAATGCGTACCCCTCCGCCTTGAGAATTCGTCCCCGGTCAATGGACAGCCCGCCGTCCCACCGCACCAGACGATTCCGTGCGCGGATACGCTGTCCTGACCATGCCACCCGGATGCTGTGATCGGACCGTTCGACCGTCTCCGGAAAGCTGTAGACCTGCTCCAGGCCCCTGAAAACATCCACCCGCTCGACAGGCGCCGTTCCGGTAACATTTACGGAAATTTCCGGCGACGCGGTCGCCTGGTAATCGGCCCCCATCGCGTGTCCGTCCGCCGTCACCTCCAGCAGGATGCGCTGCCCGGTGGTCCCGTAACACCGGCGAGCCTTCAGCGCTTCCCAGAGCCCCTCCCGCGTCAGCTCTTTCGCATAGATACAGGTCAACCCTCCGTAGACCCCGAACGACCCGCTGCCGGGATAGGCCGCGCCGGGCCGGCCTTTGTGGTCGTCGCTGCCTGCGGTGAACCCCACCCTGTAGCCCTTTTCCAGCGCCTCTCTCAGGAACCACTCGAACTCTCCCCATTCGGAATAGACCTCCACGACCCACTCCAGCTCCGGATCGTGCCAGGTCAGATTTGCATAGCGCCCCCCTACATGGGGCACCAGCAGCACGTCCCGGCGGCCCTTCAGCGCCTGGTAAAGGTCGGTCACGTGTAAACAATCGGTATCGATATCAGACTGATCCGGAATCAGCACATGGCTCGACCGGTACAGCGGACCGTCTTCCCCCAGATAATAAACGTTGTGGTCGCCCCCAACGGGCGTGTTTCCAGACCATTCGTAGCCCACGAATGCGACAAACCGCCCGGGCTCGTACTGAGCATTCGCCTGCTTCTTGATCTCGGTCCAGACTGCCTCCGTAATCTGGAAGTCGTTTCCCTGATGACCCGCAAAATCGACCAGCGCCGACTCCCTGGCAAACCGGAAATACGAAGAGACCGGATTGGTCCCCACCGTCTCCTCGCTCTGCCCGTGCAGGTCCCCCCAGAATGGATGGAATTCTCCCCGCGTCTCCACGCACACAAGCGGATTCCCCTCTGCTTCCATCCCGTTCTCCCGGTCCTCTGCCCGAACCCGGTAGACCCCCGGTGCCGACGCAACCACCCCCTCGAAACGGTTCACGCCCCGGTCTTGCGGACCGAACCGGTAGACCTCCGGCAGCCCGGAAAGCCCTCCTGCATTGATCCGAACTTCTCCGTCGTAGCCTGTACAGGGGTTGCCCCACACATCTTCCGCCTTGATCCCCACCCACGTCTCCTCCCCGGGCGCCGTCTCAGACGGCCCCGGTACCACCAGTTTGTGGGGCGGTCCGCTCACGATCTCCAGCTTCGGCGAGGGCACCACCGTGTAGACCCACGTACCGCACCAGTCCACCGCCACCCGGAACTCAAACGCCTCCTTACAGAACGTCTGCACCCGGCTGCCCGGGCTTCCCCCCGACGTCTCCCCCAGGGTCAGTGTCACCCGGTCCCCTTCCAGGAGCGAATCGTCGAACACGTCGATCGTCACGCAGCGCCGCCAGGGTCGCACGAAGCGCTGTTTCTCAAATGTCGGCCGCAGCGACGCCGGACCGGACGTGCACACCGTCGCGTATCCCGGCGCACCCGGATCGGTAAACTGGGGTGCCTCCCAATCGCTTACATCCCGCCATGCGATCTTGAGCACGCCGCCATCGTCCACCCCGTAACGTCCGGCGTGGTAGGTGATCCGCCACGTCCCGGTTGACCCGGCGACCACCGGACCGTCAGGGTCGATCTTCGCCCATCCGTACAGCGCCCGGACCTCCGTTGCTGTCATCCGGTTATCCATTTTTTCGATTGGTCCCTCAAAAAAATAACGACACTTCTTCCCCGGACAGGGGAATGCCCTCCCCGACCCTCCCCTTTCTGCTTGACCGTTCCCCCCTTCTATCTTACCTTTTCAGAAGCCGTTTGCACCCTTGCTGTCTTAGCCCTTCTTTTTCGCAAAAGAACGGTTGACCCAGGCCATGTCCAAAGCGCCTCCCCTCCCCCGCGTCACCCTCTACTCCAAACCGGACTGCCACCTCTGCGACATCGCCAAAGCACGAATCGCGAACGTCCGAAAGCGCGTGTCCTTCGCCCTGGAAACGGTCGACATCACGACCCACCCCGACCTCTTTGAACGCCACAAAGAGCGCATCCCCGTCGTCCTCATCAACGGCGAGGAAGCCTTCGTCTACCGGGTCAGTGAAAAGCACCTCACCCGAAAACTCCGGGCGCTCCACCCCCGGTCCTCCATATGGGAGCGCCTCGCACGTCCCGGACCGGCATGAACCTCACGAAAGTTGAAAAGGCCACTGCCCTCCGGAAAGCGGAGAACGGTCCATGAGCACAGGCGACCTCTTTGCTGCCCTGCCGCCCGAGGCCCCGCTGGCCGACCGCATGCGCCCCCGCACCCTGGACGATATCCGCGGGCAGGACCACCTCGTTGCGCCCGGCGCCTCCCTGCGCGGGCTCATCGAGGGCGACCAGGTTCCCTCCCTCATCCTCTGGGGGCCACCCGGCTCGGGCAAGACCACCCTCGCGCGCCTCATCGCCGACGCCACCAGGAGCCTGTTCGTCGCCTTCAGCGCGGTTACCTCCGGCGTCAAGGACATTCGTGAAATCGTCGCCCGGGCGCAACAGGAACGCCGTCTGGGGCGGTGCACCATCCTCTTTGTGGACGAAATCCACCGCTTCAACAGGGCCCAGCAGGACGCCTTTCTTCCCCATGTGGAGAATGGCACGATTATCCTCATTGGCGCCACCACCGAAAACCCCTCCTTTGAGGTCAACGCCGCCCTCCTCTCCCGGGCGCAGGTCTTTGTCCTCAACCCCCTGGACGAGGCCGCCATCCGGGACGTCCTGGACGCCGCCCTCTCCGACGTCGAACGCGGCCTGGCCCCCCTGAAGGCCGATTCCGACGCCCTCGACCTGATTGCAAAAACCGCCGAAAGCGACGCTCGCCGGGCGCTCAACACCCTCGAAATGGCCGCCGCGGCCGTAGAGGTCGGAGGCCGTCTCACGGCCGACACCGTCAAAAACGTTCTGGGCAGCAAGGCCCTCCTCTACGACAAAAGCGGTGAAGAACACTACAACCTCATCTCCGCCTTACACAAAAGCCTCCGGGGCAGCGATCCCCACGCATCCCTCTACTGGCTGGCCCGCATGGTGGAATCCGGTGAACACCCCCACTACATCCTCCGGCGCCTGGTCCGCTTTGCCTCCGAAGACATCGGCAACGCCGACCCCCGCGCCCTCGCCATCTGCCTGGCCGCCAGGGAAACCTACGACTTCTTAGGCAGCCCCGAAGGCGACCTCGCCATCGCCCAGGCCGCGGTCTACCTGGCCACGGCCCCCAAAAGCAACGCTGTGTACGCCGCCTACGGCGAGGCGATCAAAGACGTCCGCGAACAGCCCAACCTCCCCGTCCCCCTCCATCTCCGAAACGCCCCGACCAACCTCATGAAATCCCTGGACTACGGCAAAAACTACCGCTACGATCACAACGACAAAAACGCCTACCTCCCCCAGGACTACCTCCCCGAAAACCTCCTGGGCCGCGAATACTACCGCCCCACAGACCGCGGCTACGAAAAACAGGTCCGCGCCCTCATGGACTGGTGGGCAGAACTCAGAAAACGGCATCAAAAGAAATAAAAATCGCGGTCTCCGCATCTGTGCGGCGCATTTTTCCAGACTCCTGACCCCTGATGATCTACCTCATTCTCACCCTCGGCGTCTGCGCCGCCTCCTCCGCGGCCGTCCTCATCCGGCTCTGCGACGCTCCGGCCCTCGTCATTGCCACCTACCGCCTGGGCATCGCCGCCTGCGTGGTCCTCCCGCTGGCCGTCTTCAGGTATCCCGGACACCTCCGAACCGGCTCCCGCCGCGACCGCCTCATCCTCATCATCAGCGGTATCTTCATCGGCCTTCACTTCGCCCTCTGGATCTCCTCCCTTTCCCACACCTCCGTAGCCAGCTCCGTGCTGCTTGTCACCACCAACCCGATCTTCATCGGCCTGGGAGGGTGGCTCATCCTGAAAGAACCGGCCGACGCCCGCCTGACCATCGGCACGGTCGTCTCCCTCCTGGGCGCCTCCATCGTCACCTTCAACGACTGGGGGCAGGGGCAGCACGGCCTCTTCGGAGACCTCCTCGCCCTGGCCGGGGCTATGGCCATCTCAGGGCACCTCCTCATCGGCCGCCGACAGCGCCAGCGGCTGGCCCTCATCCCCTACCTCGCCGTGGTCAACACCACCGGCGCGGCCGTGCTTGTGCTCCTCGCCCTCGCGGCCGGACACAGTTTTACCGGCTATAACGAGCGCACCTACCTCCTCTTCGCCCTCCTCGCCCTGGGCCCCCAGCTTTTGGGCCACACCAGCTTCAACTACGCCCTCAAGCGTGTCTCCCCCTCCCTCGTCGCCCTCATGCTCCTGGCCGAACCGGTCGGCTCCTCCGCCCTGGCCTACCTCGTCCTGGGCGAAGTCCCTTCCATTGCGCTCTGCATCGGCGCCGCCGTAATCCTCACCGGCATCGCCCTGGCCACCTGGCCCAGGGGTCGGTAGACATCGTTCGATACGTCCACTCAGTCAGGATCAACGGTACAGCCGTGTCTCCCGGTCCATTCCCCCCTTCACATCGACACACCCAGCTTCTGCCGAACCAGCACCAGCAGAACCCCAACGATCACGCTCAGCAGCAGCGCCACTCCGGCCGGCATCAATTTCCGCGTCCGGAAAAACCGGCTCAAAAAGACCCCCGTCAGCAGCAGCGCCAGCATCGCTCCAATCAGAAACCCCTGTGCCGGATCGCTCAGACTCACCCACAGGGCGACCAGCGAGGCCAGCCCGCACAGCCCCCCGGCAGCCAGCGAAACCGTGCTCCCGGACTTCACCTGTCCCATCACCCCCCCCAGAATCAGCAGAATCCCGTAAACTCCCAGAATCACCTGTCCTGCCAGCAGCATACGTCACCTCCCCCTGTCTTTCTGCACCCAACGCCAGTTCCTGCCTCCCCACGCTTCAATTCCCTCTACCCGATGCGATATTTCTCCACCTCCCCCATATCCAGCGTCACCCCCAGTCCCGGTTTTTCAGGCACCTCAAAATGCCCGTTCTCCAGAACCAGGCCTTCATCCAGCACATCCGCCACGCGCGTAAACGGCAACTCGTCGCACGGCAGCGTCGCATTTGGAATCGTCGCCTGCACATGCACCGAATAGGCTGTCTTGACCCCCAGGCACAGCCCCCCCATCTGTACCCAGCAGGGCACGTCCGCCGCATCCGCCACAGCCGCCGCCACCTTCACCCGCTGCGCCGACCCGGCCAGGTTCACATAATCAATGCACTCCGCCTTCAGCGCCTTCAACACATCGCCGGGCGCGCTCAGGTGCAGTGCGATCGGAATATGCGTCTTCTCCCGCAGCAGGCGGTACCAGTCCAGGTTGTTCTTCAGCACCGGATCTTCAAAATTGGCCACTGTCCCAAACGGCTCCAGCTCCTCCGCCAGCCGCGCTGCAACAGAGGGATACTTGAACTGCGTATTCGGATCTACGCCTACCGTGTAGTCGGCACCCGCCGACTCCTTCATCAACCTTACCGTCTCCACGATATTCCACGGACGCGCCTTCAACTTGTGGTTGGTAAACCCCAGCTTCGCGCCCACCTCCGCCTCCGCTGCCGTCTCGTGCGGCTCCATCGAGCAGGACCAGTACGAAACCGGCACCCGGTCGCGCACCTTCTCGCCAAAAAACCGGTAGACCGGAATGCCGAAGGCCTGTCCCGCAATATCCAGCAGCGCGCACGTAAAGGGGTCCGGCTGGGCAAACGGGTCCAGCGCCAGCGCATCCTGTCCCTCGTAAGACGCGGCCTGCGCTTCAAACTGCGGCGGTTTCCCCTGCGTCTCCCCCAGCCCCACGATCCCCTCATCCGTCTGCATCCGGCAGACCGTCAGATCGTAGATCTTGGGAAAGTACTTCGCAATCGGTGGAATCGGTGGAACCTCTATCTCGTAGAGGTCGATTTGAGTGATCTTCATAGCAACTCCTTTGTTCGGAAAGGGTCAGCTCACCTTCAGACACTGCTTCACCGCCGCAAGACAGATCTCCACCACCGTATCCGTATTCATCACCAGCGCGTGCACATCGTCCCGGTTGCCCGACATCTCAATCAAAAATGCAGCCGGCGTCCCCTGCTCCGCCGCATATGAGATGCAGTAAGGCTCCGACGGTCCGAAATCCGTAATCCGCTCCATATTCACCTGCTGATACGGCCCGCCGTACGGCCTCTGCGTGAGGTACCGGTCCTTCAACCTGCGCCGAATATCCCGATGGATGCCCTCCAGCAGCGCCCTGTCCCCCCTGTGGGGCAGCAGCATAATATAGTCCGCCGTGTGGTAATCGATCACACACACAGGGCGGTGGCGGTCAATGATTCCCTGAACGATCTGCACCTCCCGCTCGGACGCCGGGCGGGTGCCCTTATAGTTATAATCCCACGGCATGCCCACATCCTGGGTCTCCTGGAACTGCCTCCAGTGGCAGTCGAAATTCCGGTTGAGGTCCACGCCGTTCCCATTCTGCCGCGTGAAATGGTCGTACCCCCAGGGATTCTGAATCGGCACGATTTTGAAGTGCAATTTCCGGGTATTCATACGCTCCACCCCCGGGTTTTCGCACAGCACCTCCGCAAGCCGCATCAGCCCGAACGCATTTTCCCATTCCCATCCATGGATCGCCGCCCCGAAATAGATCGTGGGATTCGCCTCGTCCCCGATATTGAACGACCAGACCTGCCGCCCGTCGCTGCACGGCCCCTCCGCCTGAACCGACAGGTCGGGATGGCGCTCTGCAAGCGCGTGCATCGCATCCACAAATCCGTCGTAGGACAACCGCTCCGGATAGTGTCGCCCGTACCGGACGGCCTCGCTAATCACGTTGCCGACAAAAAGATACTTATTCGTACTTCCCCATGAATTGTAAAACGGCCGATTCGGCGACAGCAGGTCCATCGCCACAATCCGCCCCTTACCGACCTTTTCCTCAACCATCACGGCCCCGCCGTTCACAGTCGAACTTCCAAGCAGGGAAACGCCCCCGCCTTCCACCAGCCCCATCACCTGCCGCTGAAACATCTGGTTGGAGTACATGGCGTCCGTCGCGCCCGAAGATACCGTCCCGTACCACCAGAGCGTATCGCCGGCCGCGTAGCCCCGGGTCACATCCTTCTCCATCTCGATCTTCATCCCCGGCCGGATGCGGTCCATCACGTGTGTCTTGCTGAAGTGAAGCCCCCGGCTGCGGGCATACTCGTAAAGACAGGAAATCACCTGCCCTCCCGCCTTCGCATAAGCCGTCACCGCGGCATAATCCAGCTTGCGCAGATTGCACCCGTCTCCCACCACCGTAATCACGTGCTTGTACTGCCCGAGCAGACGCACCCCGTATCTTTCCCGCGTAAAATTCAACCGCCTGACTCGCCCCGGGTAGAGAAGGTCCAGATCGGTCCCGATGCTCCCTCCCCGTCCGGTGCCGTCCGTCAACAGCAAAATGGTTTGTCTCTCAGGCATCTCTCCTCTTCCCCTCACAGAGAAACGATCTGCCACAGTTCGTTGCGCCGGGAGAACAGAATACCGTTTTCAAAAGCGGCCAGGTAGGGGACATGCTGTGTAAACGGGATACCGCTCTCCGAAGCAGGGGCGGCAGCCTCTCCCTCATCCAGCCGGACCTGCGTCAGGGTTTCCGTCTCCGGATCGAGACAGACAATGCGGTTGCCATGCACAAAAAACAACCTGCGGTTAGCGGCGACCGTCATCGGCCTGTTCTGAACCCTGCCACCCTCCAGGCGATGCGCCAGCCTCCGGATCGTATGCGATCCCGCCTCGTAAACAAACAGCCGCTGCCCCCCGTCGTGGTCGTCCGTCCAGAAAAAGACCTTCCCGCATCCGCAGCCCATCGTAATCAGACTGCGTGCGGCGTCAACAGCAGATTGGAACAGAACACCCTCCCGGTCCGGGTCGAACACCAGAAAATACGCATCTCCCTCCGCCTGTGCGATATACCCGTCGGCAATAACACTCGTCCCCACGTACACGTACTCCGGCCCGGCGGCCAGCCCCAGGACCGAGTGGTCCTGAACCAGATGTCGGAAAGACTGCTGCGTATCGTCATTCGGATCAACAACCGTCAGCGCCCCGCCCCGGCTGCCGTATTCGGGCATTGTCCCCACGTACAGTTTTCCCCCGGGACCGTTCAAAATTCCGGTCACCGGCCGGTACTGTTCCTCACCCAGCGGCCCCAGGTTGCGGGGGTTGTCCCCCGCGTCAGGCCCCGGACGCCAGGGCCGGTCCGGATCGTACACCGTCAAAACCGCATGGGTATAAGACACGCTGTAGATTTTTCTGTTCGCCTCGGCGCTTCCATAGACCTCGCCCGACCCGTTGTGCACAAGCCCCAGGACCTCTGTCCGGCCGGTTTGAGGGTGCACGCGCGAAAGCGTCACACCCAGGTGTGCGGAACAGTAAACGTCCCCCCTGCCGGACCCCAGGATGGAAAAGATCCCGCTTGGGGGATTCTCCACCTCGGTCCGGTGCAGGTCGAGGTGATCGTCCGCGATATTGTACACACCGTAATACTGCGAATGCCCCGCCATCAGGATGCGCTGGCCGTCCAGAAAGTAATACACCGCCCGGCTCGGCACCCGGGGCACCCGATAGGCCAGTTCAGCGGATCCGGCCTCCAGGTCCAGGGCATAGATCGCCCCTCCGTCCACCGACAGATACGGCTCGCCTCCCGGCCCCTGTAAAAACCGGCGCCCCGACACAACGGGCACCCTCGCCAGAAAAGACCCCCGAAACGCCAGATCGCCAGCTGAAAACCGGCAGATCTCAATCCCCCCGTCCGCCCCCCCAACCGAAACCAGAAACTCATCCCCACACCGCAGAAACTCGCTGTAGGCATCCGCACGCCCGGCCAGGTCCGGGGGAGATTGGAACACCACATCCCCCGTCTCCGGATGCACGGCATACACCCCATGCTGTAGGCCGTTGAGCACGCCGATATAACCCTGATCCGTCACACAGGCCCCGAACAGCTGGTGGTTCTCTTCCGCAACCGGGTACTCCTGATATTCACCTGTGTTACGATCATATGCCACGAGCATCCCCGCAGGAAAACTCGGCATATACAACCGTCCATCCGGGCCTTCCACCACATCCGTCAGGTGCGACGTCTTTCCGGACGCCTCATAACGCGGCACCTCTGCGAACCGTTCTTCCACCGGGTCGAAGCAGGCCAGCTGTCCCGGTCCATTCATCCCGAACCAGAGCCTGTTGTCGGACAGCAGCCGCACGCGCCACGCCCCCCGTCCATCCGGCTGTGTGAAAGAGCGGTATTCGTGTCGCTCAAAATCGATCCTCACCAGCGCAGGAGGCCGGTTCGGAATACCGGAAAACATCGACTGGTAGAGCAACTCCCGCCCGACGACCACCAGTTCCCCGGGCGAATTCGGAGGCGCCAGAAACGGCACCTCACAGATTTTTCGCACATACATAGCGTACCCCCCAGGTCAAGCAACGCCATAAAGTTCGCCCAATATAATGCGCCTCGCAAAAGCCGTCAACCCCATAAGAAACTGCCTGGAATAAGAGAAGAGACCCAGCGCATATGCTCTGAGCCTCCTGGACAACTTTCGATCTGTCACACTGAACATAGTAAATAATAGGCGGCGATCTCAAAATAGAGATGCAGGGACAAGCCATCGTTGGGCGTCGTGATCAGCGGTCCCGAAGCCACGGACGGATCAATTCCGACGCGGCGGAAAACCAAGGAGACCACGGTATCCATCACCGCCGCACCTATCACCAAACCGACGCAGCCGCTCGTAGTCCGCAACATGACGGAATGCATTCAATCAACTCTCAGTAAAACACTATAAAGCATTTCATCCATTTATCTTTTGAAGCTGCGAGTTATTCTTCTCAGGATCCATTTCCACCATGACCTCTCTTTTCGTTTCCTAATTATATGAGGGGTGTGCATAAAACAGTA
>JAAXHW010000109.1 GCA_012270675.1 Candidatus Latescibacterota bacterium | reverse complement strand
TTCGCCTTCTTGCTCATCGGCAGCGACCCCTTGCTCGCCACGATCGTGGAAAGCACGGCCTTTTGCCCCTTCGAGACCAGGCCCAGCGCCTCTGTAAACACATCTGCCATCCAGACACCCCCTTCATAACATCTTCTGCTCTGAAATCCGCAATACTTTATCGCCACACCGACCGCAATGTCCTGGCCAGCTGGATCAAGCTCTCCAGGTTGTGTGCGGGTAAAAAATAGTCCAGATACGGCAGGGCCGTCTTCATGCCCAGGCAGAGCGGCTGGTAGCCCGGGCTGCCCAGGAGAGGGTTGAGCCAGACCAGCTTGTGTACGCGTCGCCGGAGCCGCTCCATCTCCAGCCGCATCAGCCCCGCATCTCCCCGGTCCCACCCGTCGCTGACAACAATCATCACCGTCCTGGACTTGAGCATATCGCGGGCAAACCGGTCGTTGAACTCCCGCAAACACCCCCCGATGTCCGTTCCCCCCGCCCAGTCGTGCACCGTCTCCGATACCTCCTCCAGCGACTCCTCCACCCCCTTGGTCTTCAGCAGCCGCGAAATCGGCGTCATCCGGGTGGAAAACACCCCCACCTCCACATCCCGGATCTCCCGCTTCAGCGCGTAGATAAACTGGATCAGAAACTGGCTGTAGCAGTCCATCGACCCGCTCACATCGCACAGCAGCATCAACTTCGCCTTCTTGATACGCCGCCGCCGCATGGCCAGTTCCACCCCGTCCCGGCCGTAGACCGCGTTGCGCCGCCAGGTCCTCCGAAAATCGATTTCCTCCCCCTGTTTTTCGGGCATCCGCCGCCGGCTGCGCCGGTTGGCAATAATATTCACAATCTCCGCAATCACCCGCCTGGCCTGCTCGATCTCCTTGTCCGACATCGCGGCCAGATCCTTCTGCAGCAGCGCCTCGTCAGGGCTGTAACCCACCTCCTCCGACTCCCCCTCCCCGTTGGCGTCTTCCTCCCCCCGGTCCACCGTCTCCACCTGTTTATTCAACTCGTCCAGAAGGTCCAGCGTGGGGTCTTCCCCCTCCTCCTCGGACAGCTCCGCCTCCAGCGTGTGGACAACGGGCACCTCCCAGAACGCCAGAAACACCCGGTCGAACGTCTCCAGGTCGTCGTAGCGTGAGACCAGCGTCGCCCGGGCCGCCGCGTAAAAATCCCGGCGGTCGCTCACGTCCACAAACCGGAAGCTCTGGCACAGATCGAGCAGGTTGCCCGAATTCACCTCCACCCCGGCCCGGTGCAACGACCGGGTAAACGCCACCACCTGCCCCACCATACTCCGGTCTCTTCCCATCTGCTCATCCATTCTTCAATCTTCAATCTCTACCGGCCTCGATACCCTTTTCTCAGCCCGATTCTTCAGCATCCTGGCCTTCTCGATAACCTGAGGCAGGCCGTCCTTCTGGAGATTTTCAATATCTTCCTTGTACTTTAAAATACACCCGAGCGTTGCGTCCACCGTCGGCGGGTCCAGCTCTTCGATATTCAGCGCCATCAGCGCCAGCGCCCAGTCGATTGTCTCGGCAATGCCGGGACGCTTGTAGAAATCCCGGGTACGCATCAGCTGCATAAATCCGCAGACCTGCCGGGCCAGTTCCTCCTGGATGCCCGGCACCCGCGAATCCACGATATCCATCTCCTTCTCGAACGTCGGATAATCGATCCAGAGGTAAAGACACCGCCGCTTCAACGCGTCGTGCAGCTCCCGCGTCCGGTTGGACGTCAGAACGACGAAGGGGACCTCCTTTGCGCCTACCGTGCCGATCTCCGGGATCGTAATCTGAAAATCGGACAACACCTCCAGGAGAAAAGCCTCGAATTCTTCGTCACACCGGTCCACCTCGTCAATCAGCAGAACCGGCGCTGTCCGCCCATCGCTCTGGATGGCCTGCAGCAGCGGACGTTTGAGCAGAAACTCCTCGCCGAAGATATTCCGTCCGATCTCCTCTTTCGCAATCCCCCGGGCCTCTTCCAGACGCAGCTCCAGCATCTGCCTGGGGTAGTTCCACTCATAAAGCGCGGTATTCGCATCCAACCCTTCGTAACACTGCAGCCGGATCAGGTCCGTCTTCAGGATCTCCGCCATCACCTTGGCCACTTCGGTCTTGCCAACCCCGGGTTCCCCCTCCAGAAAGATCGGTTTCCCCAAAGACATGGCCAGATAAACCGTTGTGGCCAGCGTCCGGTCTGCAATGTACCCCTGCTCGGCGAACTTCGGCTCGACCTCCTCGATGGATTTAAACATGATCTGTCCTGTTCATCCTTTCTGAAGCTCAGAGATTCAAGTACACCGTGCCACCCACGCCCTGAGCGCGTCAGCCGTACTCCGGAAAGCCAGGTCCTCCCACGGAATCTCCGGGAGGGAAAAAGTCTGCACCTCCTGGGTCTCGGCATTCCCCCGGAGCGTCCCGCCCACGACCCGCCCCGTATAGACAATCAGCACCACGGGCACCCCCAAATAGGAATAGACCCCCAGCAGGTCCTCCACAGCCACCTCCAGCCCCACCTCCTCCCGGGCCTCCCGGGCCGCAGCCACCTCCGTCGGCTCCCCCCGGTCCACGTATCCCCCGGGAAACACCCACTTCCCAATCGAAGGCTCGATCCCCCGCTTCAGCAGCACCACCTGCCCGTCCAGCGCCACAATCACCCCGGCAGCCACCTTCGGGTCCGCATACACGATAAACCCGCACGCCGGACAGGCCGGCAACATCTTTCCTTCAACCGGCCTCTGCTCAAGCGTATGCCCGCACCGTTCACAAAACCGGGTGCCCGCCCCATGGGTATGGGTTGCGATCTCGGCCATTTCTGCACCCCGCCTCCCCCGGAAAAGGAGATTCAAACCACATAAATATACAGGTTTCTAACCCCAGAACAAGCCCTTTTTGAAGGCGTTTTACGCCGGGAAACGCAGACTGCCACACAAAAAACCGCAGACTTCGAAAAGCCTGCGGCCGGAGAACGCCTCCCCCCCATCTCACCCCTCACCCTCACCCTCCCGTTCTACTGCCTCCTCCTGCCACAGGGCGTCCTTCTGGTGCCGCACGATCCGTCCCTGCACCAGGTAGACCACGTTCTCCGCAATATTCGACGCATGGTCGCCCATCCGCTCCAGGTGCCTGGAGACCAGGATCAGGTGAATCGCCCGGTCGATCATATCCTGTTCCAGCTTTTCATGCAAATAGGTCAGCAGCTCGCGAAAGATCTGGTCCCTCAGCCCATCGACAATATCGTCCCGCCGACGCACATCGTTGGCAAGCGCCACATTCCGGTTCACAAACGCATCCAGGGCATCCTTCACCATCCCCTGCACCAGTTCCGCCATTCGGGGAATATCGATCAGGGGCTTCAGCAGCGGCATCCGGTTTAAGACCAGCGCCCTTTCAACAATATTCACCGCCTGATCGTTGATCCGCTCCAGGTCATAGTTGATCTTCATCACCGTTGCAATCAGGCGCAGGTCGCTGGCAACGGGATGCTGCACGGCCAGCAACCTGAGGCACTCCTCCTCGATCTGGACCTCCCAGTCGTCGATCCGGTCCCCCCCCTTCAGCACCTCCTCCGCCAGGTCGTTATCCCGGTCCACCAGGGAGCGTACCGCCTGGACAATCGAATCCTCCACGGCGCCCCCCATCTTCAGCAATTCACCCTTCAGGTGCTCCAGGTACTGATCCAGTGTACGTTCCATGGCCACTCCTCAGGGATTTCGGATTGCGGATTTCAGACCCCGGTCCCCAACGGTCTTACCCGAACCGTCCGGTCACATAATCTTCGGTCTGCTTCAACCTGGGATTGGTAAATATCTCCCCTGTTCGGGCGTACTCAACGAGTCGCCCCAGGTAGAAAAACGCCGTAAAATCGGATACCCGCGACGCCTGCTGAAGGTTGTGTGTCACAATCACAATCGTATACTGCTTTTTCAATTCCTCAATCGTCTCTTCAATCCGCCCGGTTGCGATCGGGTCCAGTGCCGAACAGGGCTCATCCATCAATATCACCGACGGCTCCACCGCTATGGCCCGCGCAATGCACAACCGCTGCTGCTGCCCGCCCGACAGACCCGGTGCGCCCTCATCCAGCCGCTCCTTTACCTCGTCCCATAGCGCCGCCGCGCGCAAGCTCCGCTCGGCCGATTCGTCCAGCACGGACCGCCGGTTCTCCCCGGCGATCCGAAGCCCATAAACCACGTTTTCATAGATCGACTTCGGAAACGGGTTCGACTTCTGGAACACCATCCCAACCCGGCGCCGGAGGGAAATCACATCGTAGCCCGGCCCGTAAATATCCTCCCCGGCAATCCTCACCCTGCCCTCAATCCGGACCGAATCGATCAGATCGTTCAGCCGGTTCATGCACCGCAACAGGGTCGATTTCCCGCACCCCGACGGCCCGATAAGCGCCGTCACCTGGTACTCGGGTACCTGCAGGTCGATGCCAAACAGCGCCTGGGCCTCTCCGTAGTGCAGGTTCAGGCCTTCCACCTCCACAATCGGCCGCTCCACAACCGGCGCATCCGCCTGCGCAGTCATCGCCATTGTACTCCTTTAAAACCCGACCTTTGCAAACCGCCTCCGCAAACGGCCGCGGACCAGGATCGCAGTCAGATTCAGGGCCAGAACAATCGCCATCAGCAGCAGCGTGGTCGTATAGACCATCGGCCGGGCCGCCTCCACGTTGGGCGACTGGAACCCCACGTCGTAGATGTGAAACCCCAGGTGCATAAACTTCCGGTCCAGGTGGAAAAACGGCCAGTGCCCGTCCAGCGGCAGCGACGGCGCCAGCTTGACCACCCCCGTAATCATCAGCGGGGCCACCTCTCCCGCCCCGCGCGCGATCACCAGGATCATCCCCGTCAAAATGCCCGGCAACGCGCCGGGGAGCACCACACGCCAGATTGTCTGAAACTTCGTCGCCCCAAGCGCCAGCGACCCCTCCCGCACCTCGCCGGGCACGGCCGCCAGCGCCTCCTCTGCGGCCACAATCATCACCGGGACCGTCAAAAGCGCCAGGGTCAGCGACGCCCAGAAGATCCCCCCCGTGCCGAACGTCGGCGCCGGCAGCGCCTCCGGATAGAACAGCCGGTCGATGCTCCCCCCCACCCCGTATACGAAGAAACCGAGCCCGAACATCCCAAACACAATCGAAGGCACCCCCGCCAGATTGTTCACCGCAATCCGGACCATCCGCACCAGCGGCCCCTGCCTGGCGTACTCCCGCAGGTAAAGCGCCGCCAGTACCCCGAAGGGCACAGCCGCCAGGCTCATCAGAAACACCATCATCACCGTCCCGAAGATCGCCGGGAAAACGCCGCCCTCCGTGTTCGACTCCCTCGGCTCGTCCACCAGGAACTCCCACACCCGGGAGAAGTAGACCTTCAGCTTCCCTGCCGTGCCGAGCCGGTTGGGACGGTAGGCCCGGACGATATCGGCCACGGCCACCCACCGCACCTCCCCGCCGACCAGGGCGACCTCCACCTGGTAGGTCTCACCCTCTGCACGCAACAGGGACAGCTTCCGGGCCAGGCGTTCGTAGCGTGCCCAGTACTGCCGGTTCTCTTCGTCCAGGCGTTCGATCTCCACCCCTCCGCGCCCGGCCAGTTCCAGCCTGCGCTTCTCCAATCGGAGTTGCTCGATCCGGCGGTTCAGGTCTCCGATGGCGTCCTCCTCGATCTCCCGGATCTGCGCCAGGGTCCGCCCGGTCACCCGCAGCCCCCCCCGCATGGCGGCCCACCCGGCTTCAGGCCCCTCGGCCAGCCTCTGCTCACCCTCGTACACCGCCCGGAGAAACCCGAACATCTGCCCCCATTCGCGCCGTTCAAAGACCACCGCATCGCGCGGGGTCTCACGCGCTTCAATCCGGTCCTCGTCGATCCACCTGAAATCGTCCCCGTACACATCCCGGTTGCCCACCTTGACCTGCGTTCGATATTCGGCCCGGGCCGTTCCGTCCTGCGTCGGGATCTCCTGCCGGTCCCACACCTGGCCCATCGTGGCCGTTCCGTCCGCCAGGCGGAAGACCACCAGATTGCGCGGCCAGAAAAACCCGAGCCCGTTGTAGACCACCACCCCCACCAGGCCCGCGATCATCAACAGACAGAAGGCAAGCGCCCCGCCGGTAAGCCAGATAAACGGCTCACCCGATCTCCAGAACCTGTTCATATCCGACTGTACCTCTCCCGCAACCGCTGCCGAACGATCTCGGCCGCGGTATTCACCAGAAACGTCACACCCGCCAGCAGCAGGCCGGTCAAAAACAGCACCCGGTAGAGCGTGCCCTCGTGGGGAGCCTCCGGAATCTCCACTGCAATATTTGCCGACAGCGTGCGCATCCCGTTGAAAATACTCCAGTCCATAATCGGGGTATTCCCCGTCGCCATCAGCACAATCATCGTCTCCCCCACCGCCCGTCCAAAGCCGATCATCGCCGCTGAAAAGATCCCGGGGCTGGCCGTGGGCAGCACCACCCGCAACGCCGTCTGCCAGGGCGTGGCCCCCAGCGCAAGCGACCCGCCCCGCAGGTGGGACGGCACGCTTGAAAGCGCATCCTCGCAGATCGTATAGATAATCGGCACCACCGCAAACCCCATGGCAAACCCCACCACCAGGCAGTTGCGCTGATCGTAGCGGGTGTCCGACGTCTGCATCAGCCAGCGCTGGAAATTTCCGCCGAAAAGGGCGCGCTCCACCTCCGGTCCCAGCACAAAGGCGAGCCAGGCCGCCAGCGCCGTCACCGGGACCAGGAGATAGATCTCCCCCTGGTCGGGCAGCCAGCGCACGGCACGCCCGGGAAGCCGCTTAAAGACCCAGGCGGCCAGCACCACCACCGCCGGCACGGCCGGAAACAGGAGCAGCGCGCCCACGACCCCCCGTTCCAGGAGGGGAGCCATCCAGAGCCCGGCCAGGAACCCCAGGATCACACTGGGCAGCGAAGCCATCAACTCCACCGTCGGCTTCACCGCGTTCCGGATCTCCGGACGGGCGAACTCCGACGTGTAGATCGCGGCCAGAACCGCTAAGGGCAGGGCGAACAGCATCGCGTAAAGCGTCCCCTTGGCCGTACCGAAGACCAGCGGAACAATGCTCAGCTTCGGCTCGAATTCATCCGTCCCGCCCGTGGACTGCCACACGTGCGCCGGTCCTTCATACCCCTCGTACCAGACCTCGCCGAAGAGCGTCTCCAGCGTCACCTCCGGGTGCGGATTGTGCAGCCGGTAGTGCACCAGCCGCCCGCCGCCGTCCAATCCCAAAAACCCGTCGGCCTTGGGGGCAAAGACCACCGCCGAAATCCCGGTCCCGCCCGCGGGCATCCGGAAGAAGGTCTGTTCCGAAGTCATGTGGTGCAGCGCCAGGTTGCCCGCCGCATCCCCCGTCAAAAACTGTTTGTCCCGCTCGGACGGGGCGATCGCCGTCACCGCCCCCGGGTGGGGCTCAAACGCGTGGATCTTTTGATATCCCTGAAAACCGGGACGCCCCGACTGCCGCACCGGAAACCAGGTGCTCACCCGTCCCGCCCCATCCCCCACC
>JAAXHW010000108.1:2510-9900 GCA_012270675.1 Candidatus Latescibacterota bacterium | reverse complement strand
ATGAATTATGCACACCCCTCGTTTAACTCACCTTTTAACAGATTTTCTCTTTCTTTAAGATCGGTATCAAGCTTAGACGATAATTCTTTATACTTCAATTCAAGATCAATAATTTCCTGTTTCAAAATACGACCATTCTTTTCTTCAATTTCCAACAAAGAATTTTTATACCCATTACGAAATGCACGAATATCATCCAGGGTCTCAAAACCATCTATCCCATTCTCTTTTAGAGTTTCACTCAACTGAGCCAGAGACCCTATTTGGTTATAAATTCTTGCCATATCTACTAAATTTTGGACAGAAATCGGCCTATCCAGCCGCAACAGAACCGTGTCCTGCCGATTTCTTATCGCTGTTTCTCAACAGGGGTTGTCCAACCCAACGGATGGCCGCTAGCCCGGATCCGCGATTAACAGAACAGCGTGTGTCCCGACCCTGCCTTCCCTCATTCTGCCAGATAAATCCTGCGGAGTCCGGCCAAAGCATCGCGCTGTAACTTCCGAAATTCATCCATATCCATCTTCGTATGCGGCTTCGTATGCCCGATTGTCTTTCTATATCCCCGATGTCGTTGATGAAATTCGTGTTTGTCCCTACCGGAGAGCACCGCTTCAATTGCGTCGAACAAACACAGATACCACGAGCGACGATAGTGATCGTTGTCGATTTTTTCCAACCGAAGCGCGTCAACGAGATTGGCGATACTCTCACCGTCCTCTCTGCGTCTCTCCTCGAAGGTGTCAATCAATGCCCGCATTCGAGTGACTTTCTCGTTCACCTCCGCCCCTACCAGAGGCGAGGAAACCGAAAGACTCGCACTCATCGTCGCTGTCCTCGGATAAACCGCCTGGCCATTTTCGTTATAGAAGCAGGACGCTTCCGCGACCTCACGAATGACTTCTGTCTCGTCTTGTTCAATCTTGACCGCGGCAAGAACGATATTGACGAACTCGGTGTCGTTGTCGTCCACCTCAGGCCATGGTGCGTCGCTTACCTGCCACGCGATAGTTGCCTCCTCGCCCGCGCGCCCACCAATGATCATTTCCTGGTCGACGACAAAACACGTCCCCTCCTCCATCGGCGTGTTACATGCCTTCTCCTGTTCCAATACCACGAATAGCGGGAACCGGTTGGCGTTGGACCTGCCGCGCACTTGGCAAGCGCGTCGTCGATTTTTGATCTCAGGGAACAGCAAATTGCATAATGCCGAAACGGACTGCCTTGCCGAAAATATCCCGGCAAGTCGGACACCACTGTCGCCCGCACGTCCGACCTTTCTACAATCACGGCAGGTCGTAAATGTTCTTCGGCCACAAGATCTACTTTTGGAAACTCAAAGACACGCGTTCGGCAGTGACCGCGAATTACGCAATCAGTTGACCGTATATTAGGGTGAGATTGCATCATACCTTGGGCTCATGTTTTGGTAATCATGCGTCGCCATCCCTTTCGTATTAAACGATCTATGGTCCAGAAAAAACGATCCAGCCTTTGAGTCGAATCCTTGTGAAACGACCGACCGCAACAGCTTTACATACGTGACGGTCCTCTGCGGTACCGCGAAGTACGTTTTGGTTGCCCATCGGCACCTATCGGGGTCAACCCTATACAGGGAGGGGACACTTCAGGGCGCACCAAGACCTACAGCCAACTCAAACGGCAAGTTCTCGTCCAGTTTGAATCGCATGGAGATACTATCCGGACAATGATACGACCCGTTCCCTGGCCAACTCCGCGGCATAGCACATCGCGGCCTGGACGGACTCACGGGTGATCGACGGGTAGCTTGCTGTGATTTCCTCCGGACCCAATCCAGCCGCGAGGTTGTCGAGGATCGTGGTGACCAGCACCCGGGTGCCCGTGATGCAGGCTCTCCCATGGCAGATTTCCGGATCAACGGTAATGTAGTCTCGCCAGTTCACCGACTTTCCCTCCATCGCGGTTCTCCAATACCATATCCAACCCGGGAAGTACGACTGAGTTGAGAGATCGGCGATCGGCGATTTCAACCTGCTGTAAATATAGAAAATATGGCGTTAGCGATCAAGATGGCCATCTTCCCTCCCGGTTCTGACACGCCCTCTCTATGAACGCCTTCGCCGCTCGCAGTGCGCCCGGCTTTCAAGCGGACGCTACGGGTGACCGCCGTGCCAGCACGGCGAAGGCGACCACGACCGGGAGCAGCACGATCGCGGCCGCCAGAAACCCGGCGCGCAATGACAATCCGAGCGCGATTGCACCCAGGAGAGGTCCGCCGATCACCTGGCCGACCGCATCCATCTGTCCCCCGAAGGACAGGACCGTAGCCCGAACGCGCGAGGGCACAAAGCGGTTCTGCCAGGCGCTCAGCAACGGACCACTGGCGCGTCGCAACGGCCCGCGAGCCCAGAACATCGCCATGGCGAATGGAAACCCCGCCGCCAGGCCAAAGGCCACCAGGCTGCCGACGTAGAGGCCCTGCAGGACCACCAGCGTCCCCGCTACTGCGCGGTCGCTGGATGTATCCACGGTCCGCCTGACGACTTCCAGCAATGCGAACCCCAGTCCCAGTGATACGTAGCTGCTGAGACCAAACCACGCCACATAGTCCAGAGGTCCGATCCGTGGCATTGTGATCGTCTGCAACAGGAACGGCGTGGTCAGTCGATCCGGAACCTCGCTCGACGCGCCAAACAGGAACGGCGTCATCACAATGAGGATCAACACCCGTCGCCGGCGGATCACGCGCAGGGCCTGAAGCAACGTGCGCCCCATCGTCCCGAAGGTCTCGCGCTCGTGGGCAGGCAGCGGCCGGAAGCCGCGCTCCGTCATGGCAAACGCCGAGAACAGGGCCAGGCCGAGGTACATGCAGCCCCCGACGACAAGGGGCAGGCTGCGGTCCATACTCGCCAGCGCCACGGATAACGCCGCCCCCGCCAGCCCACCGACCAGACTGGCCTGTGAGCCCCGCATCAGCGCCTGTGGCAGACGCCTGGCGCCGATTTCATCGGCCAGCCACGCGGTTCGAGCCCCGCTGCCGAAGGTCGTTCCCAGTCCCCCCACGACCGAGGCGGCGAGCAGGGCGCCAAAGAGCGGGATGCACCCCGCAAGGAGGAAACCGGCGCCTGTAAGCGCCAGTCCGATAACCACCGAGAGGCGGCGGCTGTACACATCGGCGACGACGCCGGTGGGAATCTCAAAGGCAAAGACGGTTGCTTCCAGGACGGTTCCGACCAGCACAAGCTGGAGCGCGTTGAGGCCGACGGTCTCGACCTGATAGACGAGGCTCGTTGTGATGACCGTCGCCACGGCGAGCCCCTCGACGGCCGACATACCCACCGAAAGTGGGTAGGCGGGCAGCCGCTTCATTCGAACAACGCTCGAACCCGATGCATTGCCTCCTCCGACAGCGGCTTTCCGGACGCCTTCACATTCTCCGCCACCTGCGCAGGTGTCCTGGCCCCCGGGATCACCGTTGACACCGCGGGCTGCGCCAGCACGAACCTCAGCGCCGCCCCGGCCAGCGAGTCCGCCTCTTCCAGGAGAAAATCGAGCTGCGCCACCATCTCGGCCGTCTGCTTCACCTTTTCCGGTGGAAACCGCAGGCTCCGCAGGTCGTCCCTGGAGAACACCGTCTCCGCGTTGTACTTCCCCGTCAGCCAGCCCGAAGCCAGCGGCACCCGGACGATAATCCCCACCCTCTTCTCCAGGGCGGAGGGGAAAAGTGCATCCCCCTCCTTCTGCTGCAGGATATTGTAGACCAGCTGAATCGACGTCGCGCCTCCCTCCATCGCCCGCATCCCCTCCTCCACCACCCGGTCCGACGACTCCACCGGGTTGATCGATACCCCCCAGGTGCGGATCTTCCCCGAAGCCTTCAACGCGTCCATCAACCCGAACAACTCGTCCGTCATCAGCTCCAGGGGGGGGCCGTGCAACTGATAGAGATCCACATAGTCCCGCTCCAGGCGGGTCAGACTCGCGTCCAGCGCCCCCCGGATGTACGGCTCTGAAAAATCCTGTCCCGGAGCGGCCAGGCTGTTCCCGACCTTGGTATTGATCACCGCCGCCGCCTTGTGCTCGTACAGCCCCATCCCCACCAGCACCTCGCTCTTCCCCCGCCCGTACGCATCAGCCGTATCGTAAAACGTCACCCCCAGATCCCACGCCCGCCGCACCGTCTCCACCGACGCCAAAATATCCGCGCCTGCCCAGCCGGTCGGGCTCCCCCCCCGAAACGACGCCCCGCCAATGGGCCAGCACCCCAGTCCAATCTCCGAGACCTCAATCCCCGTACTCCCCAGTGTCCGATACTCCATCCCGGACCTCCTTTTCTGATCAACTTCTTATATCCCGACGTATTCTTCTCCCTCGGGATACAGGTGCCGCATTCTTGGAATGTACTTCTTCAACCATCGGTCATTCGTCTCGTCGCCCCCCGGAATATTTGTACACATCCACACGGGAGGATCGATATTTTCCTCGGCGCAAAGTTCCACAACCCGGATCACCAGCAGCTGTACGATCAAACAGGACGTCATAGTCGACGCGACCCCCACCGGCTGCGAAACCCCCGGCACCGTAACAACCTGTTCGTCTGCGGACGTATGCGTGTCAATCACGATATCCACCACCTCCCCAAGATTCTTCCGGCTGGGATGCCTGGCCACGAAATCCTCAGGGGTATTCTCGCTGAAGGCCTTGCTGGTGACGCCGACCACCACTGCCGCCCGCTTTTTGGCCGCCAGGGCCATATCGATGGTTGCCGCGTTCATCCCGTAATAATTGCACACAATCACCACATCCTCCGGCCGCACATCGTGGTAGGCCATGGTTGCGCCCCCCATCCCCGCCACCCGTTCCAGGCAGGGCTTCCCGTCGAACAACCCCAGCCCCGGTCCGAACACAATACTCGCATTTGCCAGACCGCCCGCCCGGTAGAACATCTCCATCGCGGGAATCTGGGAATGTCCTCCCGCCCCGGCAACGTGGATAATCGCATCCCGCCTGATGGCCTCAACCAGCGCCTGAGCAGCCTCTTCTATCTGGCCGGAACTCTCCCGCACGATTTTCTCCAACAGATCGTTCACATGGTCCAGAAATTCCCGGCAACCTTTGCTGGGCATCGTTGCCCTCCATAACGTTGAGTGGTTTGAAAAACGGCTCACGAAGCAGGTCCCGCCGCCGGCACCCCGTCCGTCAACACCGCCTCTTTCTCTTTGCGCAACAGGCCCTCCGGGTCCACCCACTGGCTCACCACCAGGGAAATCAACGCCAGTACGGACCCGCTGAAAAAAATCACCTGGTACCCGAAGTAGTGCCACGCCAGCCCGCCGATCAGGGGCGCGGCCACGGCCGCGAAATGGTTCATCGTCACCCCCATCGAAAGCGTCGGCTTCAGGTCTTCCTCCGGCGCAATCTTGTGGAGGTAGGTCGTCAGCGCAATGTCTCCAACGAAAAGCAGATTGTCAACGCAGTAGAGCACGTAGAGCGTGGGCCGGTGCAGGATCACCGCGTACCCGAAAAACACGAACATCAGACCCAGGTAGCTCGCACTCAGCATCGGCCGCTCCCCGTACCGGTCCACCATCCGCCCCATCAGCGGCGCAATCGCCGTAACCAGGACCTGGTTGACCAGCACCAGGGCCATCGTCGTCCCAACCGGCATCCCGTGCACCTTCACCAGCGCAAAGATCGCAAACGTAAGAAACATCTGCCTCCGGCAGCCCTGGAGAAAATGGATCGCATAGTAAAGCCCGTAGCGCCGCTTGAACACCAGCCCCTTCTCACGCACCCGGGAGTGCTTTCGGGATGCAAACATCACCGCCACGCCGCCCAGGACGGACGCGATTCCGGCCACCACAAAAAGCCCCTCATAGCGGAGCAGGTGAAAGCTCAGAATACAGATCCCGATCGTCAGCAACCACGCCGCGCTCTGCACGCTTCGGAGCTGCCCCAGCCACCTCCCTTTTTTTCCCTCCGGGGAATACGCCAGTCCCATGGCCTGCTCTAAGGGGATCCAGCAGTGGAACCCGATGCTCCAGAACACCGAATAAAGCGCCAGGGCAAACACCGTTGTCACCCCGGCATACGCTGCAATCCCCAGCCCCATCACAACCAGGGACACCCCGGCCACCAGGGGAGGCGCCAGCCGGATCATCAGCGCAATAAACAGGGCGTTCAAAAACCCCGGCACCTCCCGCAGCGCCTCCACGTACCCCAGCTCGTGGGGCTCGATTCCCATCCGCTCCACGATAAAATTGTTAAACAGCGTCAGCTGAACCCCAAAAAAGACCCCCACGGAAAAGACCGCGCAGGCCAGCAGCCTGAAGTCCCTGTTCCACTCCGCAAATGGATTCCTGAAACGGTTCAACATCGCCCCCCACCTCAGTTCCCCAAAGGCTCCCACACCTCTCCAAATACCGACCGCAGCCTGGCCATATCCTCCTCCGGAAGCGGCGGCCCCAGGATCGCCTCGACATTATCCTCCAGGTGCCGGATATTCGCCGTCCCCGTCAGAACCGTTGACACCGCCGGGTGGGCCGCCACGTACTTGTACCCGGCCGCCGGAAGCGACCCCACGTGGTCCCTGACCAGCCAGCCGAGCGGGTCGTCGTCCGGCAGCGCACCGGGCGCAATCAACCCCTGCGCCGCCGCATCGGCGATCCGTCCTTTCAGCACCTCCGGCCGGCTCAGAGCCCGGCGTACCGCCACCATGCAAATCACCCCCACGTTCCGCTCCCGGCACATCGGCAGCACCCTGTGCTCCGGCGTCGGGCTCAACAGGCTGTAGCCCACCATCGCCGTATCGAACAGATCGTCCTTCAGCGCCATCGGAAACATCTCGTGACGCGGGTCCTGAGAGTAGGTCTCCGAGACCCCCAGGAACCGGAACTTCCCCTGCTCCTGAAGCCGTACCATCACCGGCACAAAGATCTCAATCGTCCGCTGGTAGTCGTTCGGCTTCACCCCGTGGAACTGCATCACATCGATCGTCTCCACCCGCAACCGCTTCAGACTCCGCTCGACCGATTCCACGGCCGCCTCCGGCGTTGCCGTCCACGCGTCCCGCGCCGCCTGGAACTTCGTGGCCACGATGTAGTCCTCCCTGGGCACGCCCTCAAGCGCCCGGCCCAGAATCGCCTCGCTCTCCTTGTACCCGGCCGCCGTATCGAAAAAATTGATCCCCAGGTCCAGCGCCCGGTGCACCAGCCGGGTCACGTCCGGTTCCGACACCCCCGTGCTCTGCCCAAAATTGCTCGGCCCCCCCGTCCCGATGCTCATCACCGACACGCGAAGCCCGGTCCTGCCAAGCGTACGGTATTCCATTTGTGATCTCCCTGATCCGCTACCATAAGCATTCGTGTTCTCAACCAACCGGACCTAAGAAGCTGTCTTAAAATCCCCA
>JAAXHW010000108.1:0-2455 GCA_012270675.1 Candidatus Latescibacterota bacterium | reverse complement strand
ACCGGGAATTTTAAAACAACTTCTAATATACGTCATCCTGCAACCGGGTGCCACCCTTTTGCCGGTGTAGGCCTCTCTCCCCGATGAAAAGGCGAGAATTTTCTACTTGCATAATTCGGTCTATTGACATACTCATGAAGCATTCATCATCCAGTTTCGGACCAAACCGCCACCGCGAACAATCGTCCACCCCTTACCAGGGAGCCATTGTGAACCTCGTCACACCCGAAGAGATTCAACGCGCACGCCACCACGTGGCAAATGACGCCTCCGCCCGCAGGACCGCAGACAGCATCTTCGCAAGCGCCGCCCCCTGGCTCGACCGGGACGACGGCGCCATCCGCGACCTCATGCCCGGGGCCGACGTCCCCCGCACCTGGACCGTCAATTACATCACCGGCTGTCCGGTCCACGGCAGCGGACCGGAGGGATACAGGGACTATGCGCAGGGCGGATGGCACCATGACCCCTTCAATACAAAGTGGAAAGTCACCTGCGCCGTCGGAGGCGAGACCTATCCCAGCAACGACTTCGAAGCCTTCTATCAGACCCGGGACCGCAGCCTCCTCACCGGGCCTTACCCCGACGACGGATCCGGATGGCAGGCGCCCGGCGCTCCGTACAAACACTGGTTCGTCGCTTACTGCTGCGGCAGCATCTGGTCCACGGTCATGTCCGGCCTGACCTCCCTTTACCAGGCCTACCTCCTCAGCAGCGACGCTCGATACGCCCACAAGACCCTCGTCATCCTGGACCGGCTTGCAGAGGTCTACCCCGACATGGACTACAGCACCCAGTCCATGTACGCCCTGGAGTTCTCCCCGGGCTACGACGGCAAGATTTCCGACCTCATCTCCGAAACCGGCATCGTGCGCACCCTCTGCAAAGCCCTGGACGCGGTCCGGGACGCCATCCCGTCAGACCCGGTATACGGAGCGACCGCAGACGACACCCTCTCCAGGCTTGAACGCGGCATCCCCGGCGCCAGCCTGGAGGGCGTGTACGGAGGGAAGGTGCGCAGCAACTACGGCGGGCACCAGGAATCCCTCCTGATTGCAGCGCTGACTCTGGGAGACCCGAAAGAAATTGACCGGGCCGTGGACTGGACGCTCAACAACACCGGCGAAGCCACCCTCCTCAAGGAGATGCTCACCAGCTTCGACGACTACATCTTCCGCGACAGGGCCGCCCACGCCGAAGGAATCAACTTCGCCCTGGACAGCCTCATCTTCAGAGAAGGCATCGGCTGGGAGTCCTCGCCTTCCTACAATGGCTCCTGGGTCAGCCACCTCACCACCATCGCCGCCCTGCTGGACCGCCTGGGCGTGCGGCTCTGGGACCGTCCCAAGTTCCGCCGCATGTACCGCTGGCCGGTCGAAATGACCTGTCTGGACCGCTTCACCCCCGCCATCGGCGACGCCGGAAGCGCCCTCGGCGGCCTGGTGCAGTGCTCCGCCGACACCCTCCGCACCGCGTACGCCGCCACGGGTGACCCCTTGATCGGCGAACTTCTGAGGCGGACCGGAACCCGATTCAACAACTTCGATTCGCTCTTTGAAACGCACGCAACGCCTCCCTCAGACAAAAGTGGCGCCGCCGAGATCAAACGCCTCACCGCCTCCAGCCACCTCCTGGGAGGCTACGGCCTGGCCCTGCTGAGATCCGGACGCGGGAAGGAACGCACCGCCGTCTCCCTCTACTACGGCCGGGCCGCCACCGAACACGCCCACTTCGACAGACTCACCCTGGAACTCTTCGGACACGGACGGAAGCTGGTCCCCGACCTGGGCTACCCCGAACACGCAGCCGAAGGGGAGGGGCCCGCCTTGTGGACCAAAAACACGGCCTCTCATACCACCGTCGTGGTGGACGAGCGCCGCCAGGACACCCAGGCCCCCGGTCGGCTTGTCCTCTTCACCGCAACAGACGGCCTCAGCCTGGTCGAAGTCGACGCCCCCGACACCTACCACCACACCTCGGAATACCGCCGCACCGTCGCCCTCATCGACATCGCGCCCGATGCCCGCTACGTGCTGGACCTCTTCCGGGTCGCCGGCGGAGACCAGCACGACTACAGCCTCCACGGCTTCGACGGCGACTTTCGCGCCGAAGGCATCACCCTCTCGTCCCAGGCAGCAGGCACCCTTGCCGGGCAGGACGTCCCCTTTGGCGACATCCACGACGACGAGGCCCTCAAGGACCCGGTTCGAAAGGGACGCTCCTACTACACCTATCGCGGCAGCGGCTACTCCTGCCTCTATAACGTCCGGAGAGGCCGTCCCGACGGCGTCTGGTCTGCGGCCTGGACCGACGCCGCATCCTCCGTCGGACTCCGGACCACCTTCCTGCCCTCGGACAGCGCCGTGGTCGCACAGGGCAAAGCCTCCCGCAGAGCGGGCAACCCCGACGAACTGACCTACGTCCTCCTCCGCAACTCGGGAGACGGCATCGCAAG
>JAAXHW010000107.1 GCA_012270675.1 Candidatus Latescibacterota bacterium | reverse complement strand
AAGCGAACTGGCACCATTGATTAATAAGGAGCCGGGCTTATGAACCTGTTGATCCCAAAACGCGCCTTTTTCAACTTTGCCTTCGCGTGCCCTTTCCGGGCAGACGCTCCGGTGCTGGATGGAGACCTGAAAGACTGGGACGAGCGGTTTCGGGTGCCCGATCTGATGGAGGTGGAGGGGGGGAAGCCGTTTGCGGATTTTTATATGGCCTGGAACGACGCGGGGCTGTATTTTGCAGTCCACGTCCGGAAGGCGGCAGGGATGGGTGTGCAGACGAAGTTGAAAGGGGATGGGCTGGAGGTCTGGGTGGATACACGCGATGTGCGGGACGCCCACCGGGCCGGCCGGTATTGCCACCATTTCTATTTTCTGCCGGGAAGGGGGAGCCGGAAGCCGGTGGGAGGACAGGCGCGCATCCGGCGGGCGAGGGCGCAGGGGAAGCTGTGCGACCCGGGCCGGCTCGGGGTGGCGTCGAAGGTGACCCGGACGGGGTACCGGATGGAAATCCACGTGCCGGCGGAGGCGCTTCGGGGGTTCGACCCGGAGGAGAACAACCGTCTGGGGTTTACGTATCTGCTGAAGGACCGGAAGCTGGGCCGCCAGTGCTGGACCGCGGACGAGCCGTTGCCGGTGTCGTACGATCCCAGCCTGTGGGGGACGGTGGAACTGGTGAGGGATTGATTCTCTGTATTCAGAGGAGGACCGTATGGAGCGCAGGATTCTGGGAAAAACAGGGCTTGAGGTCAGCCGCCTGGGGCTTGGGCTGGCCCAGATCGGCGCCTTCCCGCTGGACGACGCGGACAGGGTGGGCGCGCTGATCCATGCGGCGCTGGATAACGGGATCAACTTTTTGGATACCGCGGCGAGTTATCGCAACAGCGAGGAACTGATCGGCCGGGCGGTGTCGCACCGCCGCGGCGAATACGTCCTGGCGACCAAGTGCGGACACTGGGCCGCGGAAGCGCCCTGGACCGCCGGGACGGTCAGAGAACACATCGACCGCAGCCTGCAAAGGCTTCGGACGGACTGCGTGGACCTGGTGCAGATCCACTCATGCGGTGTGGACGTGCTGGAGCGGGGCGAGGTGATCGGTGCGCTGCTGGAAGCCCGGGACGCGGGGAAGACGCGCTTTGTGGGGTACAGCGGCGACAATGAGGCGGCCGGATGGGCGGTTGACAGCGGTCTGTTCGATACGCTTCAGACGAGTTTCAATGTGGTCGATCAACGCGCCCGAACAAGGCTGTTTCCGTATGCGCGCAAGGCGAATGTGGGGGTTATTGTGAAGCGGACCATTGCCAATGCAACCTGGGGCGGCTCGACGGCAACAGCCGGTACGACGGTGCAGTTTTCGAAGATGTACGAACGGGTTGAGAAGATGATGTCCCTCGGCCCGATTCCCGGTGCACCCGATCACCGGATTCTTACGGCGCTTGGCTTTACACTTGCCCGCTCCGAGATTGACGTCGCGCTGGTGGGGACGACCAATCCCGAGCACCTGGTGGACAATATCCGGCTTGTGGAGAACGAGATGCCCATTGCAGAGGAGGTGGTGGCCGAGTTCTGCCGGCGGTTCGACGAGGTGGGGGGCGACTGGGCGCAGCTGATCTGAGGTTCCCACCCTGTGGTTTAACGACTTGCCATTCCACGGCACCGGAGGGATGCCGTGATTTTTTATGGGCGATGTTTGCTGAAATCTGAAACATGAAGGGGACGACGCAAGTCCGATAGATAGGGATACGGGCGACGGACCACTTCTTAGAGGATTCTGGTGTGAACCGATTGCTGGAACCGGCGGCCAACGGGTTTGAAGCGAGACTCAAAGCGATGCTTCCGGAAGATGAGGAGGAGCTGATCCGGGTGTCTTCGGACCTGGACGTTCGAGGAGACTACGGCACGCAGTGGGTGGTGGTGACCGGGAAGCGTATTCTGGTCTTTTCCGAGGGAGATGGAAGGGGCGTCGTGGAGGTCCCGATCCAGGAGGTGACCCTGGCCCGCACCGAGCCGCTGGTGGGGGGCGCGCGGCTGGAGATCGAGCGGAAGGACCGGCCCACGGTTATCGTGCCCTACTCACACACCCAGGCGCTGAAGTTTTCCGAGGTGGCCCGGGGGATCGAGCAGCTCCGGAAGGCCGAGCCCCTGCTGGTCCGGTCGAAGCTGGAACGGACGCGGTGCGAAACATGCGGCCGGCTGCTGTCCGAGAAGGACGGGATCTGTCCGGCCTGCATCCGGAAGCTGGCTGTGCTGGGGCGGATTGCGAAGTATCTGAGTCCCTACAGGGGACGCGCGGCCCTGCTGGCGTTCGCATCGATCCTGACGACGGTGGCCGAGTTGATACCGCCTCTGATCACCAGGCGGATTGTGGACGAGGTGCTGGTGCCGCCTGAGGGCGCGTCTCCGGAGGGCGTGGACCGGGTGGGGTTGCTGGGGCTGCTGGTGCTGGGGCTGGTGGGGGTGCGGCTGCTGACATGGGGGGCGGAGTGGCTGCACGGCTGGACGATTACGTGGCTGAGCGCGCGGGTAACGACCGATATCCGCAGCCAGCTCTACAGGCGGCTGGAGCTGCTCTCGCTGCAGTTCTACGACAGGCGGAAGGTGGGCGCGGTGATGTCCCGGGTGACGCGGGACAGCGACCGCCTGCAGGATTTTCTGGTGGATGGGCTGCCCTATCTGGTGATCAACGGGCTGCTGTTGCTGGGCATCCTGGTGATGCTGGCGGTCATGAGCTGGCAGTTGACACTCTACGTGCTGCTGCCGATTCCGCTGATTCTGGCCTGGGGGGGCATATTCTGGAAGCGGATGCGGCGCTTTTTCACCCGGTGGATGCAGGCCTGGTCGATCTGGATGGCCCGGGTCAACGAGGTTCTTTCCGGCATCCGGGTGGTGAAGGCGTTTACGCAGGAGGACCGGGAGGTCGAAGTGTTTGAGGCGCGTAACGCCAATCTGACCCGGGTGGCGGTGCGGTCGGAGGTCAACCGGGCGGTCTTCTTTACCACGATGAGCTTTCTGACCGGTCTGGGGGTGTTGATCGTCTGGATGTTCGGCGGGCAGGAGGTCATCGGGGGCACACTGACGCTGGGCACACTGCTGGCGTTTTACGCCTATATGTGGCTGCTCTACGGCCCGCTGGAGTGGTTTGGGATGGTCAACAGCTGGATGACCCGGGCCTTTGCCGGCGCCGAGCGGATCTTTGAAGTGCTGGACACCCCGCCGGAGGCCTACCAGAATCCGGACGCGGTGTCGATGTCCGACATGAAAGGGCATGTGAGGTTCCGGGAGGTGACGTTTGGATACGACAAGAGCAAGCCGGTGCTCCACGAAATCGATCTGGAGGTAGCGCCGGGAGAGATGATCGGGCTGGTGGGCAAATCGGGGGTGGGCAAGACCACGACGGTGAACCTGATCTGCCGGTTCTACGATGTGGACCAGGGCGGCATCGAGATCGATGGGGTGGACATCCGGAAGGTCCGCCTGGAGGACCTGCGCTCCCGGATCGGGATCGTGCTTCAGGAACCGTTCCTGTTCAGCGGGACGATTGCGGAGAACATCGGGTATGGGAAGCCCGGGGCGGGGTTCGAGGAGATTTTGGGTGCGGCCAGGTCAGCGCGGGCGCACGATTTTATCGTGGCCAGGCCGGATGGCTACGATACGCAGGTGGGCGAGCGTGGCAACAATCTGTCGGGGGGGGAGAAGCAGCGGGTGTCGCTTGCGCGTGCGATCCTGCACGATCCGAAGATCCTGATCCTGGACGAGGCGACCTCTTCCGTGGACGTGCAGACGGAGTTGCAGATCCAGGAGGCAATCGGTCAACTGGTGAGGGGCCGGACGACGTTTGCGATCGCGCACCGGTTGTCGACGCTCCGGAATGCGGATCGCCTGGTGGTGCTGGAGGGGGGGCGCATCGTGGAGGTGGGCACGCACGAAGCGCTGATGGAGAGGCGGGGGGCGGTTTACAACCTGGTAAAGCTGCAGCAGGAGGTGTCGGAGATTATCGGGGTGAGGGAATAACCCCTCCCCCGGTCCCGATGGGAGATTGCGTCTGATGCATCCCTTTAAAGAGCCGCTTCCGCCGGAGGTGGATACGAAACTGCGGGCGGTCAAGCTCCTGGAGGAGGAGGTACTCATCCAGGTGGCCACCGATCTGGCCGACAACCGGTCGTTCGGGGAGCAGTGGGTGGTGGTGACGGACCGGCGGCTGCTGGTGATCCCTGCAGAAGGCGTAGACGGCACGGTAGAGGTTGCGATTGACGAGGTGGAGGAGGTGAAGCTGGAGGACATGGTCGGGGCCGGCTGCCTGGCGCTGGAGCGCAGGGAGGGGGCGCCGGTCTGTGTGCCGTATTCACGGTCGCTGGCGCCGAAGTTCGCGGAGGTGGCCGAGGGCATCCGACAGCTTTCGCAGGGGGAGCCGCTGTCGTTGCCAACGGAGGCCGAACAGGTCCGCTGCGCCGGATGCGGCCGGTTGCTTACGGAGAAGAACGGGATCTGTGCATTCTGTATCAAGAAGTGGGATACGTTCTGGCGTATTTTGAGGTATATGACGGCCTACAGGCGTCGGATGGCGCTGATGGTGGCGTTCACCCTGGTCAGTGCGGTGCTGGGGCTGCTGCCGCCGAAGGTGACGCAGTATATGATCGACGATGTGCTGACGCCCCGGGCGAACCCGGGGCTGCTGGTCCGGCTGGTGCTGGTGCTGCTGGGTATCCAGGTTCTGGTCTGGGCGACCGGCATTGGCACCCGGTGGCTGAGCCAGTGGGTGGGGCACCGGGCCGTCCAGGACGTCAGGGCCGAACTCTACCGGAAGTTCCAGTTCCTGCCGATCCGGTTTTATGACAGGCGGAAGGTGGGGGCGCTGATTTCCCGGATGACCAGCGATTCCGACCGGCTGGAAGTGTACATGACCGTCGCGATTCCTTTTGTGTTGTCCAATGCGCTCATGTTTATCGGGATTCTGGTATTTCTGCTGGTGACCAACTGGCAGCTGACGCTCTGGGTTTTGCTCCCCATCCCGCCCATTGTGGTGGGCGGAGGCCGGATCTGGGACCGCATGGTGGGGCACTGGAGCCGCTGGGGGGCCAGGTGGTCCCGGCTGAACGCGCAGCTCAACGAGTCGATTACGGGCATCCGGGTGGTGAAGGCATTCTCGCAGGAGGCCCGGGAAGGGGAGCGGTTCGACCGGAACAACGAGGGGCTGAGGGAGGTGAGCGTGACCGGCGAACGGCAGTGGTTCATCTTTTTTACGGTGACGAACTTTTTAATGAGCTGCGGGGTCTTCTTCGTCTGGTACTTCGGCGGCAAGCAGATCCTGCGGGACGAGATGACCCTGGGCGCGCTGGTGGCCTTTATCGGTTACCTCTGGATGCTCTACGGGCCGCTGAGGTGGTTCGGCGAATTCTACAATTTTATGCTCCGGGCCTCTGCCGGCGCCGAGCGGATCTTCGAAGTGATTGACGCGAAGTCCGAGCCGTTCGAAGACCCGGATGCAGCGCCGATGCCCCGGATTGAGGGGCGGGTGAGGTTTCGGGAGACGGTGTTCGGATACGATCCGGGCAAGCCGGTGCTCAAGGGGATCGACCTGGAGGTGGCGCCGGGGGAGATGATCGGGCTGGTGGGCAAGTCCGGCGCGGGAAAAACGACCCTGATCAATCTGATCTGCCGGTTTTACGATCCGGACCGGGGCTGTATCGAGATCGACGGAGTGGATATGCGCAAGGTCCGCCTGAAGGACCTCCGCTCCCGGATCGGTATGGTGCAGCAGGAGCCGTTTTTGTTTGACGGGACGGTTGCGGAGAATATCGCCTACGGCAAGCCGGGCGCCACGTTTGACGATGTGGTGCGGGCTGCGGCCGCGGCGGAGGCCCACGAGTTTATCGTGGCCAGGCCGGACGGGTACGACACGAAGGTGGGTGAGCGGGGGGACAGGCTGTCGGGGGGGGAGAAGCAGCGGATCGCCATTGCCCGGGCGATTCTGCACGATCCGGGCATTCTGATCCTGGACGAGGCCACCTCTTCGCTGGATACGCAGACGGAGAAGAAGATCCAGGTGGCCATCTCCCGGCTGGTGGCGGGGCGGACGACCTTTGCGATCGCACACCGGCTGTCGACCCTGCGAAGCGCGGACCGGCTGGTGGTGCTCGACGATGGAAAGATCGCCGAGGTGGGGACGCACGAGGCGTTGATGGACCGTCAGGGGATTTTCTACCGGCTGGTGAAGACCCAGCAGGAGACGTCGGCGATTATGGAGGTGGGAGGAGGCAAGAACGACCCGATGGGCGGTTGATGCATTGCAGAGGGAACGCTTATGGAAACAGAGAAAAACGGGGCTTCACCTTCCGGGGTGGACGGGGAGTGGAAGCCCACGCCGATTGAGATGACGCATCCCGAGGCGGTCGATCCGGAGGCGATCCGGCTGTTTCGAGAGCCGGCCTGGCGGCTTCGGATGACGATTGAAGGGGACCGTTCGTACCTGAAGGTCAAGATCGTCCGTGCGGCGCCCCTGTCACAACCGGATAAGTATATCTGCTTCCTGGATGCAAAGGACGAGGTGATCTGCATGGTGGACGATATGCAGGATATCCGGGAGGACTGCCGACCTCTGGTTCACGAGGAGCTGGAGCAGCGCTACCTGACCGCCCGGGTGGTGCGGGTGATTTCCGTTCGGACCGAGTTCGGGGTGTCCTACTGGGATGTGGAAACGGACCGGGGCCGGCGGGAGTTTGTGGCGAAGGACGTGGCTGAGAACGTCCAGTGGCTGGGGGAGCGCCGGCTGATGATTGTGGACGTGGACGGCAACCGGTTTGAGGTGGCCGGCCTGGATGCCCTGGATAAGAGGAGTGCGGGGCTGGTCGAACTGGTGTTGTAATCACCGCTTCTAAGAATTGGAGGTGGCTATGAGACGGATTCTGATCAGGACCCTCGCGGGGATCGGAGGGGTGACGGTGCTGCTGGTCTTGGGGGTGTTGCTGGTGCTGCTGCTGTGGGGGGAGGGGCACGTTCCCGACCGGACGGTTCTGGAGGTGGACTTTGAGCGGGGACTGGTGGAGTATGTCCCGGATGACCCCCTGGCCAGGATCACCCGGTCAAAGGTCCTGGTCGTGCGCGATGTGGTGGAGGCCCTGGAACGGGCATCGGAGGACGCGAGGGTGGAGGCCCTGATCGCCCGGGTGGGGGCGACGAGGATGGGGCTGGCGCAGGTCCAGGAGATCCGGGATGCTGTGCTGGCCTTCCGGCGCAGTGGAAAACCTGCGGTTGCCTATGCCGAGACCTTCGGCGAATTCGGTCCGGGAAACGGGGCTTATTACCTGGCCACGGCATTTGAGCAGGTCTACCTGCAGCCTTCGGGCGATGTGGGGCTGACCGGCCTGATCGCCGAGAGTCCCTTTTTGAAGGGGACGCTTGAAAAGCTGGGGATCGTTCCCCGGCTGGACCACCGCCACGAGTACAAAGATGCGATGAACCTGTTTACCGAACAGGCCTATACGCAGCCCCAGCGGGAGGCGATGGAGAAGATCGTCGCCTCCCTGTTCGGGCAGATCGTAAGCGGGATCGCCCGGGGCCGGGGGCTGTCCGAAGCGGAGGTCCGGGCGCTTGTGGACCGGGGGCCCTTTCTGGGGCAGGAGGCCGTGGACGCGGGCCTGGTGGACAGCCTGGCCTACCGGGACGAGGTGTACGAGCGGATGGCGGAACGGGCCGGGGAAGGGGCGGAGTTCCTGTACCTGCCGGCCTATCTGGAACGGGCGGACCGGCCCCACACGGAGGGCGAGACAGTCGCCCTGATCTACGGGGTGGGGCCGGTGCTGCGGGGCAGGAGCCAGACCGATCCCCTGTCCGAAGACACGACGATGGGCTCGGATACCGTGACCAGGGCCTTCCGGGCCGCCGTTCGGGACGAAGCGGTCAGGGCGATCCTCTTTCGTGTGGACAGTCCGGGCGGGTCCTATGTGGCTTCGGATGCGATCTGGCGGGAGACGGTTCGCGCCAAGGAGGCGGGCAAACCGGTGGTGGTCTCCATGGGGGATGTGGCAGGCTCGGGCGGGTACTTCGTGGCGATGGCCGCGGACAGGATTGTGGCCCAGCCGGCGACCCTGACCGGCTCCATCGGGGTGCTGGGGGGGAAGATGCTTCTGTCGGGAATGTGGGAGAAGATCGGTCTTTCCTGGGATGAGACCCATACCGGGAAGAATGCCACGATGTGGACCGGCAACCAGGATTTTACCCCGGCGCAGTGGACCCGGTTGCAGGCCTGGCTGGACCGGGTGTACGACGATTTTACAGATAAGGTTGCACAGGGACGGGACCTGTCCAGGCAAAAGGTGCTGGAGGTGGCCAGGGGGCGGGTGTGGACGGGTGAAGATGCGCGGGACCTGGGGCTGGTGGACGACCTGGGAGGATTTCCGACGGCGCTGAAACGGGTCCGGGAGGCGATGGGTATTGCCGAGGATGCGCCGATCAGGCTGAAGGTCTTTCCCAGGAAGCGGTCGGTGATCGAGATGATTCTGGATACGGAGCTGGAAAGCAGCGAGGCGCGGGCGGCGCTTCCGGTCCGGGTGCTGCAGGCGGTGCAGCCGGTTATCCGCCTGCTCCGGGAGGTCGGACCCGGGGCGGGGCAGGGGGTGCTGCAGATGCCGGAGGTGAGGATACGTTAGAAGCGGTGTCTCACATAACGCTGCAGACCGTACAGGAGTATGAGCAGGGGGCCGGCGCCTGCGACGGTGAGCCGCCAGAAGGCCTTGCGCTGCGGGGTTTGAAAGGCAAAGCCGGGAGGGGTTGCGCGCCGGGCCTGGAGTTGGGCCATTTCGGGGCCGTAGGCCGCATTCGCAAGGGCGTTCAGGAGGAACTGGTCGTGCTGGAAATCAGGCGCATAGAGATGGTCGTTTTTGAACATCTCCGAACAGCCGATCAGGAGCAGGGTGCCTTCCGGCTGAAGGGGTGAGGCGGTCTGGAGCGCCAGCGCCGTTTCTGGGCCTGCGCGTTCCTGAAGTTTGACCGGGGGGAATCTGCCGTGCAGCAGGACCGACAGCGGCTGGGGGCCTGGCAGATGGTTCCGGGGCTCGAAGATTTCCCCGGGCAGCCATCCCCCTTTCCAGAGATGGGACCAGGCCTGATCGGAGGTGGCGATCAGCACCCGGGCTGACAGGCCCAATTCGGCCAGCCGCGGGGCGTCCAGGGCGAACCGGTTGCCCCAGATGAAGAGCTGGCTTCCGAGGTGGCGGGTGATGGGGGACTCGCGGGTGAAGTTCGCGCTCACCGCCCGGATCAGGAAGGGGAGGGCGACTTCCTGCCCCTCGTACTCCCGGACCGCCCGCCGGTTGATCTGCGTTTCCAGATTCAGGTGGGACCGGGTTCGATCCATCAGGACTTCGCGGACTTGCGCCACGCCAAACAGCCGCAGGTAGCGGTCCAGGTCCTGGAACTGGGGCTGGGGCCAGTACACGGTCTGGAACCCGGTGCCGGGGTACTGGCGTTGCTGGATGTTGAAGTGCTGGAGCGCGACGATCGCGCTGCGTCCGGCCGTCAGGTGTCGGCTCAGCAGACGGATGGCGCGGCTGGCGTCGCGGCGGGGCTGCAGGTAGAGGAGCACATCGGTGTCTTCCGGAAGGTGGGGGGTTTGCGGATTGACGCAGGAGACCCGGTATCCATAGGTGCGCAGAAGCCGTTTTACCTCGCTGTACACATCCGCCCCTTTGGGGGGAACGAGCCCTTTCTGGTAGTAGTCCGTGTATGCCTCGGCCGGAGACAGCCGGGGCGTTTCCGCGATGGCGACCACGTGGGGCGCCCTGCCGGTCTGGATGCGGCGTACCGCGGCGGCCAGCAGGAAGTCGAGGTGGTCCAGGGTGTGGGCGTCCAGCCGGGGGATGGCGGCCACCTCCTGCCCCCGGTAGAGCCGGAGGCCGCTCCATATCTGCAGGGAGACGACTGAGTCGTTGCGCACGGTTTGTACCTGGAAGGGCCGGAGGCCCGACGCGTTCAGAGACGTCCGGTCCGCCCCGGAGAGCGTTTCCGGACGGAGGGTTCGGGAAGGAATGCCGAGGTTGTGGAGCCGGGCGCGGACAGCGGCTTCGAGGGATTTCATGGATGCGGGCAGGGAGGCTCTGGGGGATATGACGAGTTCCGCCCGGAGGTCTCCACTGCGCCCGGACAGGAGCCGGCGCGCCTGGGGCAGGGGGGTATTGGCCGCATCCCGGGTGAGGTCCAGGCCGATGCCGGCGCCGCCTTTCCACACCAGCGTTCCCAGGAAGATGGCCGCCAGGGCGGCGGCGATGTGAACAGGGGTTCGGCCGATGCCTTCAAGCGCAGTCCGGCATCCGCCTCCCGCAACGCAGCGCCGGATGCCCAGGGCAAGCAGGCCGAAGGGGACCAGAAAGATGACGACGACCCGCCAGGTGAAGCGTGCAAGGGCGCTGAGAGGCGGAATGGCCTGCGGCGTGGGCCGTTCGATGCGCCCGCGCACCAGCCGCCGGGGGTCGGTGAAGGTGCGCATCAGGGTCTGGAGAAAGACCTGGTGCGCGTACCCGGGCTGGTTGAAAATGCCGTCCCGGAAGGGGCTGGAACTGGCCAGGACGAGCACCTGCCCCCTCCAGGTATCCTCGGGTTTGAGCAGGACCATGAGGTTCTGTTTTCCGACCTTGAGTCGGGGGGGCAGCAGCGCCGCGCCGGCAAAGGGTGTATGAGGGAGGGCGCTCACCCAGGCATCGCCGGTGGTGGTGCCCAGGATTTCGACCTGGAACCCGGTGGTCCGCCCGGGGTTGATCTGCAGGGGGCTGGCCGCAACGAAGTTGAGCGCGCCCCTGGCCGGGGCGAGAAAGTTTTTGAGGGTGTAGAACCCCGGCATGCAGCGGAGGTGGAAGGGGGCGTCGATCCAGTGGACCGTGCCGTCGGCATCCTGCCACGGGACGGGGCCGCTGCTTTTGTCCATCAGGAGGTCCGGCCGGGGGCGCAGCCCCAGGGGGGAGAGCAGGGTTTCCCAGGCCGGGGACAGGGGGCGGGTCCGGTAACGGATGTCACCGGCGTTTCCCTTTTCGTAGTGCACGGTGTACGCGCTGCCGGCCAGGACGGCGGTACGGCCGGCGGCCACGAACCGTTGGAACTCCCCCAGGTGTTGGGGCGTCATCCGTGCGGGCTGCACCCAGAACAGGATGTCGGCTTCGGGCGGGATGCGGGGGGTGCGGTCCAGGTCGATGCGGACGACGCGGCCGTATGCTTCGAGGTGGTCGGACAGGCGCCGGAAGGACGGTGGGGCGGAGACGGCGATGATGGGCCGGACCGGTCTGTCCAGGGCCTTCAGGTTCTGAACGATGAGGTCTTCCAGATAGGGCAGGTCGGCCGGGGTGATGCCCTGGACCAGGACGTCCGGATGCCGGGCGTAGGAGAGGACCAGGGAGGACCAGACCGCCTGCTCGCTGTGTTCGTCCCGGTGGACCGTGCGCACAGTGAAAGGGGAGGCCTTCCTGCGCGAGGCATAGGCGATGCCCGACGGTCCGCCCGTTTCCGGATCGATGATCCGCACGTCAATCCGTTCGGGCGCCCGGGCCTTCAGCGCGTCCAGCAAACCCCGGACCGAGGCCTCCACGCCTTTGAGGTGGGAGGGCATTTTTTCCCTGGCCGAGACGAAGTAGGTGGCCGAGAGCGGCGCCTGAAGCTGTGAGAGGAAGGCTTCGGTCCGGGCGGAGAGGCAGGCGCTCTCCCGACCGCCCGGGTGGGTGAGGATGCGCCCGGCGTGGGCGACGACGAACAGGAGCAGGAGGAAAAGCAGGGCTGTTTTGAACAGGAAGCGGCGGTCTGGCCTGGGGTTCATGCACCCCTCCCGGGGCCGGGGGTGAGGGTCAGTATTTGCTTTGCTTCAACGTCCTTTCGTTCATCCAGATGAAGAAGGCGCTCATCAACACAAAGTAGAGGGTGTGGGGCAGGCCGATGAGGCCGCGGCAGAAGGCCTCGTAGTGGGGCATGACGGAGACGGACTCATAGAGGGTTGTGCCGATCTGCCGGGTTGGGGCGAGGCCGTCCAGGACTTCGACGACCTTTTCGTGGCCGCTGAAGACGAAGAGGAAGCAGAGCAGGGTGCCAAGGGCGAAGGCGACGATCTGGTCCCGGGTGAGGCCTGAGACGAAGAGGCCGGAGGCGAGGAAGAACGCGCCCAGGAGGACGGCGCCTGCGTAGCTGGCCAGGATGAGCCCCAGGTCCGGATCGCCCAGGTAGAGCAGCATGGCGGTAATGGGCAGACTGCCTGAGAGTACGATGAGGTAGAAGCAGAGGGCAGCCAGATATTTGCCCAGGACGAGCTGGAAGGGCTGCATGGGCAGGCTCATCAACAGTTCGAAGGTATTGTGCGCCCGTTCCTCCGCCCAGATGCGCATGGTGATGGCAGGGACGAAGGGAATGAGGAAGAATGGGAGGAGATCGAAGTAGGGGGCCATGTCAACCAGGCCGTTGAGGAAGAAGGCGTTCATGAAGGCCGAGCAGGAGAGGACCAGGAAGACGGTGGCGTAGACGTAGGCGATGGGCGCATCGAAATAGGCTTCCAGCTCCCGCGCAGCAATGACCCGGATGCCGTGGACGAGGTCCTTCAGGGGCAGGCGGTCCAGGTCAGACATGGGGCGCCTCCGTTTGCTCCGATTGCCGCACGAGATGGGCGAAGATGCCTTCCAGGTTGTCGGCCGGCAGGCCGGTTTTTTCCGCCAGACCCTCCGGCCGGTCGTCCGCGAGCAGGCGGCCGTTGTTGATGAGCATCACCCGGTCGCCGATGGCGGCCACCTCCTGGATGATGTGGGTGCTGAAGAGGGTGACGCGGTTGGGGCTGAGGCTGCGCAGCATGTCGCGGAAGATGAGCGCCTGGAGCGGGTCGAAGCCGTGGGTGGGTTCATCAAGCAGGAGAACGGGGGGATCGTGGATGAGGGCGGTGGCCAGTCCGATGCGCTGGCGGAAGCCGGTGGAGCACTGGTTGACACGTTTGAGGAGGACTGCCTCGATGCCGCAGACGTCTATGACCCAGTCGAACTGCTTTTTCAACCGTTCACCGCGAAGGCCCCGGGCCTGTCCGATAAACCGGAGGAATTTGTCCACCCGCATGCCCTGGTAGAGCGGGGTGTCGCCGGAGAGGTAGCCGATTCTGCGGCGCACGGCAAGGGCGTGTTCCACCACGTCCAGGCCGTCGACGGTGATGGTGCCTCTGGTGGGGTAGATCAACGTGGAGAGCATCTTGAGAACGGTGCTCTTGCCTGCGCCGTTGGGGCCCACAAATCCGACGATTTCATCCGGTTTGAGCGTGAAGCTGACGGTCTGGACGGCTGTCGTATTGCCGTAGGTTTTGGTGACGGATTCGGCTTTGATCATCGAACTGGACGTGGATGGACACAACGCATGGGATAACCTGAAAATCGGCCCTGGATTGAACCATAAACTTAGACCAAAATCGGACAAATATCAAGTCTGATTGTTCGCCTTTCCGTTTCGGTTTGTCCAGCACGGGCGCACGGAAGCTCGCGCCCGCTGTTAGAAATCTGCTGGACATACCAGGCAGGCATAGATATCTTTGGGTGTGTTTTTGGGCAGGAGAGGATGAGGGACTCCGGGTGCGGGTTTATGAGAACGGGCAGACGCAGGCGGATGCTTCACGCTTTTGGAGGGATGCCATGGAGCGGTTGCGCGTTGGGATGATTGGAGCGGGGGGCCATGCACAGAGCCATTTTGCCATGATCGCGGCCGAGCCGGAGGTGGAGCTGGTGGCGGTGGCGGAGATCGACCCCGACCGCCTGGCAAGGGCCCGGCAGGCACACGGCCCGAAGCACGGATTCACGGATTATCGGCAGATGCTCGACACCTGTGAGCTGGACATGGTCTACGTCGTGACGATGCCGGGGCATCTGACTCCCATCGTGCTGGACTGTCTGGAGCGGGGGCTGCACACCTCGATCGAGAAGCCGGTGGGGATGTCCTCGCAGGATGCCAGACAGATGCTGGAGGCTTCGGCGCGGAGCCGGGGAAAGGCGATTGTCTCGGTGAACCGCCGGTACAAGCCCGAGGTGCTGGCGACGAAGCGGTTGGTTCTGGAGCGTGGAGGCGCGGTCCACGTGGCGGCCACGTACAACAAGCCGCTGACAAGCCTGGGCACGCCGGAAATGGCGGGGATTGCCCCGGCCCCGATCATCTGCGACGCCATCCACCACGTGGACCTGCTGCGGTGGCTGGCGGGGCCGGCCCTGGAAACGGCAGCGCACCCGACGGAGGTGTATGCGGAGTCGTGGCAGGGGGAGCGGCCGGGCAGTGTTCGGTATGATGCGACGGTCCTGTTTGAGACCGGCTGCCGGGGGGTGATGATGAGCCACTACGGCGTGGGGTTCCGGATTCAGCGGGCGGAGGCCCACGCGGAGGATTTTTCGGCGTACCTGGATTTGACGGGCGAGCCGAAGTATGCGCTTTACGCCGATGGAAAACCCCGGCAGGGCCCTCTGGACCTGGATGCGGTGGGCGGGCCGGACTTCAATGAGACGAAGCATTTTGTGACGTGCATCCGCGAGGATAAAACGCCCTGGAGCAGCCTGGAGGACCTGGTGAAGACGATGGAGATGTGCGAGGCGATTGCGGAGGGGGTCAAGGGGGCGGTATGAAACTCACGGTTCTCGGCTCCGGGACGTCCACCGGTGTGCCGGAGTACCGGTGTGTCTGCGAGACCTGCCAGGACGCGCGGCAGCCGGGATCAAAAAACAAGCGCACCCGGCCGTCGGTTCATATTGAGACGGATGGGGCGCACCTGCAGGTGGATACGGGGCCGAATTTCTTAGACCAGATCGACCGGAACGGCGTGGACCGGATCGATGCGGTGGTTTACACCCACTGCCACGCGGACCACATCAGCGGGACGAACGACCTGGTGATGCCCTGCCGGAAGCAGGAGATGGATATGCCGGTCTACGGCCCGGAGGAGACGATGCGTGTGCTCCGGAAGAACTACGACTATATGTTTTCCAAAGAGACCTACGCAGGCGGCGGGATAGCCCACCTGATCCCGCAGGCGGTGTCTTCCCGTTTTGAGGTCTGCGGTGTCGAGTGCCTCCCGATTCCCGTGGCGCACGGGGCGGTCACCACATACGGGTACCGCATTGGCGCTGTGGGATATGTGCCCGATGTGAAGCGAATGCCGGCGTCTTCCCTGGACCTGCTGCGGGGGGTGGAGGTGCTGATTATCGACGGCCTCAGTTTTAATCCACGGCATCCCACACACCTCTCGGTGGGGGAGGCTGTGGAAATATCAGACCGGCTGGCACCCGGGCAGACGTATCTGACACATGTTATGCACCGGCTGGACCACCGCACCTTTCCGGAACAGTGCGCCGAACAGGGGATCGATTTGCCCGACAACGTTGCGCTGGCCTACGATGGGCAGGTGGTTGAAATCTAAAGTTGGTACAACCGTTTTTGGGGAAGCATCGCGATGCAGGTGAACGAAGCGGTCCGGATCAGCGATTTGAAGCGGAAGCTGGACGATCTCTTTGATCTGGCGGGGAAGAAGGTGCTCTCGATTGAGGCCTCGTGGGACGCGAGCCGGGGGACGCCGGTGTTTACGGTTGGGGGGACCTATGCGACCCGGGGCTGGACCGAGTGGACGCAGGGGTTCCGGTTCGGGTGCTCGATTTTGCAGTTTGAGGCGTCGGGGGACGAGCAGTTTTTGGCCATCGGCCGGAAAGGGACGCTGGAGCGGATGGCCTCCCACCTGACCCACACGGGCGTGCACGACCACGGGTTCAACACCCTGTCCACTTACGGAAATTTGCGGCGGCTGATGCGGGAGGGGATGATCCGGGAAGATGCCTGGGAGCGCCATTTTTACGAGTTGGGGCTGAAGGCCTCCGGGGCGGTGCAGGCGGCTCGCTGGACTGCGATCAGAAACGGGAAGGGCTACATTCCCTCGTTTAACGGGCCGCACTCCCTGTTTTCCGATACGATCCGGTCCTGCCGGGCGCTGGGGGTGGGGCACCAGCTTGGGCACGTGCTGATGGGGGAGAACGACCGTGTGATTTCTCTGCTGGAACGCCTGGTCCACCATGCAGATACCACGGCCCGGTTTAACGTCTATTACGGAGAGGGACGGGACGCGTACGATGTGCGGGGGCGGGTGGCGCACGAGTCGATTTTCAATTTGAACGACGGCAACTACCGATGTCCCAGCACGCAGCAGGGGTATTCTCCGTTTTCGACGTGGACGCGGGGGCTGGCATGGATTGTGACGGGGTATGCCGAGCTGCTGGAGTTCCTGGAGGTTCTGTCCGATGCGGAGCTGGACGTTTACGGGGGACGGGCGGGGATCAGGGCGTTTATGCTGAAGGCCGCCCGGGCGACAGCGGATTTCTACATTGACCAGGCGGCTGCGGCAGACGGCATCCCCTATTGGGATACGGGCGCGCCGGGTCTGGCGCAAATGGGAGATTGGCAGGAGCGGCCTGCCGATCCGTACAATACCTGTGAGCCGGTGGACAGTTCGGCTGCGGCGATTGCGGCGCAGGGGCTCTATCGCCTGGGGAAATACCTGGGGGGCGAGGCAGGGGCCCGGTATCGGCAGGCCGCGCTGACGGTTGCCGATACGCTGTTTGCACCGCCCTACCTCTCGAAGGACGAAGGGCACCAGGGGTTGATCCTGCATTCGATTTACCACCGTCCGAACGGGTGGGACCACGTGCAGCCGGGACAGGCGGTGCCCAACGGAGAGTCGTCCATGTGGGGGGACTACCATGCCATGGAGCTGGCGCTGCTTTTGATGCGGGAGATGGACGGGAAGCCATACATGACGTTTTTTGATCAGGCGTGAAGCATGTGGGGGCTGGTGTGAATATCGGGTTTCCCTCAGAGGGGTATGCACATTGCTCGCGTCCGGGGACTCAACTCTTCCGATTGCATGAGAGTAGCGGACGGGGGAGGGTGAAGGCGTCTGGCGGTCTTTCCGGTATGACATGTTGTTATTGTTGATGTTACAGGTTTTTTTGTCCGGGGGATGGGGCCTCAGGTCCGCTGGCATACCGATTGCCTTCAGTCCCGTGTGAGGGCCAGGGAATGTGGGAGGACCGCATCTTTTCAGAGGGGACCGGGGATGGTGGAAGAAAAAGGGAAAGGGACCTACAATGTGGTGGTGATCGGGGCGGGTACGGCCGGGCTGGTGACCGCAGCGGGTACCGTCGGACTGGGCGGGCGCGTGGCGCTGATCGAGCGCCACAAGATGGGCGGCGACTGTCTCAACTACGGCTGCGTGCCCAGCAAGGCGCTGATCGCCTCCGCCCGGGCAATCGAGCACATCCGGCAGGGCCGGAAGTGGGGCCTGGAGCCGCAGCAACCACAGTTTGAGTTTACCCGGGTGTTCGAGCGGATGCGGGAGCGGCGCGCAGCGATCGAACCGAACGATTCCCGGGAGCGTTTCGAGGGGCTGGGGGTGGATATCTTCTCAGGGGAAGCGCGGTTTATCTCCCCAAACGAGGTGGTGATCGACGGCGATACGACCCTGCGGGCGAAACACTTTGTGATTGCCACGGGCCGTCGGGCGGGCATTCCGCCAATCGAGGGGATCGATGGGGTGCCCTATTTCACGAATGAGACGATTTTCGACCATCTCAATGAGAAGCCCCGGCGCATGGTCGTCATCGGCGGGGGGCCGATCGGGTGCGAGTTGAGCCAGGCGTTCAGTCGCCTCGGTGTCAGGGTCACGGTGGTCGAGTTTCTGCCCCGGATCATGGTGAAGGAAGACCCCGATGTGGCCGCGTTTATGCGGAAGCAGCTCGAAGCCGAAGGGATTCGGGTACTCACCGGGGCTACGGCAAAACGGGCGCAGGTGCGGGACGGGCAGATCCACCTGGAGGTGCTGCAAAAGACGCCGGGAAACGGTGAAGGCGAGACACTTCAGGCCCGGGCGCTGCTGATCGCCGCAGGGCGTATTCCGAACGTGGAGTCGCTCAATCTGGACGCGGCGGGTGTGAGGTTCAACGCGCAGGGAATCGAGGTGAACAACTACCTGCAGACGTCGCAGCCCCACATTTACGCTGCGGGGGATGTTGTTGGGCCGTATCAGTTTACGCATATGGCCGATGCGCAGGCCCGGGTGGTCATCCGGAACATCCTGATGCCGTTTCAGGCGCTTCGGCAGAAGGTGGACTATTCGGTGGTGCCCTGGTGCACGTACACATCGCCCGAGGTGGCCCGCGTGGGGCTGAGCGAGACGGAGGCGGGGGAGCAGCAGATCGCGTATGACCTGTTCACGCAGCCCCTGGGCGATATGGACCGGGCGATTGTGGAGAGCAAAGAGGCGGGCTTTGCAAAGGTGCTGACGGAAAAGGGCAGCGACAGGATTCTGGGAGTCACCCTGGTGTCCGAGCATGCAGGCGACCTGCTGCACGAGTTCGTGCTGGCGATGGGACAGAACATCGGGCTGGGGGCCATCGCTTCGACCGTTCACGCCTATCCGACCTTTGCCGAACTGGCGCGCAAAGTGGGCGATCAGTACAACCGGACACGCCTGACGCCGAGGGTGAAGTCGATCTTCAGATGGCTCTACAGAAAGCGGCGGGGCGTTTAAGATTTAAAGGAGGTAAATGGTGGAAGATATTGCGGCCCAGAAGGATGTGCAGGGGGTATTTTCCTGGAAATGGGTCGTGCTGGGGGGCGTAGTCGCAGGACTTCTGGCCGCCAGAAGCCTGCTGCCGATCGGCGAATGGATCGAGGCGTTCAACGCGTGGGTCGGACAGATGGGGCCGGCGGGCATGGCGATTTACGCGGTTGTGTATGTTCTGGCGACCGTGCTGTTCCTGCCCGGGTCTCCGTTGACGGTCGGGTCGGGTTTTCTCTTCGGCATCGTCTGGGGCACGGCTGTGGTCTCCGTCGGTTCGACGCTGGGCGCTTCGCTGGCGTTTCTGGTTGCGCGCTACCTGGCCCGGGACCGGGTGGCGGCGGTGGCGGCGCAAAACGAGCGGTTTAAAGCAATCGACACCGCGATCGGCCAGCAGGGGTGGAAAATCGTGGGCCTGCTGCGGTTGAGCCCGGCGATTCCGTTTAATCTGAGCAATTATCTCTACGGGCTGACGGCCGTGAAATTCTGGCCCTACGTACTGGTGAGCTGGCTGGGTATGCTGCCCGGAACGGTGATGTATGTCTACCTGGGGGCGGTTGGCAGGGCTGCGGCCGAGGGCGGACAGGGCCGAAGTCCGTTGGAGTTCGCGCTCTTTGGCGTGGGGTTTCTGGCCACGATTGCAGTCACGGTCCTGATTACCCGAACCGCCCGGAAGGCGGTGAGAGAAGCGGAGGTGAACATGTAGGGACGACCGGCCTGGTCGCCCTGCGTCAGGAAACGGAGGGAAGGGGCGTATGATGCGATGGACCATGGTCATTCTGATGCTGGCCGCGCCGGTCCGGGTGGCGGCGGAAGAGGGTGCGCGGTTTGACCACTCGGCGCTGGACCGGGTGCTGTCGGCCTACGTGGACGAAGGCGGCCGGGTGGACTATGCCGGCCTGAAGGCGCACCCGCAGGACCTGGAGGCCTACGTGGCGCTGCTGGGGCGCGTGCGTCCGGCAAGCCATCCGGCACGGTTTCCCGCGCGGGAGGACCGTCTGGCCTACTGGATCAACGCGTACAATGCGTTTGTGATCAAAGGCGTTGTCGACGCCTACCCGGTGAAGAGCGTGAAGAAGATTAAACTCTTTTCCGGGTTTTTCAACCGGACCTATTTTACGGCCGGAGGGGAAAGTTATACGCTGGACGACATTGAGCACAAGATTCTGAGGGCAAAATTCAAGGACCCCCGCATCCACGTGGCGATCAACTGCGCCTCGGTGGGGTGTCCCAGACTGGAGCAGAAGGCCTTCTGGCCCGAAGACCTGGACGCCCGGCTGGAGGCGGCCATGCGGGCTTTTATCCGGGAGGCCCAAAACGTCCGGATTGACAGGACGCAGGGCAAGGTTACCATGTCGAAGATTTTCGAGTGGTTCGAAGAGGATTTTACCGGTTGGTACAAACGGACCTACCAGGTTGAGGATGCGAAGCTTATCGATTATCTGGGGATTTACCTTCCAGAGGCGGATGGGACCTATTTAAAGCAGAATCGCGATGTGCAGGTCCAGCATATGGAGTACGATTGGACGTTGAACGACCAGGCCCTCGCCGACCGGGCGCCTGGCCAGTAGAGAGGAGGGGTGCAATGCCATATATCCGGGTTCCAAAGGGGTGGGAGATGCCGGAGCGTCTCGCAACGCCGGAGGATATTTATATGAACCGCCGGAAATTCCTGAAGGCGATGGGGTTCGCAGGCGCAGGGCTGGTCGTGGGGTGTGCCGGGGAGCGTCCGGCCGATGGAAAGGAGGCCGGCGGGCGGTCCCTCGCCCGGGCAGCCCCGGAGGGTATCTATCCGGCTGAGCGAAATCCGGCCTACACGCTGGACCGGGCGCTGACGGACGAGGCGGTGGCGGCGCGCTACAATAACTTCTACGAATTTTCCCCTGTTAAGGAGCAGGTGTGGCGCCTGGTAGACCGCTTTGAGACGCGTCCCTGGACGGTGGAGGTGAAGGGGCTGGTGGAGGCGCCCCGGGTCTACGATGTGGACGACCTGCTCCGGCGGATGCCCCTGGAGGAGCGCCTCTACCGGTTCCGCTGCGTAGAGGCCTGGGCGATGGCCGTTCCCTGGACCGGGTTTCCCTTCAAGGCTCTGATCGACGAGGTGCAGCCCAGGCCGTCGGCGAAGTACGTGCGGATGGTGACCTTCCTCCGCCCGGATCAGGCCCCGGGGCAGGTGGAGCAGCACTGGTATCCCTGGCCCTATTATGAAGGGTTGACCATCGAGGAAGCGATGAACGAGTTGACCCTCCTGGTGACCGGCATTTACGGGCACGAACTTCCCAAGCAGCACGGCGCGCCGGTCCGGCTGATTGTTCCCTGGAAATACGGGTATAAGAGCATCAAGTCGATCGTATCGATCGAATTTACGCACAGGCGGCCGCCGACGTTCTGGAACGATGCGGTGCCACACGAGTACGATTTCTGGTCCAATGTCGATCCCGGGGTGCCCCATCCCCGCTGGTCGCAGGCAACCGAACGGTTGATTGACACGGGCAAGCGGGTGCCGACGCAGCGCTACAACGGATACGCCGACTATGTGGCCCACCTCTATGCGTGAGAGGGCAAATGGCCGGAAATCTGCGTATTCGATCGGCGCTTATGAGCGGCGCGTGAAGAAGACCCTGACGGTCTGGCGGCGGGAGGGCAGGGTTGAACGGCTCTGGCGGGGGGACGCCGGACTCTGGACGGGCGGGGACGAAGGGCGGTGGGTGGGGTGGCTGCACGGTGTGGACCGTCAGCTTCGGCTCTGTGGAGACCTCAAACGGGCTGCGCAGGAGGTTCAGGAGGCCGGGTTTGAAGACGTCCTGCTGCTTGGGATGGGGGGCAGCAGTCTCTGTGCCGAGGTTTTGAGCCTGACGTTCGGCAGGGTGGAAGGGTATCCCCGGTTGCGCGTGCTGGACTCCACGGTGCCCGCGCAGGTCAGGCGCTTTGCGGATGGGGTGGACCTGGAGAAGACCCTGTGTGTGGTGGCCAGCAAGTCGGGGACGACAACGGAGCCGAATGCGTTTTGCGACTATTTTCTGGAGGAGATGAAACAGGCCGTGGGGGAACGGGCCGGCGCGCACTTTGGGGTCATTACCGATCCGGGTTCCCCGCTGGAGGCCCGCGCCCGGAAGGAAGGGTTTGGGTACGCCTTTGAAGGGGTGCCGGAGATCGGGGGGCGGTATTCGGCGCTGTCGAACTTCGGCATGGTCCCGGCCGCAATGATGGGCATCGATGTGGAGGCGTTTCTGCGGCGGGCGGCGCGTATGGTGGCGCGCTGTGGCGCGGACGTCCCCGCAGAGAAGAACCCGGGGGTGGTCCTGGGGGTGGTGTTGGGCGAACTGGCGGCCGCCGGGCGGGACAAGGTGACGCTTGTGACGTCCCCCGGTATTCGGGGGCTGGGAACCTGGCTGGAGCAGCTCCTGGCCGAGAGTACGGGAAAGGGGGGGAAGGGACTGGTTGCAGTGGACAACGAGCCCCTGGGACCGCCTGAGGTATACGGGGAGGACCGCCTCTTTGTTTACATTCGGCTGACAGTGGGATATGATCCCGGTCAGGATGAGGCGGTCGGGGCGCTCGAACGGGCCGCCCAGCCGGTCGTGAGGGTGCATCTGGAGGATGCGATGGGCCTGGGCGGGGCATTTTTCCTGTGGGAGGTCGCCACGGCCGTAGCCGGTTGCGTGCTGGGCGTCCATCCGTTTGATCAGCCGGACGTGCAGGAGAGCAAGGCGTTCACGGCCCGGTTGATGGACGATTTCGAGGTCGAAGGCCGTCTGCCGGCCGAAGCGCCGTTCCTCTGCGACGGTGGGGTGCAGGTGTTTGCCGATGGTGAGAATGCCGTGGCCCTTGCCGGTGCGGCATCTCTGGAGGTCTGCCTCGCTGCTCACCTTGCGCGTCTCAAACCGGGTGATTTTGCAGCCCTTTGTGCGTATCTTGATATGAACGACCAGAACCGGGAGCGGCTGCAAGCCATCCGTCTGCGGATCCGGGACAGCAGGGGCGTGGCCACAACGGTTGGGTACGGCCCGCGGTTTCTCCACGCGACCGGACAACTGCACAAGGGGGGCCCCAACAGCGGGCTGTTTCTGCAGATTACCTCAGACGACGCTGAGGACCTGCCGATTCCGGGGAGCCGCGCCTCCTTCGGGACGCTTAAGGCAGCGCAGGCCCTGGGCGATGCTCTGGCTCTGAGCGGACGGTGCCGGCGCACGGTGCGGGTGCACCTCTCCGCAGGTGTGGAAGCCGGTCTGAGGCGGCTGTTGTGGAGCGTGGAAAGGGCCGTCCAACATATGGAGCGTGGAGCGTAAGCAGATACAGGAGGCGCTATGGTCCAGACAGCTGTCAAAACGCTTGATCCCGGGAAATTTCAGGATGCCGATATGACGGCAACAGGGGAACCGCGCGCGTCTGTTCGGCTGAACAGGCTGGAGACTTTGTGGTTCAACACGGGTACGCTGTGTAACCTGACGTGTGTGAACTGTTATATCGAGTCCAGCCCGTTGAACGACCGGCTTGTGTACATCACGACCGAAGAAGTCAGGACGTATCTGGATGAAATCGAACGCGACGGGTTGGGCACCCGGGAGATCGGTTTTACCGGCGGCGAGCCGTTCATGAACCCCCAGATCATCGAAATGCTCGAAGCATGCCTGTCCCGCGGCTTCGAGGTGCTGGTGCTGACCAATGCCATGCGGCCCATGTTGAAACTGGTCGATCCTCTGCTGGATCTGAAGGCACGGTATGGACACAGGCTGACCCTCCGCGTCTCCATCGACCACTACACCCGGGACCTGCACGAGGAAGAGCGCGGTCCGCGGTCCTGGAAGCCAACAGTCGAGGGCCTGTTGTGGCTGTCGGAAAACGGGTTCAACATCACCGTTGCAGGCCGCACCTATTGGGACGAAACCGAAGCGCGCATGCGGGCGGGCTATGCCCGGCTTTTTGCAGCATTAAACGTCACCATCGATGCGTGGGATTCCACCCGGCTTGTGCTCTTTCCGGAGATGGATGAAACGGTCGATGTGCCTGAAATCACCACGGCGTGCTGGGACATCCTGGGTCTATCGCCGGACGACATAATGTGTGCGTCCTCCCGTATGGTCGTCAAGCGCAAGGGGGCCGAACGCCCGGCCGTCCTGGCCTGTACCCTGCTGCCCTATGACCCGGCGTTCGAGATGGGGGAGACCCTGGCCGAAGCCTCCGGGGAGGTGAAACTCAACCACCCGCATTGCGCCAGGTTCTGCGTGCTGGGCGGAGGGTGCTGCTCCTGAGCGTTTGGGTGTTGACGGTATGGGGACGAAGGGGCGGCGAGGGTGCCGCCCCTCTGTTTTTGCCGGTTGCCGCCTGCCTGCGCAGAGACGGTGGGGGGGCGGACTTTGCGCTTTCATCTCGTTTCCAATATATTTATCTTATTCTGGATCTTTCACTTTCAGAGGTGTGTTTCAAGTATGGATACAGTAAAGGTTCTTTTGGCCAACCGGTATACGCTCTCCTATGCGGTTGCGGTGCTGCTGCACCTGCTCTTCTTCACGGTGTACGTTCCCCTGAACCAGATGCTGATCCGTCCCCGCACGGTGCTTCCCTCAAGGCAGGAAACGCCGCCCCTGACCTTCGAGTTTGTGGAGGTTCCCAACCAGCGTGCCAGCGAACGCCCGCCGGAGGCGTCCCCTCTGCTGTCCGACCGGCAGTCGGTGGCGCAGGACCGGCAGGAGGCATGGATGGAGCCGTCCTATCTGCCCCATTCCGAGGGGCTGGTGGAATCCAGGGAGCACCTGCGCACAGCCGTGGGCAGGGATGGCGAAAGGGGCGCCAACGGAGAAGGGACAGAGGGTGAGGCGTCGGTAGAGGCGTCCGAGCAGCAGGCGCTCGTTTTCCGGGAAACCGAGCAGAGCGTGGATTTCGTTTCTCTGTTGAAAGAGGGCCCGATGCAGACCCGGGAACAGCGCAGGGAGGCGGTATATGGCATACCGGCCATTCCGCCCGCTCTGAAGCTGGACAACCGGCGGTCCAGCGCCCTGGAAGACGGGACGTTGCGGTTGAGTACCTACAAATGGGACTTTGCGCCTTATGTCGCCTATCTGAAACGCCACATCGGGAACCATGTTTTTCCACCTGCGGCCTTTACGGAGCTGGGGTTGATCGAAGGCCGGACGCTGCTCCGGTTCAGGATTTTGAGGGATGGGCGTTTGAAAGGCCTGGAAGTGATGAACTACGACGGAAGCGACCTGTTGCGGGATACGAGCTACCAGGCGGTTGCCCTGTCGGCGCCGTTTCGGCCCCTGCCGGACGACTTTCCCGATGCGTTTCTGGAGGTTACAGGCCTTTTTAACTATACACTGATACGGGATATGGACAGGAGTCGGTGATATGGGTTGGGAACTTTTTGAACAGGGGGGGCTGATGATGTACCCCCTCACGCTCTGTTCGGTGCTTGCCCTTGCCATTAGCCTGGAGCGGGGACTCAGTCTGCGGCGCAAGCGGATCATCCGGCCGGAGATCGTCGGCGTGGTTGAGAATATCCAGGGGCCGGAGGATGTCGGGCTGGCGCAGTCGGTCTGCGGGCAGTATGAAGGGCCTTTTGCCCAGGTGATGCGCGCCGGTCTGGACAACCGGCATCTCCCCCAGGACGAGATCCGGGAGAGTATTCTGGACCAGGGACGGCAGGAGATGGGGGCCCTGCAGAAGGGGCTGGTGGTGCTGGAGACGGTGGCGAGTGTCTCGCCGCTGCTGGGACTGCTGGGGACGGTGCTGGGGATGATCAAGGTTTTCCAGGAGATTTCAGAGGTGGGCATCGGGCAGGGCAACCTGCTGGCCGGGGGGATTGCAGAGGCGATTCTGACCACTGCCGCGGGGCTTTTTATTGCAATTCCGTCGCTGGTGTTTTACAATTATTTCAGCAACAAGGCAGAGGCCCTGATCCTGGAAATTGAGAAATATTCCAATACCCTCCTGAAAAAGCTGCGGGGGTTTCAGACCGCAGCGGAGACGCCCCGGACAGAAAGGGCAGATTGATGCAGCTCTTGCAGAGGCCCCGGCGGCGGCCGTCGATCAATATCACCTCTCTGATTGACGTACTTTTCCTTCTGTTGACATTTTTTCTGGTGACCACTACGTTTATCGAGCAATCGGCGCTTAAGGTGGAACTGCCCTCCATGAAGCATTCGGACAGGGTGCAGCAGGAGAAGCTGTTTGTCCTGAATGTGGCGTCGGATGGGGAGATGAGTTACAATGGAGAGGGTGCGACCCGGGAGGTGCTCCGGGTAAGGCTGAGGGAAGCCGCAGAGGAGATCAATGCCAGCGGAGGGCTTGTCTTGCGCGCAGACCGGGTGCTCCCATACGGAGAGGTGATGGGCATCCTGGATCTGATCAAGGGGGCGGGCATCCAGCGGTTTGTGATTGCCACGGTGGAGAAAGGCGGGTCGTGAGTCGCGCGTTCAGGCGTCACGCGTCGTCCGCAACCCGGGGCATCCGTGACTCAAGAGAAGGAACAATGTCGCTCCGAGAATCGTCAAAACAGTCGGATGCTGGGGATATGGAACTTGTGGCGCAGGCCCGGAAAGGCGACCGGGAAGCGTTTTCAGAGCTGGTTCGGCGTTATTATGAACGCATCTACGGTACGATTTATTCCCTGGTGGGCGACCGGGATGACGCAGAGGACCTTGCCCAGGAGGCTTTTCTGAAGGCGTATCGCTCGCTGTCCAGCTTTCGGAGCCAGTCGCGGTTTTATACCTGGATCTACCGGATTGGGGTCAACTGTTGTCTGGACTGGATGAAATCCCGGAACCGGCGGAGGGATGTCTCGCTGGAGCGGGAGCCGTGGGGGCCGGATGGGATATTTCGCCATCCACAGGCGTCCGATGCGGGGGTGTTGCGCAAGGAGCTTCAGGCGATCCTGGAGCAGGCGATGGAGGCCCTGCCGGTCGAATACCGGGCGACGCTGGTTTTGCGGGAGATCGACGGGCTTGCCTACGATGAAATCGCGTATGCGCTGGGCTGTTCGGTCGGAACCGTAAAGTCCCGGCTGTTCCGGTCCAGAGCAAAGCTTCGCGAGGTGCTGGAGAAGGATTACAGGGAGTGGTACGGGACATAATTGGGAAAAGAGGTGGCTGAGTATGCGACATCGGTGCAATCCAGAGGCCCTTTCCGCTTATCTGGACCGTGAGCTTCCCGCACCAGAGCGGGAGGCCCTGGCACGCCATCTTGAGGTTTGTGACCACTGCCGGGAGGAACTGGCGGCGTTGCAGCGGGTTCAGGGCCTGTTCGAGGGGTGGGCGCCTCCACCCCCCAGGCCCTTTTTCGAGGCGCGTTTGAACCGGCAGCTGAACGGTGCGGTCCAGCGCCGGGCCTGGAGAAAGTGGACGCGGCTGGTTCCCGCTACCCTGGCCGTGGTTTCGATCGGCGCCTTGCTGTTTCTGGCGAATCGGCTGGCGGTGGGGCCGGAGCCTATGACCGTTGAGAGTTATCTGAATCGCTCGCTGGACCGGGAAGTGCTGGAGATCGCAACCCTGACCGAGTCCGGGCTGTCCAGGGACCGGGTGCTGGACCTTGTGATTGCCGGTGAGGGCCGATAAGAAGGGAGGTCTGCCATGCTGATCAGCCGAACGCGCCTTATCAGCGTGCTCCTGGTGAGTTTTCTGCTTGGGGCTGTTAGTACCGCAGTCTACGATAGTGTTGCGCTTGATTCACGCGCTGAAAAGAGGAGGGGACATTCCTCCCGCGGGATGGTGGTTGAACTTTCCCGGGAACTGGATCTGGCGCCGGAGCAGAAAGAACGCCTGGGGCAGATTTTGGAAGAGAGCAGGGAACGTATCGTGGCGTTGAGCCGTTCGATGAAGCCGAAGTACCGGCAGATCAAGCTCGAGACCCGGGAGCAGATCCGGGCGATTCTCTCTGCCGAACAGGTTGAACGGTTCAACGAAATGACGCAGAAATGGGATGAGCAGAGGCGCAAAAGGTCAGACCGCCGCCAGGAACGCCACTCCAGGCGAGGGCGGGAGCCAGGCGGTTGAGTAGATGGAGTGATCGTTTCTGATTGAGTCTGGAGGAGGGCCGATGGTTTTGTCGCGTCGAAGAAGCATGCTGGTGGGGGCTGTTGCGCTTCTGGGTCTGGGGCTTGCTGCGTGTGGGTCGGAGGGGGATAGGGAGGGGCAGGCGTCCGGAGGGAGGGGGCGCGGACGTTTTGGGGGCCGGCAGAGCACTGCGGCGGTGCCGGTCAAGGTCGAAGCGGTTACCCGCCAGGGTATTTCAGAGTATATCCTGGCGAATACCACCCTTGAGGCGTTCCAGTGGGTGGACGTGCGGTCCAGGACGTCGGGACAGGTGGTGGAGATTTTGAAAGAGGAGGGGGACCCGGTGGCGGTGGGAAGTGTGATTGTGCGCCTGGACGCGGACGCGGCCCGGCTTCAGGTCACCCAGATGGAGGTGGACTATGAGGATGCGCGCCGGGTCTTCCAGCGTGACGAGAAAATGTACGAGCGAAAGCTGGTGAGCGACGAGTGGTACGAGAATTCCAGGACGCGGGTCGACCGGACGCACACTCAGTTTGAGCAGGCAAAACTCAATTTGAGCTATACGACGATCGCATCGCCGGTTAAAGGGGTGGTCACCATCCGCAACGTCGAGGTCGGGAACATGGTGACCAACAATCAGGTTGTCTGTTCGGTGGCTGATTTTGACCCTCTTCTGGCCCGCATTCGTATTCCGGAAAAGAATATCGAAAAAATCGCCGTGGGCCAGGGGGCCAGAATTACCGTGGAATCCTCGCCCGGCAAGACATTTGGCGGCCGGGTGAAGATGATCAGTCCGGTGGTCGACCCGGAGAGCGGAACGATCAAGGTGACGATTGAGATCCCCGAGGAGAAGGCCGGGATCTTGCGGCCCGGGATGTTCGCCTCGGTCTATATTATTACAGAGACGCGCGAAAATGCGCTGGTGATTCCCAAAAAGGCGCTGGTTCTGCAGGGAGAGGGCAACCAGATTTTCGTCTACGAAACGAATGAAGAGACGGGGATAGGGCGTGCGGTGCGAAAGAAAATAAAGGTCGGTTTTACCGACAATGAGCGGTTGGAGGTATTGTCGGGACTGTCGAAAGGGGAACGGGTGATTACCGTTGGCCAGGACGGGCTGCGCCCCGGAACGGGGGTGCGGCTGGTGGGTGAAGCGGTGGTGGCTTCGGCGTCCAGGGAGGAGGCACCGGCCGGCCGGCCGGGTGGAGGTGGTGGCGGGAGGCGCGAAGGAGGCGGGTTCGGTCGAGGTGGGTTCGGCGGGGGTGAGATGTCCCCGGAGCGGTTGAAGATGATGCAAGAGCGGATGTTCGAGCGGTTTCCGGACCTGAAGGCGGAGTTCGAAAAGCGGGTGAAGAAAGATCCGGACCTGGCGACGAACGCCGATAAGTGGCGGGCGTTCATCGGGGAGATGCGGGAGAAGGGGGTTGTGTCG
>JAAXHW010000106.1 GCA_012270675.1 Candidatus Latescibacterota bacterium | reverse complement strand
TCCAAAACTAGCACCAAAGGTTACTAGAGAAATAAGTAGAGCTCATTGGTTTAACATCACGGTTGGCCTGTCGGAAGTTTATGGGTTTGGGGATATAGCCCTGGATAGCGGCAACCCAAGTTCGAAGAAAGAATAAGTTGAGGATATGGACTCACTCCGTGGCGAACTGCGCGGTGAGACCCTTGACCGGTTCCAGTGCGCATTCGACCCACCGAACCAACTCCTATAGATGAAGGGATATTGACCTTGACGCCCGCTGAGATTGCAGTCCTAGCCGCGTCCGGCGAATCCGAGACGCTGGAGTTCAAGGTCACCACCGGGATGCTCCGCGAGGCGGCTATGACGGTGTTCGCCTTTCTGAACCAACACGGCGGGAAGGTGCTGTTCGGCGTGACGCAGGCCGGGGCTGTCGTTGGGCAGCAGGTCAGCAAGTGACTTCGATGAGAAGGGAGAAACCCAGATGACCAAGCTTCTTCAGCTAGCCTTCGAGAAAGCTTCCGAACTCTCGGAGACGGAACAGGACAAGTTCGCCCGCTTCCTCCTGGCTGAACTGGAGTCCGAGAGGCAGTGGGTGGAATTGTTCAGCCGTTCCGAATCTGAGGATCTGCTGGAGCGCTTGGCCGATGAGGCCTTGTTGGAACACCATGCGGGGCGGACTCGGCCTCTCCCTTTGGAAGATCTGTAGACATACGTTCGTTTCGGATACGGCAATGACCGCGTCCGGCGAGTCCGAGACGATGGAGTTCAAGGAGACGACCGGGACTCGCCGAGAGGCGGCAATGACGGTGTGCGCTTTCCTGAACCCAGTGCGGCGGGCAGGTGCTGTTCGGTGTGACACAGGACGGGGCCTTGGCTGGACAACAGGTCAGCGAGGCCGTCGTAGCCGAAGGATTGTGCAAGACCCTGCTGCACAAGCTGATGACGGGTGAGATTCGGGCGGGGAGCTGGATCTGCCTGAGATCGGACAAGGTGTCGGCAGTATTGGAGGTGAGAGGTGTCGATTACCGGCACGTTACGGTCAGCACCGTGGCTGGAAGGAATCGAAGGAAGTGGTGCCCACGAGCTAATTGAGTCGAGTGCGCAGGTTATCCGTGTAATCGCGGATCCGGGATTCGGGAAAACAACTTGTCTCAAACGCCGTATCCAGCAACTCGTACATAAGGACGGGATTGGCCCCAAAACAACTTTTGTTGGAACCTTCACGAGAGCAATCGCGAGAGAACTCAGGGAAGCACTCGGTACAGAAGTCCGAGTTGCGACTCTCCATTCGCTAGCTTTCGAGTTGTTTCGAAAGTATCCAGTTGCACACCACTGACCAAATGGTTAAGTCCGACGCGCTCAAGGAATATCAAGAGGTAGAAAAGGACCTCATGGACGAACGTTGGTTTTCTCATGCCGTAAAATACATTGACGACGGTCGTGTCTGCCTGTCACTTGCTGACAATATCTTGGGTGAGATCGGCGACGCGGAAGGACGACCTGGTTTCGGCTCTTCCCGCCACAACGTCGGCCTTTGGCTGCTTGGGTTCGCGGTGGAGCTGGCATACAAAGCCGTTGTAGCTGCTAATGGGGAAGAACCAACAGCCTCGCACAGCCTTGCGACTATCGCATCACGTACTGCCCGTCCGCTCCGTCGCCGCATCGAAAAGCAACTCAATCGCAAATTGCGGTTGCCCCAGAGGGGCCTATCTATTTTGCAGCTATGGAATTATGTTGACGACGAAATTTCCTACGAGAGTCGTCGGTATTGGAGCGTTAGTCCCCGTGGTTCTGTGTTTTCACCGACGCACTTCGGTCATCTTTCTCGTGCAGACGACAATTACAGCATCGTCGCATCAGACGTATACGATGCGGCGGACGCTCTATTGAAGCTAGCGGAGCAATCAATCCGTGCCGCTGGCAAAGATTCAAGGGAGCATATTATCCTCAGTTGGACGACCGACTCAATTGCTAGTGGATTTCAACAAGCTCCGACGAAGACAGTCCATCCTACTGGTGAAGTCGAGGGTGCCGTCGCATTTGATGCCTCCGACCATGTGAAGAACAGGAACCGATTTGCGGGTACCTGTGCTGTTGTTGGATGTTCTGGAAAACCCACAGACACACTCCACATTAGAACGCCAAAGGCCCGCCTAGTGCTCCCGTTGTGTGCAAATCACGGCAATCCTAACGACCCAGACACAGTATCCACAGTATGACAACATCTCTCTGGAGCAAGTCCACCCTCTGTATGTCTTCTTGCCCTACGTGCCAATATATAGTGAGATAACCTTCTCTCCGAGTCTAATGTAGTATATTGGGCGGAGAGGAGAGCATGAGATGATATTGGGGAATGGGACGGAAGACTATACTCCAGATCACCAAAGACGGCGAATGTCGAAATGAGTGAGCAGAAGCAATGAATCCACAAGTATCGGTATCCAGGGACGCCGTTGCCGCATTCTGCCGAGAGCAAAGAATCAAGCGTCTGACCGTTTTCGGTTCGGCGCTGCGGGAGGACTTCGGACCGGAGAGTGATATTGACGTTCTGGTCGAGTTCAAACCAGATCGCATTCCTGGACTGCTGGGCGTTGCCGGCATGGAGTTGGAATTATCTGAGCTGTTCACAGGACGCAAAGTGGATCTGCGAACACCCGAGGATCTGAGCCCCTATTTCCGGCAAGATGTTCTGGCCACGGCGGGAGTCCAATATGATCAAGCATGACGGAATGAACCGCTGCGCCTATATCTTTCTCGACGAGTCTGGAAACTTCGACTTCAGTACGAGTGGCTCCCGCTACTTCGTGTTGAGATGACCATATCAAACCAGGAAGGGAGTGAGATGGAATACTCAGTGATGCTTGATGTAATTGATGAACCCGGATTCGAGGGCTATTACTATGCCCACATCCCGGCACTGGAATTGACGACGCAGGGGAAGGGAATAGACGGCGCATTGGCGGCTGCCAAAGAGCTTGCGGAAGTATGGATCGCCGAGAAGTCCGCCCGAGGGGAATCGGTGCCACAGGAGTCAAGTGCGGTCATTGCCCGCATTGAGATACCCGATGCCGTTCTCAGCCCGTGAGGTCCTCGGGAAGCTACGCCGTGCGGGGTTCGTAGAGGTTCGGCAATCCGGAGCACACAAAGTGCTTCGTCATCCCGATGGAAGGCAGACCTATCTGTCGATGCACCCTGGTACGATACCAACCGGGACGCTACATAAGATCCTAAAGCAAGCCGAATTGAGCCGTAGCGAGTTTATCAATCTTTAGCCGGGCTTCATGACCGACCTCAACCTCACCGCACGGTCCATCATGCCGAAGAGGGCAGGAACATGAGCAACGGCTTCAGGCCGGTTTTCACGACGACTCACCCGATCACGGGCGGGCTGACACACATCGAACGCGCCCGGGGATTTCTGGAAGCGGCTATGCTGTCGGAGCAGTGGGTGCGGGAGATGGGCCAGCGCGCCTTGCTGCTGGAAGCGCACCACACCACTCACATTGAGGGAACGCGCCTCACGCTGGACCAGTCCCGGCGGCTGCTGGAGGGAAGCGCCGTACCGGACGCCGACCCGGAAGATGTAAAGGAATTGCTCAACTACCGGAAAGCATTCGACTTCGTATCCGAATATCTTTCGGGCGGTGGCCCGATCACGGAGGGGTTGATTCGAGAAATCCACAGACGTCTGGTCGAAGGAGTTCGCGGCGGCGTAGCGGGTCCCGGGGAGTATCGAAAGATCCAGAACTATGTGGTGAACTCCCTCACTGGGGAGATCATCTATGAGCCGCCTCCGGCTTACGATGTGCCGATCATGATGTCGGAATTGGTGGACTGGCTCCACCGGGAACAGGAGGTCCATCCCGTGCTGGTGAGCGGAATTGCACAGTTCCAACTCGTGCATATCCATCCGTTCCTGGACGGCAACGGTCGCACCTCCCGCCTGCTCTCCACCCTGTGCCTCTATCGCGGCGGATATGACTTCAAGCGGCTGTTCGCCATCAGCGAGTACTACGACCGGGACCGGCCCGCCTTCTACCGGGCGATTCAAAGTGTCCGCGAAAGCGGCATGGACCTGACCGCCTGGCTGGAGTACTTCGTAGAAGGGCTGGCCACTCAGCTTACTGAGGTCAGGAGACGCGGAGAACGTGCCATCCGACGGGATGTCTTCATCAAAGAGCGAGGTCTGTCCGATCGTCAGGCCAAAGCACTTGACCATATTGTCGAGCACGGCAGTTTGACCATTCAGGACTTCGAGCGCCTTTGTCCCGACGTCAATCGCCGGTCCCTACAGCGAGACATTCGCGCCATGATCGAACAGGGGATCGTGGAGGAAGAAGCAACGAGTCCGACCGACCCCGGCAAACGATACGTGTTCAATGATGGATAGCCTGGTTCGGGAGCTGTGACAAGCTGTGACATGGAGCTATGACATGGCGAGTTGTGAGAAGCTGTCACAGAATCGGGAGAGAATCGTGAGGCGACGTCTGCTATGTGGGAGCACTCGCCCGTGACGATTGATGGAATCTCAGCATTGACCCAAACCGGCGAGTCCGAGACGCTGGAGTTCAAGGAGACGACCGGGATGCGCCGCGAGGCGGCGAGGACGGTGTGCGCTTTCCTGAACCAGCGCGGCGGGCAGGTGCTGTTCGGGGTAACGCGGGCCGGTGTCGTGGCGGGGCAACAGGTCAGCGAACGCACCATCGAGGAGCTGAGCGCCGAGCTTCGGCAGATCGACCCTCCGGCGTTTCCGGAGATCGAATGGGTTCGCGTGGATGGCGACCGTGAAGTTATCGTATTCAGCACGGGCCAGGGGACATCGAGGCCGTACACGTATCGTGGCAGCGCTTACCGCCGAGTCGGGAACACTACGCTGGCAATGTCCGCAGACGAGTACAACCGTATGCTCTTCGAGCGGATGCACAGCGAACAGCGTTGGGAGAACCAGCCTGCCATCGGGTGGTCGGTCGAAGACCTCGACATGGCGGAGATTCGGCGCACAGTGGCGGAAGCGGTCCGGCGTGGTCGACTGGAAGAGCCCCTGAGTCGGGAATCGACTGAACTGCTGCGTGGACTCGGGTTGTTGCGCGGTAGCGTGCTGTTCCGAGCGGCGGCGGTGCTGTTCGGCAACGCGGAGCACCTCGGATCCGAGATGCCACAGTGTCTGCTTCGCGTTGCCCGGTTCCGCGGTCTCGACAAGATGGAGTTCTTGGATAATCGCCAGTTCAACGGCAACGCCTTCACCCTCCTCGCGAACGCGGAGCGCTTCCTGCGCGACAGCCTGCCGATCGCCGGGCGATTCGAAGAGGGCCGCTTCGACCGAATCGATGAGCCTCTTTATCCGCCATTGGCGACGAGAGAGGCGCTGGCGAACGCGCTGTGCCACCGCGACTACTCCATCGGCGGAGGCTCGGTAGGCGTAGCGATCTACGACGACCGCCTGGAGGTGACCTCTTCCGGCTCGCTGCACTTTGGGTTGACTCCTGAGAAACTGTTCACGCCGCACGAATCGCGGCCGTGGAATCCACTGATCGCTCGCACTTTCTACCGACGCGGCGTCATTGAGAAGTGGGGAAGCGGGACCCTCAAGATGGCGGAACAGGCGAGCACAGCGGGCCTGCCGATCCCTGAGATAGAGGATGATAGCGGGTGCGTCACGGTGCGGTTCCGGCATCGCCGATTCGTACCTCAACCGAGCAGCAGAGAGATTGGTCCTGCCCAACGACGAGAGGAGGTTCTCGCTCTGCTGGACGGCGTGGAGGATGGTCTGACGCGCCGCGAGATTCACGCCCATCTGGGTTCTGGAGTCAGCGAGCGTCAAGTGCGAAGGGCGCTGGAGGAGTTGAGAGACAAAGGACTGGCCGTCCCCACGAATCGCGGACCGCTGACGCGCTGGAGGCGCGATAGGGGCGCGATAGGGGCGCGATAGGGGCGCGATAGGGGCGTTATTGGTCTCATAGGGGTCTTAGATCCGACCATGACTGAACTCAACATAACTGAAGCAGGTACCGTCCAGTTCCCCATGGTCCGCCACGCGGCCGAGATCGGGTGGAAGCCCATCTCGCCCAGGGAGGCCCTGCACAAGCGCGGCGGCGAGACGGGGATGTTGTTCAGGGACGAGCTGGAAGGCGCACTCGGGCGGTTCAACCCCTGGATGACGGACGAGGCCATCCGCTCCGCGGTCGAGCGGCTCGAAGCGATCCCGGCGACGATTGAGGGCAACCGCCAGATGCTTTCCTGGCTGCGCGGCGAGCGGCAATGGTACGACGAGGCCGAAAGCCGCTATCGGCACGTCCGGATCGTTGATTTCGAGCAGCCAGCCGAGAATGTCTTTTATGTCACCTGGGAATGGAGACTCAAACCCCCTGCCCGCGAGGGCAACCGGGCCGATGTGATGTTCGTCGTCAATGGCGTACCGGTCGCCATCGTCGAGCACAAGAATCCCAAAGACCGCAACGCTATCGAACGAGCCGTTACGCAGCTCAAGCGCTACGAGCAGGAGACGCCCGAGCTGATGGGCGCGGCGCAGATCTTCAACGTTACGCACCTCCTTGACTACTGGTATGGTGTGACCTGGAACGTCAACCGGCGTTTCATGGCGCGCTGGAAGGAACGCCGGGAGGAGAGCTACCGATTCGCGGTCCAGTCGTTCTTTGAGCCGACGGACTTCCTGCGCACACTGCGGGACTGGATTCTTTTTTACGTCGAAGACGGCGAGACGCGGAAATCCGTGCTGCGCCAGCACCAGCGCCGCGCGATCGACAAGATCGTCCAGCGGTGTAAGGATCAGGTTAAGATGCGCGGGTTGATCTGGCACACCCAGGGCTCGGGCAAGACGTTCACGCTACTGACCGCTGCCCGTCTGATTCTTGAAGACAAAGGGCGCTTCGAGAACGCGACCGTTATTCTCGTAATCGATCGGACGGAACTCGAAGGACAGCTCAAGGGCTGGGTCGAAAGACTCCTGGGCGAGATGCAACAGCAGGACATTGCGGTCTGGCGGGCGAACTCCAGGTTGGAGGTGCAGGAATTGCTTCAGACCGACAAACGCGGCCTGATTATCTCGATGATCCACAAGTTCGAGGGGATCGATAGAGACGCGAACACCCGCGACAACATCTACGTCTTCATCGATGAAGCACACCGCTCGGTCGCCAGGGAGCTCGGCACTTACATGATGGCGGCGGTGCCGAATGCCACCATCATTGGTTTTACTGGCACGCCGATCGCCAGGACCGACCAGGGCGCGGGCACGTTCAAGATTTTCGGCGTTGATGACGAGTTGGGCTATCTTGACAAGTACTCAATCGCCGAGTCGATTGAGGACGAAACAACGCTGCCGCTCCGCCACACCATGGCGCCGAGTGAGATGACGGTGCCAGCCGAGCGGCTCGACAGGGAGTTCTTGGAACTGGCCGAGGCCGAAGGCGTTACCGATGTCGACGAGCTTAACAGGATCCTCGATCGAGCGGTCGGCCTGCGTACCTTCCTGGCCGCCGGCGACCGGATCGAGAAGGTCGCCGCGTTCGTCGCCAGGCACTTCAAGGAGAATGTGCTGCCGCTCGGGTATAAGGCGTTTCTTGTGGGCGTGAACCGGGAAGCCTGCGCCAAATACAAGCGCGCGCTGGACAAGCTCCTGCCGTCCGAGTGGTCGGAGGCTGTCTACACCAAAAACGCGGCCGATGTCATTGACCGCCCGCTCGTCGCGGAGTTGCAACTCTCGCCGGAACGCGAGGCGGATGTGTGCCGCACGTTCAAGAAGGCGGATGAGAACCCGAAGCTCCTCATTGTTACCGATAAGCTGCTGACGGGCTATGACGCGCCGCTTCTCTACTGCATGTATCTCGATAAGCCCATGCGGGACCATGTACTTCTGCAGGCGATCGCGCGCGTGAACCGCCCTCACGTGGACAACACGAACGGCGTCCGCAAGCGCATTGGCCTCGTCGTCGACTTCGTGGGCGTGCTGCGCGAATTGAAAAAGGCATTGCGGTTCGACTCGACCGATGTCAGCGGCGTGATCGAGGATCTCGATCTTCTTCTCAGGGACTGCCTGGACAAGATCGAGCGGGCGAAAAAAGACTATCTCAGCGACGAGGGGAGCGGCGGCGCGGACGAGCGCCTGGAGAAGATCGTCTACGGTCGCTTTCTGGACCCGGAGCCGCGCAAGGCGTTCTGCGAAGCTTATAAGGAGATCGAGGCGCTTTGGGAGATCCTGTCGCCCTCGCCGGAACTGCGCGACCACATTGATACGTTTAGGCGGCTGGCGAAACTCTACACCGTTGTCCTGAACGCTTACGAAGGTCCATCCCCCTACGAAGCCGCCCTCGGCCCCAAGACGCAATGGATGGTGCAGGATAGCGTCATCCAGGAAGGTCCTGGAGACCTGATCAAAACAGTGACGTTCGACGTGGGCACCGTCGAAGCGCTACGAGGCGAGCCGGGCACGGACGAGGCCAAGGTTTTCAACCTGGTGCGGGGCCTGCGGGCCGAAATCGAAGGCGAGCCGGACAGGGCACCCGTGCTTCGACCGCTCAAGGATCGCGCCGAGCGCATCCTGGAGGATCTTCAGAACCGCAACACGACCAGCCTCGCCGCGATGGACCAGATGGCGACGCTGGCCAAAGAGAAAGAAGAGGCAGTCAAAGCCGCGAAAGACAGCGGCCTGTCTACCCGCGCATTCGGTGTGTACTGGACGCTCAAGGAGGAGGAGGCGCTCAGGGCCGTGGATATTGCTGCTACAAAACTGGCGCAGGAGGCGGAAACGCTCTTCGCCCGCTTCCCGAACGCAGCTCTAAACGCCGACGAACAGCGGAGGCTTCGAGCTGCTCTTTATCGGCCTCTTCTCGGTGTTGACGGCGACGAACGCGCCCGAATCGTCGAGACCATACTCAAAATTCTGCTGGATACTGACACAGATGCAGGTTCATGAGGAAAGGCGCTGCGTCATTCGCAATCGCGTCGATTATTGGGCGCAGCGGCTCGGTGTTCTGCCAAGGGTTGTCCGCGTTCAACACATGACCCGGAAATGGGGCTCCTGCTCGACATCGGGGGTCATCACACTCGCCATTGATCTGGCTGATCAGGAACCGGGGTTTCGGGACTTCGTCATCGCGCACGAGCTGTTGCACCTGCGCATTCCCAACCACGGAAAATTATTCAAGGCGTTAATGACGGTTCACGTGCCTGACTGGAAGCAGTACGACATGGGAAAACAGGGGGTCGCGTACGTTTCGAAGGTCGCTTCTGACGGAGATGAAATAAGCACACGATAGCGTCTCACTCGCTGTGACAAGCTGTGACACGGAGCTGTGTCATAGCTCCTGATTAAAAATGCCGATCTGTTTGAGATCGGCATTCAAATTTCCACAGTTCGCAGATTTGCGGATCATCTACCGCGGCACACCGCCAGCAAGACCACTCAGTCCCCGAACACCGCTGCTGCCGCTGCCTTTCCCTGCGCCGCCTTCTCTTCGTCGTCTACGTCTCCCATCGCCCTGTAAAATGCCTCGTCGTAGTCCCGCGTGCGGACCACCACCGGCATCGGCACTGCATGCCCGAACACCAGCGCCTGTTGCTTCGAGTCCAGGCTTGCCAGCACGCTGCGCAGGCCTGCCGCGTTCGACACTCCCGTCAGCACCCCCTGGATATCCTTTTCGTCGTTCAACAGCGCCGTAATCTTCGTTCCCAGCTGCGACAGCACCTCCTCGTCGATGCCCGAGGGCCGCTGGTCCACCACCAGCAGCGACACGTAATACTTCCGCATCTCCCGGGCGATTGTGCCAAAAATCGTCTGCTTGACCGCGGTCGGGTTCAGGAACTTGTGCGCCTCTTCAATCGTAATCACCAGGTGCCGGGGCTGGTCTTTGGGGTGCTGCGTCGCGTAGAACCTCTCACTCTTCCGCACGTACTTCTCGTGGATGCGGCGGGAGATGATATTGGCCACCAGCAGATAGGCCAGCATACTCGTCTGCCGCCCGAATTCCAGCACGATGTGAATGCCCCGGTCGATGTAGTCCATCATCGTATCCACTGCATCGGACCCGTCCAGCCGCTCGACCATAAAGGGAAAACTCTCGAACCGTTTCAACTTCCGGTGCAGCGCCGACAGTGAGCTCTTATTCGCTCCCAGGTCCTCGGCAAACTGCTCGATATCGGGCCCGTCCACCGACAGCAGCTGCCGCAGCCAGCGGTTCTTGTACATCGCGTAAACCAGATAGGCCGACTCGGCCGCCGTTGGATTCAGTTGCAACTCGTCCTGAAGCGCGATCACATCTTCCACCGCCACCTGATCGCAGGAAATGTAGACCTCGTGGTCCGGCTGCTGTCCCCGTTTCCGCGTCGACTCCGGGTCCAGCGAAAACAGCGCCACCTGGTTGCCGAAGAGCTGCTTCAGCCCCTTCACAAATCCCCCTTTCCCCGATCCGCTCTCCTGCATGGCCTGGAACCCGTACTCGTTGTGCATATCGTAAATCAGGTTCACCGCTTTTTTCTGTTTGATCAGTCCGCACAGCACCAGCCGCGTCAAAAACGACTTCCCCGTGCCCGTCTTCCCAAAGATCCCGTTGCTCCGCTCCACGAACCGGTTCAGGTTGACGCAGACCGGCGTCTCCATATCCAGGGGCGTCCCCATATTAAAATACCGCGCATCTCTCGCCTCGCTCCCGAACACCCGGGACACATCTTCCTCCTCGGCCTCCACCACCTTGGAGAAATGGCTCGGAATGGTCTTCACCGGCCGGTGGTCATCCTCCACCCGCTCCCCCTTTTCCAGCATCAGCATGGGCCGCAGGGAGACCGTCACGTACGTACTCGACCCGTTCAGCACGCTGTGCAGGAGCTGGTCCCCATCGTGTGGCGGATACAGCAGGATCTCCGGGTTGGTCGCATCCAGGCTCAAATCCGTAATCATCGAGAAAAACTCATTCTTGAACCCCTCGATCACCACGAACTTTCCCGCCTTCACGTCCTCCACGCTCCGGTCGGAGTTGAGTTTCATCTCCACCCCTTCCGTCAGCGTCCCCTTCGTAACCACCCCGATCTCGCTGCGGCGGCCTGCTCTGCCGTTCCCGGAACCGTCAGCGTCCAATTTTCGGAACTCCTTTCTCAGAAGCTGTCTTAAAACCCTCAAGGGAGACGCGTGAGTTTTATTGGGACACCCTTCGCATAATCGAACTCAGACGGTCGTAGTCATCCCGGATCAGCCGGCAGAGATCCTTGCCCAGCGACACCAGGTAGGGCATATCAAAGGCCCGGGCCCGCCAGGCGTTGCGCACCGAGGCAATGATCAGATCGTCGGACGGTAGCCGGCAGCCGTTTAGAATGCACCGCATAAAGTCCCCGTTGTCCGTCAGTGCCTTGATCTCCGCCTCCGTGCAGGGAAACACAAAGCTGTGGATGTGCGGCGGCTGCGGCGGGAGCACCTGCTGGGGCCCTTTCTCGTCCTGGTGCCCGATAACCACTGCCTCGAACTCCGTCTTCAACAGCTCAAAAATCTGGGGCTGCTCCATCCGGAGTTCGTGCTCGGTCTTCCCGTAGGCCGTCGGCCGCCGGTTGGGCTCAATCGAGTACGTACACACGTTGAACACCAGCCCGTAAACCGCCGACTCGGACCCCGTCTTCACAAACGACCCGAACGGCGGCGCCCCGTTCAACTCCCGGCTCTCCGCCAGAAACTGCGACGTGGAACTCTCGATTACCTCGCCGATGTGTTGATCAACAACCGTTCCGACCATAACGCCTCACGAAAGATAAAGTGAAACTACACCGACGCTGCGATTTTCTTCAGACTCTTCAGCGACACCTCCGCCTTGATATCGTTCTGCACGAACGTATCTTTCAAAAACCTGTAGAAAATATCCCGGTCCGCTGCGCGGACCACCGCCCGTTCGTGCGCCTCGGACAGCACCACCGGATAGCCACGCCCCTTCTCCGCCTGGTCGCAGACTGTGGCGTGTACCAGGTCCAGCAGTTCGCGGTCTTCAGCCACCCACAGGGGAATCTCGATGCGGGCAATCTCCACGCCCGTATGCACGTAAAAAAAACAGATCCGGTGCGGACCGTAGTCTTCCAGAATCCTGGACGCGCTGCCGAACACCCCGCTCCGTTCCCCTTTTTTCAGCCTGCGGGCATAGAGCATATCGTCGGTCACCCCCGCAATCGGCTCGCAAGGGATTCCGACCTCTGCTCCACCCTCCAAAGCCTGCTGTGCCTCAAGCGTCTTCCAGGGGCACCGGTCGCAGTCCGGCGGCTTTTCCGGGCACAGCCCCACCCGCAGCCCGTTGACCACATCCGCGCTGCCCGGATCGCTGATGTACCCGGCCACCGGCACCCTCGCCTTTCGCAGTCGCTCGAACGACGGGAGATAGGACCGCAGGGTCTGCCGCCTGAAATCGTACGGCTTTCCCTCCAGCATCCACAGGATCAGCGTCCCGTCCGACAGCCCCACCACCGTCCGTCCCTCGGCCCGCGCCGCTTCCGAAAGCACGGCCACCTGTTCGAATTCCATCGCCCCCCGTTTCACCCCTACCATCTCCCGGGTTACGGTCGTGCGCCGCCCTGCCCACTCCTGGTAGAGGTCCTCCTCACTGTAAAACAGCGTGGGCCGGCTCGCCATCACCGGGCGCTCCCCCGTGCCGTAGTGGATCGCCACGTACCCGATGTTGATCAGGTAGCAGTTCGACACCTCGTGCCGGTCCGGAAAGATCTGCGATCCGTCGGATGCAATCACCGTCACCCTGGCCGGGCGTTCCGGCACGGGATGGGCCTCCCCAAAGGGTCCGGCAGGCCGGGCCACCAGCCAGGACGTCCGGCTGGACGCGATCTTATTCGACAGCGCCTCCCATGGGCCTTCCCACCTGTCCATCTCCGACAGGGCCAGATCGATCCGCTCAAAAAAGTCGTTCTCCAGGTTCTTCCGCTCAATTGCCATCCGGTCGATCTGCCGCTTCAGCACGCCGAAATCGAGCATCCAATGCTCCTATCGAAAGGGGCTTAGAAGCTGAGTTAAACAATCGACTCGTAAAAATACTGCCGCCCCCCACCGGCCACGCTGATGTCGCGCACCCGGCAGACCAGCCCCATCCGCTGCAGCGCGTTCAGCCGGTTGCAGGCGATATTGACATTCTTCCGGAGGGCCTCGGCAAGCTCGGAGGAAGTCCCCTTCTTCTTCTCCAGGAGCACCTCCAGGGCCTCCCGGATGGGCGTTTTCAACTGACCCAGCACCTCCACCCGGTCCCCCTCCTTGAACAGCGCGGCCAGCCCCCGCAGCTTCAGTACCGCCTCCAGGGTCTCTCGAACCGAAAGGTTCGCTCCCTGGATGTAGACGTAGCGGTTGCCCAGTTCTCCGCTGCCGATCCGCATCAGCAGCTTGGTCAGAAATTCGTCCGCGCACGAGATATCGATAAATTCAATCCTGGAGAAATCAAGGGGGGTCACCGCCTCGGGATCGGACTCGCGAAGGTGGTCCATCAACCTGTCGAGGTGTTCTTTACCCCGTTCGCGGCCGCTCAGGATGTTGTTGGGAGCCGCAAACACATAAAGCCGGGTCTGCTGCAGCATAGGGAAGGTGCCTCCGGAGGGGAATACAGAAGATAGAAGTGGCAATGACACTGCCGGGAAAACCGGCAAAAAGGGGAGCGTTTATGGAAGGAACCGATCTTTGGCCGAATATTGATCGTTTACCGTGTTAACTGAATTCAATTAACTTGTCCCAAACTTAAGCAACGTTTCACCATATGTCAAGCGTTTTCTGACAGTTGGAAGAACATGAAGCTGCACAAATGAGCAGCAAATATGCTCGCCCGGACTTTCCCGGAGGCCCACCGTCCGGACGCACAGGTCCACCTCTGCTTTTATCCCAACGCCTCCCGCAGCCGCCGGGCCACAACCTGTACATCCTCGTCTGTCAGGTTGGGCACGGCCACGCTCAGCGCATTCCCGTCGTCCCACATCCAGATGCCCGGACTGCCCGAGCGCAGCGCCTCCAGGACCTGGTCAGCGGTCTTGCCCAGCGCGCCTTCGTCGAGCGCTACCCGTAGCCCGTTCCCCAGCCCCCGAGCCTCCGTAACCGGGGTTACGGTAATGTGCGGGATGCCCTTCAGCGCCTCCTGAATTGTCCGCGCCTTTCGCTCGTGTTCGGCAAACCGGGCGTCGTGGTCCATCTCAAACCACTCGCGCAGGGCGACCACAACGGCGACCACTTCCTGCCGATCCACCTTCAGCGGCCTTCCCACCGTCCGCCACTGTCCCGTCTCGAACCCGATGAACCCGTGGTTGAACACCGCATCCACCAGGTCCTTGCGTCCGCACACAATTCCGGTCGAATTGCACGCTCCGAAATACTTTGCCCCAAAGCCCACCAGGTCGGCCCCCATGCGCATGTATCCGCACATCCGGTCTAAGGGATAGACCTGGCTCGCCGCATCCACGATCACGGGAACCCCGCGCCCCTTGTTGATGCGCAGGGCTTCTTCAAGCGGCACCACGCCCTCTCCGCCTCCCGGTGCGAGATAGAGGAGCCCGGCGGTTTTATCGCCTATAGCGGCTTCCAGCTGCGCAGCGGTCGTTCCGTTCTCATCGCCAACCTCCACCAGCTTGCCCCCGAAAATGGTCATACAGCGGTCGTACTTGTAGCGTTGCCTGTTCTGAATCAGAAACTCGTTTTTCATACCCGTCGAATCGGGGAGTCGTTCCATTTTCTCCGGATCGCTGCCCGCCATGCAGGCTGCCGAACCCAGCGCAAGCGCCGATGCGCACCCGGGCGTGATCAGGGCCGCCTCCGCTCCCAGGATATTGGCGACAACTTCGCCCGAACGTTTCAGCATCTCCTCCATGTCCACATAGTACCGGTTCGCGTCTTCCATCGCTTCCCGGACCGTGGGCGAAAGCCGCGAGCCCCCCAGCACCGTCTGGTTGCCGGCGGCGTTGATGAACGGCCTCACGCCTATCTCTTCGTAAATCCGGCGTCCCCTGTCGCTGCTCATTCGTCAACCCTCCCTTGTGTTGTGAATCCGTCTGTATGGTTGCCTGAACACTTTATATCGCCGGCTTACGCTTCGTTCCGTACCCCACCAGTTCCACGTAGCCCCGACCTATGCGCTTGCCTTCACCCGTCAGCACCCGCACGGCCCCCTCCCAGTAAAACAGCGTGCGCACCGCCCGGCTCCGGTTCTCCTGATCTGCCAACTCCGGCGCCACCTCCATCCGCAGCCCTTCCCCGGGCAGGTCCACGACCCACTCCGACGGATAGGTCGCCCCCGTCTCCCGGCTCGTCCACCGCTTTGTCGCCCGCACTGAAAAGTCCGCTGCTGCCAGGTAATACGCCTCTCCCGAAGGCGATACCACCGTCCCCCGTGCGAAATCGACCTTCCCCGACGTATCCCGCAGCAGGTAGAGCATCACCTCCCGGCCGTCTGCCAGCTGCAAGCTGAACCAGTCCCATCCCGCCTGGTGTTCCTCCAGCTGGTTCGACCCGAACTCCTTGTCCATCCAGCTCTCCCCCCGCACCCCGAACGTCTCCCCTCCCACGGTCACCGTCCCCTCCGTCAGCAGCCGCGTGAAACTGTAATACTGGCTCGCCGACATCGGTCCGGTCCCCTTCCGGCTGTACCCGTTCGGCCCCTGGAACACCAGTGGCTTGAGCGGCCGGGTCGAAAACGAGAACGCCATTCCCGCCTTCCGGTCCGCCATCGCAAAATCGAATGCCTCTCCGTTCCACCGCAGCGTCCACCGTCCGTCCGTGCCCGCCGGCGCCCGGCTCCACGCAATCAGCGAATCCGGGTACGTTCCGAACCCGCCCAGCATTGGTACCGCCCGGTAGAGCACCTCGCTGAAGACGTGCCGTCCCGACGTCAGGTCGCTGATGGCCGCGTGTCCCATAATCAGGTTGTGGCTCGTCCAGTCCGACGCCAGCGTCGGCTGCTGCGGCATCAATCCCACCCTGAAAAACGTAAACTGATATCCGAACCGCCGCCCCTCCTCCGATTCCAGATGCCCCGTAAAATACCACCACTCCGTCTTATACCCCGCCCGCGCCCAATGATCCCCCGGAAACGACCAGCCGTAGTCCTGCCGCGCTGCCTTCCAACCCTCTGCATGGGCAATTGCAGCTATGACAACCAGCGTCAAAACGATCAGACACTTCATCTTTTGCATTTTCAAAGTTGCTCAACTCCGTTGTCGGCGTTCGGCCTTGTCTGTAGCGCCGGATGGAGACTTACCGGGACGGCAGCCCCCAGAATCGCAATCACCCTCTCCAAAAACGCCGGTCGCGCTCGGGAACTCACCGGGAATTTTAAAACAGCTTCTCAGGGCGCAGTTCGCCCAACAATTGTTCATCAGGTCGGATAAATTCTACTGCCGGACTTTCGACGCGGCCATAGGCATTCCACACTTTGAATCCGAGCAATGACAGAAGATCGGGCGATGCGCTGGCCAGTACTTCGGGGGCCGTGCCCACGGTGAAGTTCTCCTGCGGACGAAATTGGGGCCCACAGAATGTGGTGAGAATGGCCCAGCGCAACTGATCGCTTACATTGGCCCCTGTACCGTGCCAGACGCGTCCGTCGAGGAATCCAACCGTGCCCGCCGGCCCTTCGAGAGCTGTGGTTTTGATTGTGTTGTCATCGGGATTGTCCGGGCGTCGTCCCCAGAGGTGGCTGCCCGGCACCACACGGGTGCCGCCATTTTCTGCTGTGAAATCGCCGATCATCCAGACGACGTTGACGACCACACGCGGCCATATGTATGCGGCATCGGTTGCATCTGTTTGCTCACGGGTAATGGAACCCGCGGGCAAATGCGTTCGGTCCGGCCGCGTTGGCATAGGCATCCACCACTGGTCCGTGTGCAGGCGCATGGCCACGCCGCCGGGTTTGGCAATATTGGCCGAATGGCTCGACAGCAAATAATCGTTGCCAAGCGCGTGGTCTGCGATATTGCGAACGCCCGGGTGTGAAAGCATGTGTTGAAATACCTTGCCTTTGTTGATCAGCATCCACACGCGCTGGTTGACGCCTCCTGCAGGTTGCGTAAATGCCCGGGCGCGCACCTGTCCGTTTTTGTCTCGAAAATCGCCCCAGTTCTGTTTGGCACCCCCGTCTTCAAATGCGAGTCCCTGTTGCTTTTCGGCAATGGCCTGTTCTTTCAGGCGGGTTTTGATGTTTGACAGTTGCTCTGCATTCAGTGCATGGGCGAGCAGACCATAACCATACGCGTCGAGTTGTGTCTTGACCTGTTCGAGGTCTTCGGTTGGGTGTGGAAGTTCAGGCATGCTCATTCCTTGAGTGTTGGACGGTTGAGACGCGTGTGATAAGGGGGCTCCATAACCGCACGTTGTCGTTCATTTGCCCATTCGGGTATGTCATAGGCGCGAACATAGGCCATGTTGCCGGCAGTGTAGCGGGTGAGCGTTGACCGACGTGGATGGTCTGATGTCCAGGGCAGGGTGCCGTGCGTGACGGCTTCGGTGAAGAGGATGACATCACCTGCCTGACAGGTGATCTGGCAAATGTGTTCCCGGTGTTTCTGGTAGAGACGCATTTCCTGCGGACAGGGATAGTTGCTTTTGTGAGATCCTGGAATAACACAGAGACCGCCGTCGCCTGCGTTGACATCTGTGAGTTGGAATGAGACGACGGTGAGTCCGTTGTGCATTCTGCCGTTTTTGAAAATATAATACTGGTTGGGGTCAAACCCGGGACCAGAGGAGCCGTGGAAGCGAAAGCCTCCGGCGCCTTTGTCCATCCAGAGCAGAAACATCTGGTGGTCAATGCGAAAGCCCTGGCCGAGCATTTCGTTGAGGTAAGGCACAATGCGAGGGTGGGCCAGCATATCTCGAAAGGGATTGCACCAGGGTTCGTCCCAGTGGATGAGATCGGTCAATTCACCGCGGCCGTGCGTGCCTTCAAGGGCAGGCGAATTACCGTCAAGGCGCTGTTCACGCGAGCGAATATGCCCCTGGTCGAGGTGGCGATCAACCGCTTCGTTTGCCAGGGCGAGTTCGTCATCCGTCAGAACATTTTCGACGACGAGATACCCGTTGAGGTCAAAGAGGTATTTTTCGTCTTTGGTCATGGTGTTACTCCTCTTGATCGAGGGTTTCAATATTCGTACGGACGACGACTGTGCCCGCGATAAAGTCATGCAAGGCCCGGCGTTTCCGGTTCGTGAGCATGGTAACGACCTCGGCGGCCCACCAGACGAATAGAATCAAGCCAAACCAGGCAGCTCCTGTTGAAGGGTCGTTGTTAATGATCTCATCAATGCTTATTGTTCCAATTGTGAGGTGATAAGCCTGGTACACCGCTAAGGCGAGGATGAGTAAAATTGGGATGCTGTCCCGTACTATGGCGTGTCTGAAGGATATGGGGTTATGGGTTTTGGCGTCGATGATTTTGACGCTGGTGACCATTTTGCCGATGGTTTGGCCATACGTTCCATGCAGGTATATGTTATAAATCATCCATGGAAGAGAACGTAGAAACCCAACTGTTACGAACAGCCAAAGGGGGAGGTCGAGTTGCAGAATGAGTACAAAGATGGTACCCAAAGGCCAAAGTACAATACTATCGACGAAACTTGCCCAGAGCCTGGGCCAAAAGGTCAAGTACCGTTTTTCTGAAGAGACCGTGCGATTTTTATAATACCACCACGCGATCAACGAAGGTACTAAGGGGATATACCACGAAGCCCAATCTATCGCATATTCCGTCATCGGGACCCTCCATTCATCAGTTCCGCGTAAGCTTCTCGCCCACGGCGAAAGAGATCCTTCACATCTTCGCGTTGCTGGTCGGTGTTGTAACGTCCCCAGGTGTCGATCCATTTGAGGGAGTCCTGGATCCCGTTGAGGAAATATTGTGCGGATTCGTTTCGTTCGGCAGGTGGACGGCCGCAGGCAAAATAGACCGGGCTGCTGTGGGCGTAGATGGATTGGTCGAAGCTGTCGCGCTGGTTGCCCCAGAGCCGTGCGGCGGTCCAGCCATCGCGGTCGACGTTGACGCGGTGCCGAATGGCGCCCTTGCGTTTGCCTTCGGGGAACGTTTCGCTTTGAATCACGCGGCCATTCATCACGATTTCGGCGCAGTGGATGGGATAAAAGGACGTGAACCTGGATTCTATGTCGAGCGCCCCTTCGTTGTACAATTCGACCGTAGCCCCCATCGGCTGGTCGTTGACGCTCAAATCAATGGCCGGGCCATTGGTGATAAACGTATTGCCCGACTTCATACCGGCAATCCAGTTTTCGTAGGAGAACGTGTCTCTGGTGTTGACGTAGACCCGGTTGTTGGAGCAGACAAACCAGTCGGTACCGGTGGAGGCGGGCAGGGAGATGCCGCAATTGAGCAGTTTGTACCACAGATCGTACTCGGGGTCCATCCAGAAGGGATCGAAGAGGTTGAAGGCGTCCAATTTGCCCAATACCGCTGCAATGGGGGCTTCCATCCCCCGGCCATTGTGGCACCAGATTACGATGCCGCCCTGATCGCGGGCTTCGTCGCAACAAAAGCAGAGGGGAGGATAGTCGGGGTCGAATTGCGCGGTGAGGATGTGACCCCGGCTGACGGGTTGGACGATGTTGCGGATGTTGAGGAACATGACGTGCCCATATCCAAACCCCCAGGGTGAGTTGTCACCGTAGTGGCGATTCTCTTCGCCGATGTCGAGTACGTGATGCGCGGTGGTGAATTCGTTCATGACGCCGATGGGATATTTGTTGCTGGCATAAGGGAGTTGTCTTCTGTCCAGAACACTGACGACTGTAACGTTGTAGCCTTCAACGCTACAGTCAATGGCCAGACGGTCGTCGGGACGGGTTTCTTTTTCGTCGTAGTGGATGTGGGTGTTGCCCGGGTACCAGTTGTTTTCCTGGGGGGCATACCAGCGGTTGAGGGTGATTTCGACGTCTCTGCTGCCGTGTTCCGGCATTTCGACCACCATGCGGACAGGTTCGTATTCCGTGCCGCGTTCGACCAGGATGTCGGTGCGTCCACGGTTGGTCCGAACTTCAAATTCTCCATCGCAAAAGAAGAACGGTGTGCCGGGGCCTCGCTTGAGCATGGCCTGGCGTGGATGGGAAAAACGGCCATCGGATGTCAGTACGTGGACTTTGGCACTGATTTGCTCGCCGGTCGCACTGTCCATAATGTGTCCGTGCAAGACGCCCATAAATCACTCCCCGGTTGGATGATCGCATTCTCTGCGGATTTGGTGATTACCAGGCCGAGCCGGTCAGCGCCTGGATCACATCCACACGTCACACATCGTCCCGGCTCAGTTCGGTCGCCGGCGTCTGGCTCGCCCGCAGGGCCGGGTAGAGGCTTGCCAGGACCGCCGCGCCCAGAATGGCAGCCGCCTGCTGCAAGACCGATTCCCAGGGCCAGTAGACCTGGATCGTCCACCCGAAATACGCCCGGTTGATTACAAAAATCAACACCCCTGCCAGGGCCACGCCTCCCACCAGGCCCAGCGCCAGCCCCAGCATCCCCATGCCCATCCCCTTGCCCACAAAGATCCCGAAAATCTGCCGGCGTCGCGAGCCCACCGCGCGGTACAGCGCCAGTTCCGACGCCTGCTCCCGGGCCAGCACCAGCAGCATCAGCGCAATTCCGCACACCGCAATCAGCAGGCTCATCCCTTGCAGAATGCGGGTCACCGCAAAGGTCTGGTCGAAAACCTTGAACACCTCCTCCCGGAGCCGGCGGTTGCTCCGGATATAAAGCGGCGCTTCCGGGAAGCGGGCCTTGAGCTCGTCCACCACCTGCTCCGCGTCCCTCCCCGGTGTCAGGTAGAGCGCCACGCTGTTGACCGGTCCGGGCCCGAAATGCCGCGCCAGTGTCCGCAGGTCCATCACCGCCGCCCCCCCTTCCGGGCTGTAATCGTAATACACCCCTGCAACCGGAAACCGCAGCTCTCCCTCCGGGCCGTACACCGGCAGCTCATCCCCCGCCCACACCCCCACCTTACGCGCCAGCGTCTCTCCGATCAACACCGCCTCACCCTCGTGGACCTGCCGGAAAGCTTCCTGCCTGTCCCCGTCCAGGAGCGGAAACCGGGCCTCTCCCCCGGGCAGCCCCATCTCCACCCCGGCCAGGACGATGCGCTGCTCCCCCGTATAGGCCAGGAAGCCCCGCAGCCGGTCGACCGCCACAACCTCCGGGTGGCCGGCCAGCGCCCCGGCCAGCGCCGGTTCCAGGAACGCCTCATTTCCCTTGCCCCGCCACGACTGCGGTGAAATATAAATATCGGCCTGAATCGACGTGGCCACCCACACCTCCAGCGTCTGCCGGAAGCTGCCGATCATCAGCGTAATCCCGATCAGCATACTCACGGCAATCCCCAGCGAAGCCACTGCAAAAGCACTCGTCTGCAGCCGTACGCCCAATCCCTTCAAACTGTACCCCAGCCCGAATCCCCGGATCCGAATCCGTCCGCAGGCCTGCTGAATCACAAACGGGGTCAATAGCGGGAGCCCGATCAGCAGGGCGACCCCCAGCACAAAGCCCGCTGGCTGCCACGTCTGCCCCCATATCCAGTACCAGACCCCGGAAAGGAGCAGAAAAGAGGCCCCAATCGCAAACAGACGGGGGGCCAGGGTGCCGATCTTTTCGTGCAGGGTAAAAGCCGCAAGCAGCGACCGGGTATCCCGCCGGCTCATATCCAGCGCCGGTAACAGCGCCCCTCCCATCGCCCCGCCAATGCCGATCAACCCCGCCAGGCCGTACAGCCACAGGGGCATCTGCAGCGATGAAATTTCTTCTAACAGATAGAGGTTCGCCAGCGTGGCGCTGACCATCGCCACATTCGACTCCGCCGCCCAGTAGCCCATCGGCAGCCCCAACAGGACGCCCAGAACGCCCAGGAGTACCACCTCGCCCAGAATCAACACCAGCACCTGCCCCCGCGTGGCTCCCAGCGACCGGAGCAGCCCGAACTCCGCCCGTCGCCGCACCAGCGAGGCCTGCGTACTGCTGTAAACCAAAAACATCCCCACAAACAGGCTGATCAGGCTCATTGCCGTCAGATTCAGTCGAAACGCCTCTAACAGCCCCGCGGCCTGCTGTTCCCGTTGCTCTGGCGTCATCACCCGCACCCCTTCACCCAGCCGGTCCCGCAGCCGGTCCATCAGCGCGTCCCGGTCCACCCCTTCTCCCGCCTGCACATCGATCTGGTGAATCTCCCCCCGCCGTCCCAGCAGGCTCTGCGCCTGCGCAATATCCATCACCACCAGCCTGGAGCTGGCCAGCGGACTCAGCGCTTGAAAATCCACCAGCGCTCCCACCACCAACCACACCCGCTGCGACCCACTCGACACTTCCACCGAGTCCCCCACCCCCCATCCCATCGTCCCTGCCAGCGCCGGCGTCACCGCCGCCCACCCAGGCTGGAAAAGCGCCGCCGATGTCTCCCCCGGCACGCCCTTCCAGGGCACCCGCATCGGTGTGAAGAAATCAATCCCCAGTACCTCCAAAAAAAACGCCTCCCGACCCGCAAGCGCCACTTCCACCCGGTAGAGCGGCCAGGCCGCGGCCACCCCCTCTTCGGCCAGGACCCCGGGGTAGAGCGCCTCGGAAAACGTGGGCGTCCGCCCCAGTACGCTGAAATCCGCCTCCCCGCTCACCGCTGCTACGCTCCCTTCAAACGCGGCCAGCGCATTCCGGTTGATGATCTGAATCGACAGTACCGCCGCTACCCCCAGCGCCACCCCGAACACCGTCAGAAAATAGAGGCTACGCCCCTCCCGGACGTGCATCAAAAGCGCTTTTAAAAAGTACCGAGTCACCTCGTCTCCGGATCAGGGTTCAGTTGCTTTTATCTTTTCAGCACGCCACTGTGAAGTTCCCAGATCTCGTCGGCCAAGGCGGCAAACTCCGGGCTGTGGGTCACATACAGCAGCGTCGTCCCCTCTTCCGACGCCAGGGCCAGCATCAGGTCCATCACCATCTGCCCGTTCTCGTCGTCCAGGTTCCCGGTGGGCTCATCCGCCAGCAGCAGCCTCGGCCGGCGCAGCAGCGCCCGACAGATCGCCACCCGCTGCATCTCCCCCCCCGAAAGCTTCTCCACCCTATCCTCGGCCCGGTCGGCCAGCCCCACCCGCTCCAGCAGTTCGTGCACTCTTGGCCCGTAATCGACCGGGCGCTCTCCCGCGATCAGCGCCGGTAGCGCCACGTTGTCCCGCACCGACAGGTGGGGCATCAGGTAGAAAAACTGGAAGACCAGCCCCATCTCGTCCCGCCGAAGCAGGGTGCGCGTCTCTTCCGACAGTTCCCCCAAGTCCCGGCCCAGAACCCGGACCTCCCCTTCTGTGGGTACGTCGATCCCCGCGGCCAAGTGCAAAAGCGTGGACTTCCCGCTCCCGCTGCGCCCCACAACCGCCACCTTCCGTCCCTCCGGGATCGCAAACGAAACCTTCCGCAGCGCAAACCGGCTGCTGCTGCCAAACGTGTCGTAGACCCTGGAAACCCTGTCAAACGCCAGTGCTGGTCTCATTGGTAGAAGATTCAGGTATCGACGATCAACCGATCTGTGTCCACCCGTATTCATCCATGGTTGCGTTTCAACATATTCAACCCAAACCGCCGCTCGCTGTCAAACCACCGCCGTTCCACCTCCAGCCCGGCTCCCTCGGCCAAGGCGTCGATCTCTGCAATCGAATACTTGTATGAATTCTCCGTGTGGATCGTCTCGCCCTCGGCAAATACCACCTCCATATCCAGATCCTCGATCACGACCGTCTGCGCGCAGGTGCTCACCTGGTGGCTCTCCACCCGCCCTTCGGCCTCTTTGTAAACCGCCCGGTGCTGGAAGCGCGCCAGGTCAAACTGCCCGCCCAGCTCCCGGTTGATCCGGGCCAGCAGGTTCTGGTTGAACCGGGCCGTGACCCCCTGCGTATCGTCGTACGCGGCCTCCAGCACCGCCCGGTCCTTGCGCAGGTCCGTCCCTATCAGGAAACGGTCCCCCTCCGCCATCGTCTCTCCCACGCGCGCCAGGAACCGCACCGCATCCGGCCGATCAAAATTCCCCACATTCGATCCCAGCCAGAGGATCAGCCTGGGCCCCTCGATCATCTCCTTCAACCGCGCCAGTCCGTCGTGGTATTCTGCGGCGATCCCGAAGACCTCCAGCTCCGGATAGGTCTCCAGCAGCCCGATCGAACTCTCTTCCAGCGTGTTTTGGGAAATATCTACCGGCACAAACCGCAGGCGGCCCTGTTGTTCCAGGAACGCTTCGATCAGCAGCCGCGTCTTCACTGCGTTCCCGCTGCCCAGCTCAACCAGCGTGATCTCGTCGGAAAACCCCGACGCAATCTCCTCTGCACGCGCCTCTATGATCTCCCGCTCCGCCCGTGTCAGGTAATATTCGGGCAGCTTGCAGATCTCCTCAAACAGGCGCGCGCCCTCACAGTCATAGAAATAGCGGCAGGAAAGCCGCTTGGGGTATGCCGTCAGCCCCACTGCCACGTCTTTGGCAAACGCGTTCAATGCAGCGTCCACATCGGTGGCGACCAGGGTAAAACGGTCCTCCGATTTTGAAACCGACATCAGATTTCCCCAGGCGAAAGGATGCACACCCACACAGCTTCTAAAATCTTAAAATATGCCAGAATTGTCCAGCAAAGATTTGACGCCCTGTATGAATCGGTTTCAAACGGAAAGAAATTTGCTTAAATTTGTAATGGGCGCGCATGTCTCCTCCGAAGGTCCCACCTGCTGCCGCTCCGAAGGGGAGACGAAAGCAGTGGGAGGGGGGACGCGTTGGCGCGCCTGCGGCTCCACGCGAAATGGCGCGGCGTGCTGAAAGACGACAGCCCGATGCAGCGGACGCACGGATGCCGAATGAGGCCCTGGCATGGAATTTGGCGAATTCGAACTGTTTGTGGTCAGCGACGGCACCTTCCGCTTAGACGGCGGGGCCATGTTCGGTACGGTCCCGAAAGTGCTGTGGCAGAAGACCAACCCGGCAGATGACCGCAACCGCATCCTGCTGGGGCTGAACTGCCTGCTGATCCGGACGCCCACAGAGACGATCCTGGTAGACACCGGGCTGGGTACGGTCTACGATGAAAAGTTCGCCTTCCTGTATGGCGTGGACAGGTCCAAAACGGATCTGGTGAGAAGCTTATCAGCCGTGCGGACGCGGGCGGAGGACATCACCAGAGTCATCTTGACGCACCTGCACTTCGACCACTGCGGGGGGAACTGCTTCAAAAACAGCCAGGGGGAATTCACCCCCACCTTTCCAAATGCAGCCTATTACATCAATCAGGACGAACTGGCCTGTGCCAAACAGCCGGACCCCCGCAGCAGGCCCAGTTATCTCCCGCACACCTGGGAGCCGCTTGAAGCGCGGGGACAGGTGGTTCTCACGTCGGAAAACGAGACAATCGCGCCGGGCGTGTCGGTGATATCCACGCCCGGACACACGGCGCACCATCAGTCCGTGATTCTGCGCTCGGGCGATCTGACCGCGTGTTTTCTGGCGGACCTCGTACCCACACCGTCGCACCTGAAAACGCATTATGTGATGGGATACGATCTCTTTCCCGGGGCCACGATGGAAAACAAGGAGCGGATATTGAAACAGGCGCGGGAGGAGAACTGGCTGCTTGTCTTCGAACATTCTCCAAACGTCAGAGCCGGCTACCTGACCGAAGCGCTCGGGGTCAAACCGGCCGCGTATGGATAGTCCAGGGGTCGGCGGGCAGGAAATAGGAAGGGCGACCGGCCCGGTCGCCCCTGCATCCGTGTACCTCGTACCGCTGTATACATCGGGGGTTGCTTTTAGCCGTCGTTCGCCGATGCCTCAACCATCACCTCGGTCTCGGCCTGCCCATTGCCTTCCGCCTCCCCTCCCGTGAGCCGCACCGACACCAGCTTGGACACCCCCGGCTCCTCCATCGTAATCCCGTACAGGGAATCGGCGGCTTTCATTGTCCCTTTGTTGTGGGTCACCAGCACGAACTGCGTGTGCTCTGCAAACTCCTGGAGCACGCGCACGAAGCGGTCTATATTCGCATCGTCCAGGGGCGCGTCCACCTCGTCCAGGATGCAGAAGGGACTCATCTTGACCAGGTAGATGGCGAACAGCAATGCAATCGCCGTCAGCGCCCGCTCCCCGCCCGACAGCAGGTTGATGTTCTGCAGGCGCTTGCCCCTGGGCCGCGCAATAATGTGCATCGGGGCCTCCAGCGGGTCCTCATCCGGCGGCATGAACAGATCCACCTCGCCCCCTTCAAAGAAGGCCACGAAGGTCCGCTTGAAATTCTCCCGGATGCTGGAAAAGGTCTCCAAAAACCGGCCGCGGGCCTCCCGGTCAATCCTCTGAATCGTCCGTTTCAGCGTCTCCTCTCCCTCCAGCAGGTCGTCCCGCTGCCTGGCCAGGAACTCGAACCGTTCCCGATGGATATCGTACTCCTCCAGCGCCGCAAGGTTCACCGCCCCCATCCGGCGCATCCGGTCCTGGATCTCGATGGTCCGCTTCTCGGTAATATCGGCATTGAACTCCGGATTCTCAAACCGTCCCAGTTCTTTGATATCCACCTCATGGTCGCGCTTGATCCGCTCCTGCAGCTCCTCCGCACGGGTCTGCAGCTGCGCCATTTCCACCTCCAGGTCGCGCAGCCGCTCCCGGTTCCGGCTCACCCGCCTCCCCACCTCCCGGTTCTTCTCTTCCAGCCTGCGGGCCCTCACCATCAGCTCCTGCTGGCGCTCCACCTGCGTATCCCGCTTTCGCTCTAACCCGGTCTGCACCCTGTAGAGGGTCTCCAGCTCCGTCGAAGCGGACTGCACCACCTCTTCCAGGTCGGCCTTTCGCGCCTCATTCTCGGCGCACTCCAAAGCCAGCCGCTCCATCTCCCGGCCCAGGTCGGTCTGCGCCTGCGCCAGCCGCTCCGCCTCCTGGTGCAGGTTCTCAACGCGTCCCTCCAATGCAGCGATCTCCACCTGCCGCGCAGAAACCGCATCCTGCTGCGCCCGGCACCTGCGTTCCTGTTCCCGGAGCGCCTCGTCCGCCTGCCGGACCTCTTTTTCCAGCTGGCTGCGCCGGGCCTCCAGGGCCTCCAGCCCGGCTTCTCCCTCTGCAACCGTGTGCCGAAGCTCGGCTTCCCGTTCCTTCAGCCGGGCCGCTTCCCCGTGCAACTCCTCATCGGCGGCCCCCTGTCGTTTGGCCTCGGCCCTCGCGTTCTGCTGGTCTCGCTGCAGCCCGACCAGGCGATTGCGCAAGTCAGCCAGGGCCCCGTCATCGGCTTCAACCTGCGCCGCTGCTCTGGCTGTGGCTTCCCCAACCCGATGGATATCCGCCCCAAGGGCCTCCAGCCCCGCCCGGCCTGCCTCCAGGTCGGCGCAGAGCATCTCGACCTGCCCCGCCCGGCCGATCAACCCGGTCTCCTCGTCCACAGCCCCTCCGCCGTAGACCGTGCCATCGGCGGCGAATACTTCCCCGTTCAGCGTCGCAATATCCACCCCGATCGCCTGCATCTGCGCCATGAAAGGCAGCGCGGCGTCCACATCCGCCACCACCAGCGTCCGGCACAAGAGGGACCGCACGTTTGCAGGCCCCCGGAGCAGATCCGACGCCCGGCCCACAATTCCCTTCCCCACCGGAGGCGTCCAGGGCATGCCGGTGCCCTGTGCCACCCGCTCTGTGGGCAGAAACGCCGCCGCGCCGTGTGCGCTGGACCGCAGATAGGCCATCGCCTCCGCCGCATCCGCGGTCGTGTCCACCAGCAGGCACTCCAGCGCCCGTCCCATCGTCGCCTCGATCGCCGAAGTGTACATCGGGTCCACGTCGATCAGATCCGCCACCACCCCCTTTATTCGATCCGAAAAGGGAGAGTCTACGGCCAGCGCGCGTACCCCCCGGGAATAGCCCTCAAACCCCTCGCGGAGCTTCTCCAAAAGCGCCAGCCGGGCGCTGTTCGCCTCCATCCGGGTGCGCAGGCTGTTGCGCTCTTCCACCAGCCCGTCCCGCTCCTCCACCAGCCCGTCCCGCTCCCCGGTGTGCACCCGCCTCAGGGCCGTCCGCTCCTCCAGCGCCCGCTCCAGGTCTGCGATCTGCCCTGCCGCCGCATCGGCCGCCCCTTCCGCCTCCTGCCGCCGCGCCCGAACGCGGGCCACATCCTCTCCCAGCCTCGCCTGCCGGTGAGACAGCCCCTCCGCTTCCGCCCGCGCCCGCTCCAGCCGCCCGCGCACCTCGCTGATCTCCTGGTGCATCCCAATAAGGCGCGCCTTCTGCTCATCCGCCCCCCCACGGCGGGCCTCCAGCTCCGCCAGCAGGGCCTCCCGCGTCCCGGTCTCTTCCAAAAGCGCCGCCTCTGCCCGCTTGAGGGCCTCGCGCTCCTCCTGTTCCCCCTGCCGGGCCGCCTCCTGCCCCTGTCGGGCCGCCTCCTGCCGCTCCTTCAACACCTCCTGTTGTCTTGTATCGCGGGCCAAGAACCCCTCGATACCCCGCGCCTCCTGCCGGGCCACCACGATCTCCCGGTCCTTCCGGTGGACCGCCTCCACCTGCCGGCCCACCTCCGCGTTGGCCGCGGCCACGGCCTGGTCCTGCGCCGTGAGTTCGGCACGGACCTCTTCCAGCCTCGCCTCCAACCGGACGATATCTGTTGATCCGACCTCGATATCCTCCCTGAGAAAGGCCATCTCTTCCAACATCGGCCGGGCGCGGTCCGACATCTCAAAATACCGGTAGCGCGCAAGCTGGATCTTCAGTTCCCGGAGCTGGTCCGTCAGTTGTTTGAAAAGCCGGGCCTTCCGCTCCTGCCTCGCCAGCAACGCCACCTGTCGCTCTACCTCCGCAATCACAGCCGAAATCTGTTGCAAATCCTGTTGAAGCGACTGCAGCTTGTTCCAGGCCGACCTGCGTCGTACCTTGTAGCGGGTCACCCCCGCGGCCTCTTCAAAGACCCGCCGGCGCTCCTCTGTCTTGTCGCTGATGATCTCGTCCACCATCCCCTGCTCGATGATATAGGCGTGCGAAGCGCCCAGCCCCGTATCCATGAAAAGGTCCTGGATATCCTTCAACCGGCAGGGGATCTTGTTCAGCAGATAATCGCTCTCTCCCGACCGGAACAGCCGGCGGGTCACCGTTACCTCGGAAAAATCCACCGGGAGCAGGTTCTCGGAATTGTCGATCGTCACCGACACCTCGGCCATCCCCAGGGCCTTGCGCGTCCTCGACCCGGAAAAGATCACATCTTCCATGTAATGGCTGCGCAGCGACCGCACCCGCTGTTCGCCCAGCGCCCAGCGAAGCGCATCCACCACATTCGACTTCCCGCAGCCGTTGGGACCCACCACGCAGGAAATCCCCTTTCCAAACGTCAGATCCAGCTTCTGGGCAAACGACTTGAAACCGAAGGCCGTAAGGCGAGAAAGGTGCAAGAGAAATCCTCCTGAAACATGAGGGAGAGATCTGCAAGAGGTGAGGTGTGGAAATTCGGCCCTGTGGAACGCCTGGATGGTTGCCAGACGCCTGCCCACAGATACCTCCGGCTGAATCGGGGGGAAAAAAAGGGGAAGGGGATTCCAGAGGAAAATCTTTAAACCGCAATAGGTTGCGCAAACATTTCACAGGATCTTTTGTATAATACTACATCTTGTGGAAACAGTCAAGAAATTTTTCCCCGCGCAAGGTCAAATGCCCCCGTCCCTCCCCACCCTTCCCATGCCTTCGGCGAGGCCTTTTTCTTGCGCGCCTCAGCAATTTCCGGTTAGAAAATTGCTGGGTTCAAAAGCCATAGGAAAATCAGTGGAGCGAACTGTGTATCTGTCTGTATCACCAAGTAGATATGCACAAGGGTCGGTGGCTGGGTTTCATGTCGGATATCCCATCTCAACTGTCGCAGACATTTCACACAAGGTCGTTGTCCATACCGTTGATGGAAATAGATCACCAACAGAAGATAGGTGATCAGTCCACAGAGCAATTGCACCAGGAGGCCGTGAGGGTTTCTGGAGATGAGATGATAGACTTTGAGGTGCTTTTTCCACCAGGCGAAGAAGATTTCAATTTGCCATCTGAGCGAGAAAATGAAGGCGATTTGCTCTGCGGTCAGATCCTCTCTGTGGGTAGCGATCCAGTATTTTTTGCCTCGACTTTCGAAGCCTACCAGGTAGACTGGATGGGTCATCCTGTGCACGGGATCACCCAGTAAGACCTGGGAAAACAAGAAGATCGATGTCGGTGTCGATGTGCCTTTCTCAAAGGGTAGGTCTTCTATGACTTCCCATTTTGTGTTCTTCTTCAAGCGCACCACGAAGTGCTTACCTTCTGCAATCCAGGCATCGAACCACTGATGGTCCTGGTAGCCCCGATCCAAGATGCCGGTTTCGCCTTCTTTTAAAAGATGAAAGACAAACGGTCTTTCCGCGCCTCTCCCTTCGGTCAGGATCATCTTTCTTGGAATCGAGCCGGAAAGATCCAGGCCTAAATGCACCTTGGCCTTGCGCACGTCTCCAAGATAGTCTGCCCAAGTCATTGACAAGCAGGCCGCAACCAGGCTCCCATCAATGGCCACCAAATGGCCAAGCTCAGCGTAAGAGAGACCTACACATTGGGAGGCTTGCTTAGAAAGTCGATCCACCAACTCGATCATCTGCGTGCTGCCCCGACTGGCATTGGCTTCATAAAAGGTGCTCTCACCAAGACCTGATGGGGGCACCAGCAATCGGTTCACAAACCCATCACATCTTGCCCCCAACAGCAGATCCTGGGCAGACGTGCAAGTCTCTGTATGATAATACACTAAGCCCCTTATCTGATGCGCAAACGTATATGTCAACGGCTTGTTGCTACCTGATGCCAACGGGGTCAGATGAGGCAAGCAAGCTTCCAAAGGCCCAAGCAGGGCAGAAAATGTTGGCGATCCTTTAGGAAATCCTTTTTCTTCTACACGGGGAGATAGTGGGGAACAGGACAGGATCGACATGGGCACCTCCTTTGAAAGGGTAGAATTTCTTGTTGATAACTCTAATCTTTCATGGAGAGCGCCTTTTATCAACCCTTCTGTGACCTGCTATCTCCTCTCTGCAAAATCTTAACCGGAAACTACTGCCGCGCCCAAGAAAAAGGCC
>JAAXHW010000105.1 GCA_012270675.1 Candidatus Latescibacterota bacterium | reverse complement strand
GGCGAGCCCGACTTCGACACGCCCGACAACATCCAAGAGGCCGCGGTGCGGGCCATAAAGGAAGGCCGCACCAGATATACCAGGCCGGCCACCGGCATTATCGAACTGAAAGAGGCCATCTGTGACAAACTGCAGCGGGACAACGACCTGACCTACGATCCCTCCCGGATCGTCGTCGGGTGCGGCTCCAAGCAGACCATCTTCGATGCCGTCATCGCCCTCATCAACGACGGCGACGAGGCCATCATCCCCGCTCCCTTCTGGGTAAGCTACGCCGACCAGGTCAGGCTGATGGGCGGGGTACCCGTCATCGTCCAGACGACCGCAGAGACCGGTTTTCGCATCACCCCCGAGCAGCTCAAAGCCGCGTGTTCTTCCAGAACCAGGTTCGTCCTCTTCAACAGCCCCTGCAACCCCACCGGCGCGGTCTACACCCGATCCGAACTTCAGGCCCTGGCCGAGGTCATCGCAGACGCCGGTATCTATGTTGTCTCAGACGAAATCTACGACAAGATTCTCTANNAAGCCTATGCCATGACCGGCTGGCGCGTGGGCTACGGAGCCGGCCCTGCCGACCTCATCGCCCACATCGGGAAAATCCAGAGCCAGGAGACCACCAGCACCTGCTCCATTTCCCAGTACGCCGCCCTCGAAGCCCTGACCGGTCCCCAGGACAGCGTTGAGGCCATGCGCCGGGCCTTCCAGGACCGCCGCAACCTCATCGTCCGACGCCTCAACGCCATCCCCCGCATCACCTGTTCCAATCCCCAGGGGGCCTTCTACGTCTTTCCGGACATCTCGGCCCTCTACGGCCGTTCTGCGAACAAAGGCCGGATACGCAACGATGTCGACTTTTGCAACTACCTGCTCGAAGAGGCCCGGGTGGCAGTCGTGCCCGGCAGCGGATTTGGCACACCGGGCCATATCCGGATCGCCTATGCCACATCGATGGACCGGACCGAAGCGGCGATGGACCGGATCGAAAACGCCGTCGCAAACCTGGTGTAAGCGGGAGGAACCCTGGACCGATGAATAAAAAAATCTACCTCGACTTCGAACGCCCGATTGCCGAACTCGAAAAAAAAATCGAAGAGATCAAGGTCCACGCCGAGACCGAAAAGATCGACATGCCCTCAGAAGTGGCCATCCTTCAGAAAAGGGTTCAGAAACTGGAGCAGGAAATCTACGCCAACCTGACCCGGTGGCAGATCTATCAGCTGGCCCGGCACCCGCAACGCCCCCATACCCAGGATTACATCGACCTCCTCCTGACCGACTTTGTAGAGCTTCACGGAGACCGGAGCTTTCGGGATGATCCGACGGTCGTGGGCGGCCTGGGACGGCTCGACGGGCAGCCCATCGTGGTTGTGGGCACACAGAAGGGCCGCAATACAAAACAAAACCTCCACCGCAATTTCGGCATGGCGCACCCGGAGGGCTACCGGAAGGCCCTCCGCCTGATGAAACTGGCGGCCAGGTTCAAACGCCCCATCCTCTGCTTCATCGACACCCCCGGTGCCCACCCCGGCCTCGGCTCCGAGGAACGGAGTGTATCCGAAGCAATCGCCCGCAACCTTTTCGAAATATCCAGGCTCCCCACCCCCATCGTCGTCGCCATTATCGGTGAGGGGGGCAGCGGCGGTGCCCTCGGCATCGGGATTGGAGACCGCATCCTGATGCTGGAAAATGCCTGGTACTCGGTCATCAACCCCGAATCCTGCTCGCTCATCCTCTGGCGTGCACGCGACAAAAAAGAAGCGGCCGCCGAAGCCCTCAAGATCACGGCCCCCGACCTTCTGGACCTGCGCATCATCGACCGGATCGTCTCCGAACCCTTCGGCGGCGCTCACCGGGACCCCGAAGGCGCGGCGAGGTCCTTGAAAGGTGCGATCCTGGAAGCCCTCGGAGAACTCCGTCAGATCCCCCCCGATGCGCTTATCGCCCAGCGCATGGACAAGTTTCGTCGCATGGGCGTCTGGGAAGAGTAGCTTTCCCGCCCACTTTTTCTGCTTATCGCAGAAATCGGTTGTGCAAAAACCCGCATCTTGTTACATTTCGACCTGTGAAGCCTGAAAACCACGCCCATGGCAGAACACGACCCAAGGAGGTAGGGGATTGCCCAAACTCAGATCGTCCCGTAAAAGACTTCGACAGGCCCAAAAGGCCCGGTTACGAAACCGGGTGGTGCGCTCCCTGATGCGCACCACCCTGAAAAAAGTGCAAACCGCACCCGCTAAGGCCGAGGCCGAAGCCCTCTTGCCGCAGGCCATGTCCGTGATCGATAAGAGCGCGAAAAAGGGCGTCATCCACAAAAATGTGGCTGCCCGTTACAAATCCAGACTCGTGCGCACAGTCCGCGCGATGGAGGCGTAATCCGGCATAGAAACCCCTTGCTTTCCCCTGCCTTCCTATTCAAACAGAAAAGCGCCCAGATACCGCTCTCCCGTATCCGGCAAGATCACGACCACCCGCCGGTCCTCGCCCAGGTTCACCGCCACCTCAACCGCGGCGTGGGCGGCTGCGCCGGAAGAGATACCGGCCAGGATACCCTCCTCCTGCGCCAGCCGTCGGGACATGGCACGGGCGTGGGTATTCGAGACCGCAACCACCCGGTCCAGCACCTCCATGTTCAATACGGGGGGAATCATCCCCGCTCCCAGCCCGTCAATCTCCGTCGGCCCCGGTTGCCCACCCGACAGCACCGCAGAATCTTTCGGCTCCACCCCCACAACCAGCACCTCCGGCAGCACCCCTTTGAGCACCTCCCCCACACCCGTGACCGTACCGCCGGTCCCGACTCCGGCCACAAAGGCGTCGGGCGGTCCCTCCATCTGCGCCAAGATCTCACGCGCGGTGGCCTGCCGGTGAACCTCCGGATTGGACGGATTTTCAAACTGCTGGGGCATAAAACAGTCCTCCCGGCCCGCTTTCAGCCCCAGGGCTTCCTGAATCGTTCCCCGCATCCCCTCATCGGCCGATGTGAGCACCACCTCAGCGCCGAAGGCCCTCAGAAGGCTCTGGCGCTCTTCGCTGACCCCCTCCGGCATGGTAATAATCAACCGGTAGCCCTTCACCGCCGCAACCATGGCCAGCCCAATACCGGTGTTGCCGCTGGTCGGCTCCACAATGGTCATGCCAGGCTTCAGCTCGCCGCTCCGTTCGGCCGCTTCGATCATGGCAATCGCGATGCGGTCCTTCACACTGCCCGCCGGATTGAAAAATTCCAGCTTCGCCCAGATCTCCGCCCTCCCCGCAACGCCCACGCGGTTGAGCCTGACCATCGGCGTAGAACCGATCAGGTCCAGAACAGTACGCCCTTTTCTCAGCGCCTCCATAGGCCATCAAATCCGGAAAACGATGCGCTTCCGCCGCACCTGATGCCTCCGGCAGAGGTCTGCAAACGTAATTGAGGAAAGTACGCCTCCAATCGCGGCCTCGACCTCCTCCCACACCTCCCGCAGCACGTCCCCTTCTTCCCCGCTGCCCCCCTCTTCCCCCTCGCCCAGCAGGTTGACCGGTCCCTCCAGAACCGCCAGCACCTCTCCCACGGTGAGCTCCCCGGGGCGCTTAAGCAGCGCATGCCCTCCCCTGGGCCCCCGAACGCTCTGCACCAGACCCGCCTTTCGCAGCAGGTTCAGAAGCTGAACCAGGTAGGATTCCGGGATATTCTGCCGGGCGGCAATCTCAGCGCTTTGCACATACCCCCGGCCGTAATTCAGGGCCAGATCGAGAATCGCCCGCAGACCGTAATTGCCCCTGGCAGAGATATGCATCAACCGTCCTCGCGATCAAGACGCGTACCCGGGTCCGGGCGAACACCCCCCGGCAATGGCCGGTACAATCGTCACACTATCCCCATCTCTCAGCGGGGTTTCCGTGCCGTCTAAGAAACGGATATCCTCGTCGTTTACATACACATTCACAAACCGTCGCAACGCGCCCGTCTCATCGACAAGGTTCTGCCTGATACCCGGGTGCTGCGCCTCCAGGTTGTCGATCATCTCTCCGACCGTTCCCCCCGAAACCTCAACATCCGCCTTATCCCCCGTAAATCTTCTCAAAGGAGTCGGAATACGTGCTGTCACAGCCATCGTTCAACCCTCCTTTCATTCTCGCACCAGACCTTCCATTCTCCTGCTCCTTCGTCCCACCCAAACCCCTTCTGTCCGCGCACCTCTCCATCCACAACCGAGACCACCAGGTAGACCACGCCCGGATAGGCCGGTTCTCCCAAAAACATCGCGGCATTCCGATCTTCCTCGGAAAAATAAGCATCGCAATCAATGTGCGAATGGTAAAAAGCCACCACCCGGCCTGCCGCCTCTTCGGTCTCCCTCAGAATGCGATGGACCTGCATATCGTCCATACGGTAGGCCGTCCTGGAGGTGCGGGGATGGGCCTCTGGATCGCGCTGATGAAGCCTGTCCTGGATATTGTCGCACCGGTGCACCCGGTAGCGCCCGTTGTCGTGTTCGGTCACAATCCCGCAGCACTCGGCCGGGTAGTCCTCCCGGGCGTGCGCAAAGATCTGCTCCCAGCTCTCCCGGTCCAAACGCACCATCCTAACGCCCTTCCTCCCGTTCCAGCCACCACAGCGACGTACTCATATACTTCTCGCCGCTGTCTGGAAACAGGGTCACGACAACCCCCTGTTCCGCCTCCTCGGCCACGCGCAGCGCACCAACCAGGGCCGCCCCGCTCGACTGGCCCACCAGAATGCCCATTTTCCTTGTCAGCCGATGCACCGCCGCGTAGGCCTCCTCCGTCTCCACCTGGATCTTCTGATCGTAAACCGAAGGATCGTAGATGCCCGGAACGATGGAAACATCCATGTTCTTCAGACCCTCAATGCCGTGAAATGCCGGAGGCTCAATCGCAATGATCCGGATGTCAGGATTGTACTGCTTTAAACGCCGCCCCGTGCCCACCAGGGTGCCGCTGGTGCCCAGGGTGGCCACAAAGTGGGTAATCCGCCCACCCGTCTGCTCCCAGATCTCCGGGGCCGTATGGAGGGCGTGAGCCCTGGGATTGGAGGGGTTGTTGTACTGGTCTGGCTTGTAATAGCGCCCCGGATTCGCCGCCAGGATCTCCCGGCACTTCAGGATCGCGCCGTCCGACCCCTCCGTGGGATCGCTCAGAACCAGGCGGGCACCGTAGGACTGGATCACATAGCGTCGCTCCACACTCACGTTTGCCGGCATCACCAGTTCCACCTGGTAGCCCCTGGCCGCACCGACCATTGCATAGGCAATCCCGGTATTCCCCGAGGTCGAGTCGATGATCACCTTATCCGGCGTCAGTTCCCCGGAGGCCTCGGCGTCCAGGATCATCTGCAGCGCCGGCCGGTCTTTCACCGACCCGCCGGGATTGAACATCTCCATCTTGGCGTAAAGCGCCGTCCCCTTCAGATGCTCCACAAATTTCCGAATGCGCAGCAGAGGGGTATTTCCGATCTCTTCCAGGATGGAAGGTCGAACGGAAGCACAGGCCTCCCGTCCTGTTTCCAGGTCCAGCGCAGGCATACCCGATACCTCTAACGAATGCAGGGACCTACAAAAATGGCCCCATACAGGGACCGTTCCGAATTTACCCAATACAATATCATTTATGACCGACTTTGTCAAGAATCAATCTCAGCCAGCGCCCTCCCCCACCCCACGGTCCGCCGCCTCCACGAAGACCGTGTGTATGCCACACTCGGTCTTCGACGTGCCGGCCCACCGGCCAGCCCGTTCGTCCGCCCCCGCGCCCACCGGCCGGGTGCAGGGCCAACAGCCAATGCTGGGATATCCCCGATCGTGCAGGGGGTTATAAGGCACCTCGTTTTCCAGGAGATAGTCCTCAACCTGCTCCCGCGTCCAGCCGGCCATCGGGTTGACCTTCACCAGGGCATGGCCGCCCATGACCCTGTAGGGTTCAAGCACCCGGATTTCCTTCCTGGACGCCGACTGATCGCGCCGCAGGCTGGTGATCCAGCCGTCCAGTTTCGCAAGCTTTCGCTGCAGTGGCTCTACTTTCCGCATCCAGCAGCATCGGTCCGGATTCCGGTCGTAGAGCGCCGGCCCGTATGCCCTGTCCTGCTCCGCCACGCTCAACCGGGGGTGGATCACTTCGATTTCAATGCCGTAACGGGCCTCCACGCGGGCCTTGAGATCCTGTGTCTCGCCAAAAAGGAAGCCCGTATCGATAGAAAAGATCGGCATCTGGGCAACCGTCTTCTGGATCAGGTCCAGCAGTACCATGCCGGTTGTCCCAAACGCAGTGCCCATCGCAACCCGGGGGCCCAGCGCCTCACTGGCCCATACCAGGATCTCTTCGGAAGGCGCCCCCTCAAACCCATCGGCCAGACGGTTGAGTGTTGAGACATCGATCAATTTCACACGACTGTTCCTTTCTCAGAGATACCCCAGTTCTCGCAGCCGGGCAAGGATCTTCTGAACGCTCTGCTCCACCGACTCCTCTGCTGTGTGTACGACCACCTCGGGATCTTCCGGGGGCTCATAAGGATCGTCAATCCCCGTAAACTGCTTGATCTCTCCCGCGCGCGCCCTCGCATAAAGCCCCTTCGTATCCCGCGCCTCGCACACCTCCAGCGGGCAATCGACGTAGATCTCCACAAAGTCTCCGATCTGCTCCCGGCACCACTGCCGCACCCCCCGGTAGGGGCTGATCGCCGCAGCAACCGTCACCACACCGTTGCGCGTCAAAACCTTGGCCACCCACCCGATCCGCTTGATATTCGTATCCCGGTCCGCCTTGGAAAACCCCAACCCCCTGGAGAGGTTTTGCCGCACCTCATCGCCATCCAGCATCTCCACCTTGCAACCGTGCGCCTTCAAAATCGGCGTAATATGTTGTGCCAGAGTCGATTTTCCAGATCCGGAAAGGCCGGTAAACCAGAGTGTTACCCCACGTCCCATAGCATGCACTCCAATTATTTACTATGTTGATAAAGAATATATACAATTCCCCACACCCTGTCAAGCCCTCATGTATGCCCAGCCCCGCATCTCGCCTCCCCCGCCTTCGGGGCAGGGGGAAGGGGCTTTTCCAGGCAGCAGCTTCTAAGGACCATCCAGCGCGTCCTGCTCATTTCTTATCTTGACTTTTAAAAAGGGGTACTATAAGTTACAGGGACAATATACAACCCGGATTCACTGATCCGCCCCTTACCAAAGAAAAAAAGGCCCGATGCGTTGCGATCAGGGCCGTTCTTTTTTCAAACAAAGCCAGCATGAAAGTAAAAAATGAGCCCGGAAGGAATTGAACCTTCGACCAACGGCTTAAAAGGCCGCTGCTCTACCCCTGAGCTACGGGCCCATCCAGTCCCCGGTGGGGGCAGAGGCCGTGCCCCCTCAAGAGAACGTCTAATATAGAAATTCGCATCTCCCCTGTCAAGAAAAAGGGGCCACGCGATGATGCACAGGCGCAGCAGGAACAGATCCCTTAAATGGAGCCTCTGGATCGTGGGGATCTTAAGCCTCATTACAAGCGCCCTTTACTTGATCAGGATCGACGACATTGTCATGGCCCAGGGCGTTGTGGAACCGGGACAGAAAATCTACATCGACTCCCCACTCAGACGGGTGATTCAGAAAATCTACTGTCCCCTCGGCACACCGGTCAAAGCCGGACAGCCCGTCGTCCAGCTCTACGACGGCGACCTGCGCGCCGCTGTGGCCGCGGCCGAAAAAGAAGTCCAGCGCGCCCAGGCCAACCTGGAATTCGCGCTGGCCCACCTTGCCCTTCTGAAGGAAAAACCGACGAAAGAAGAACGCAAAATCGCAGAATCGAAGGTGGAACAGGCAAAAATCTCGCTAACTGCCCGCAAGCAGGAACTCGCCAGGGCCGAGCACCTCTACCTGGGGGAACGCCTGTGGAGCCTTGAGGACCTCGAACGTGCCCGCACCAACACCGACCTGGCCCAGACCAACCTGAAGGTCGCCACGGAAAACCTCAACCTGGTCAGACGGGGCGCCTCCCCTGCAGAATTACGTCAGGGCGAAGCCGAAGTCCGGCAGTCCGAAGCCGCCCTCGACAAGGCCCGGCACAGTCTGGATGCCACCCGGGAGACCCTGAACCTCGCCACGCTTCGCTCCCCGGTAGACGGCGTCGTCGCCCGTCTTGACCTCCATCCCGGCATGCTGGCCGACCTGGGTCAGATTGTCATGATCATTGCCGGAAACGCAGGAGGGACCGTAATCGACGCCTGGGTGCCCGAAACCAACGCCTGGAAAATCCGTCTGGGACACCCCGTCGAAATCCTCAGCAACCTCTTTGCAGACCGGGAGGGATTCGTCGGCTACGGCGAGATCGCCAAGTTCTACGGCTACGCCGTCCACGCAGGCGGCACCCGGACCTTCGAGCTGGAAGTTCGGGTTGTCGAAACGCCCCTGCCGCTGAAAAACGGCTCTACGGCCGACCTCCGAATTATCGTGGGCAAGCGGAACATTCTCAAAATCCTCCTGGGCATAGAAGACCGCCAGGTCATCCAGGCCGGGCGCCGGGGTGACCCTGTTCCACAGTCCCCCGATTCGGTCATGGCCGCTACGCAATCGATGTTGGCGCTTGACGTCTCCGATTCTCTGTCTGCGGATTGGGTTTCCATGCACGCAACGCCCGACTCCGTCAGGACCACCATCGATTCGGCCGGTGTCCAGGCCACAATACTCCAAAAACCCTGAGCTTCCCACAACGAGGCAAAAGATGGCGAAGGCCAGAAAAACCGCAGCGCGAAACCCCGGACGAAAAAAGTATGTCTACTTCTTCGGCGAGGGAAAGGTCCAGGGCACGGGCGACATGAAAAACCTCCTCGGCGGCAAGGGGGCCAACCTTGCCGAGATGTCCAGCATCGGCATCCCCGTCCCGGCCGGCTTCACCATCACAACCGAGGTCTGTACCCATTATTACAACCACAACAAACAGTACCCGGCCGACCTGGAAAGGCAGGTCCTGGACAACCTGAAAAGCGTCGAAAAAACCATGGGCGGAAAATTCGGAGACCCCCAAAACCCCCTCCTCCTCTCGGTCCGCTCCGGCGCGCGGGTCTCCATGCCCGGCATGATGGAAACCGTCCTCAACCTGGGTCTCAACGACGAGATCGCCCGGGGCCTCATCGAAAAGTCGGGCAACGAACGCTTCGTCTACGACGCCTACCGCCGCTTTATCCAGACCTATGGCGATGTGGTCATGGGCGTCCAGCCCCGGGGCAAAGAAATCGATCCCTTTGAAGCCGCCATCGAAAAAATCAAAGAAAAACGAGGCGTCCACCTGGACACCGAACTCACCGCGGACGATTTGCAGGAACTGGTGGCCGACTTTAAAAAAATCGTAAAAAAACGGACCGGGAAGACCTTTCCCGACGATCCCACGGAACAGCTCTGGGGGGGTATCGGCGCTGTCTTCGACTCCTGGAACGGTCAGCGCGCCATCATCTACCGCAACATCCACAACATCCCCCACGACTGGGGCACCGCCGTCAATGTCCAGTCCATGGTCTACGGCAACATGGGCGACGACTGCGCCACCGGCGTGGCCTTCACCCGCAACCCCTCCACGGGCGAAAAGAAATTCTACGGCGAATACCTCATCAACGCCCAGGGGGAAGATGTCGTCGCCGGTGTTCGCACCCCCGAACCGGTGGCCAAAATGGCGCGGCAGCTGCCCGAAGCCTACACGACGCTCGAAGGAATCTACAAAAAACTCGAAAAACACTATCGCGACATGCAAGACATCGAGTTCACCGTCCAGGAAGGGCGCCTGTGGATGCTGCAGACGCGCACCGGCAAACGCACGACCCAGGCTGCGCTCAAGATTGCCGTGGACATGGTCAAAGAGCGCCTCATCACCAAAAAAGAAGCCGTCGCCCGCATCGATCCGGCCCAACTCGACCAGCTGCTCCACCCCACCTTCGACCCGAAGGCCGAGCGCAACGTCCTCTCCAGAGGCCTGCCCGCTTCTCCGGGCGCCGCATCCGGCCGGGTTGTCTTCCACGCCGACGAAGCCGAAGCGTGGGCCGCAAAGGGCGAAGACGTGATCCTGGTGCGGCTGGAAACCTCGCCGGAAGACATCGGCGGGATGCATGCCGCCCGGGGCATCCTGACGGCGCGGGGGGGACAAACAAGCCATGCCGCCGTGGTTGCGCGGGGTATGGGCAAGTGCTGTGTAGCTGGATGCGGCGGCATCGCCATCGACTACGGAAAGGACCTGTTCTCCGCCGACGGCACAGTGGTCAAAGCCGGCGACTGGATCTCCCTGGACGGCTCCACGGGCGAGGTGATGCTGGGCAAAGTGTCCACCCGGCAGCCCAAACTCTCCGGAAACTTCGCCACCCTGATGCGCTGGGCCGACAGTATCCGGAAGCTCAACGTGCGCACCAATGCCGATACGCCTCACGACGCCGAAACCGCCCGCAAGTTCGGGGCCGAGGGCATCGGCCTGTGCCGGACCGAGCACATGTTCTTCGAAGGCGACCGCATCCTGGCCGTGCGGGAAATGATCCTTGCCCAGGACGAAGCGGGCCGGCGCCGGGCCCTTAAAAAGCTCCTCCCCATGCAGCGGGACGACTTCGAGGGGATCTTCAAAGCCATGAACGGGCTGCCGGTCACGATTCGCCTGCTTGACCCGCCCCTGCACGAGTTCCTGCCCCACGAGCGAGATCAGCAAAAGGAGATGGCCGAACAGATGGGGGTCTCCCTCAAACAGGTCCAGGCCAAAGTGACCGCCCTGCACGAATTCAATCCGATGCTCGGACACCGGGGCTGCCGGTTGGGCATCACCTTTCCGGAAATCTACGAAATGCAGGTCCGCGCCATCTTTGAGGCCGCGGCCAACGTCCTTAAAAAACGCGTCAAAGCCATCCCCGAAGTCATGATCCCCCTGGTCGGAACCGTCAAAGAATTCACCCTGCTGCGGGAGATGGTCAGCCGGGTGGCCGCGGAGGTCATGGCAGAAAAGAAGACCCGGTTCGACTACCTTGCCGGGACGATGATCGAAATCCCGAGGGCCGCGCTGGTCGCCCACCAGATCGCCGAATCGGCCGAATTCTTCAGCTTTGGAACCAACGACCTCACGCAGATGGCCTTCGGGTTTTCCCGGGACGATGCCGGAAAGTTCCTCCCCGACTATGTGGACCGGGGCATCCTGGAGATCGATCCCTTCCAGAGCCTCGACCAGGAGGGCGTCGGCCAGCTCGTGCAGATCGGCGCAAAACGGGGCCGCAACGCCCGCAAAACCCTCAAGGTCGGCATCTGCGGCGAACACGGCGGCGATCCCGAATCGGTCAAATTCTGCCACCGGACCGGCCTGGACTACGTCTCCTGCTCGCCTTTCCGGGTGCCCATCGCCCGTCTGGCCGCGGCCCAGGCCGCGATCGAATAGGGGCGCTACTCCGGCTTGATTTTCTCCCCTGATAGGTTATATTCTTACACTATGTCCAAAACCATCGCCATAGCCAACCAGAAGGGAGGGGTTGGCAAAACCACCACAGCGGTCAACCTCGCCGCCTGCCTGGCAACGGCTGAGAAAAAGACCCTGCTGATCGACATAGACCCCCAGGCCAACACCACCAGCGGCTTCGGCGTTATCCTGGAGGATGGGGATGCCTGCATCTACGAGGTCCTCCTCCAGGACTACCCCCTCCTGGAGATCGTCCAGGACACCGAAGTCCCCTATCTGGGTCTGGCCCCTTCTCACATCCGCCTCACCGGCGCTGAAGTCGAGATGGCCAGCATCATCTCCATAGAACACCGGTTCTCCCGGCTTCAGGCCGCGCTTGGCCCCGCCCGCGAGCACTACGAATATATCGTGGTCGACTGTCCACCTTCCCTGGGGCTGTTAACCCTCAACGCCCTCACCGCCGCCGACTCTGTACTGATTCCCATCCAGTGTGAATATTACGCCCTGGAGGGACTGGGCAAGCTCCTGGGCACCCTGCGTCTGGTGCAGAAACAACTCAACCCCCAGCTCCAGGTCGAAGGCGTGCTCCTGACCATGTTCGACAGCAGGCTCAACCTCTCCCGGCAGGTCGCCGAAGAAACCAGAGCCCACTTTGGAGACAGGGTCTACAACACGGTGATCGCGCGCAACGTCAAACTCGGAGAAGCCCCCAGCTTCGGCAAGCCCATCATCCTCTACGACATCATGTCCCAGGGCGCGCAAAACTACATCAACCTGGCCGGAGAGGTCATCAGCCATGGGTAAACAACGCAAGGCCCTGGGCAAGGGCCTGGGCGCCCTCATCCCCGGCGCCAACAAAGAGACACTGGACGTCCCTTCAGCAGACGCGGCCGACCAGGGGCAGCGGGTGGTCGAAATCCAAATTGCAGACATCGAGCCCAACCCCCACCAGCCCCGCACGACATTCGACCCTGAGGCCGTGGAGGAACTGGCGCAATCCATCCGGCAAAAGGGCATCATCCAGCCTGTGGTGGTGCGCCGCTTCGGCACCGGTTATCAACTCATCGCCGGAGAACGCCGCCTCCGCGCAGCACAGCAGGCATACCTCCAGAGCGTGCCGGCGCTTATCCTCAATGTCGGCACCGATGAGGAAATGATGGAAATCTCGCTGATCGAAAACATCCAGCGGGAAGACCTCAACCCCATCGAAGAAGCCAGGGCCTACCGGACGCTGATGGAGGAATGCATTCTGACCCAGGAGGAAGTGGCCCGGAAAGTCGGCAAAGACCGCTCCACGGTGGCCAACACCCTCCGTCTGCTCAACCTTTCCGCCGAAGTCCGGGAAGCCCTTCAAACCGACCGGATCTCCATGGGGCATGCCCGGGCCCTCCTGGGACTGGAAGACGACCGGCTGCAGGCGGCCCTCTGTAAACAGATCGTCTCCCAGGGCCTCTCCGTGCGCAGGGTCGAAGCCCTTGTAAAAGCCTGCCGGGATGGAAAAACAGGCCAGCCCAAAACGGCTCCCCGCACCCGGGACCCCCAGATTGTTTCAATAGAAGAGGACCTGCAGCGCCGCTTCGGCACGGGCATCAACATCAGCCGCCGGGGCAAAAAGGGAAAGATCGAAATCGAATTCTACAGCGACGACGACCTGGAGCGCCTCCTGGACATCCTCAGAGAGACCGCATTTTAGTACGGACACGGCATGCCGTGCCCACAGGCTGGCTTACCGATCCAACCGAACCATCAGGGCCGACCGCAACGGGTCGGCCCCTTTTATAAACCCGGCGGGGACGCGTGCCGTGCCCCACACATTTTGGGAGAACCCGTGCTGGCAACCCTCCTCAACAGATTCAAAAAGGGACTGACCAGAACCCGGCAAGGGATGTTTGGAAAGATCAGGGAGGTCATCCGCCGCCACCCGGAACTCGACGAACAGACCCTGGAGGACATCGAAGACATCCTCATCCAGGCCGACATCGGCGTCGACCCTGCCCTGCGCATCATAGACCGCCTCCGGGAACGGGTGAAAACCCACCCTGCACCTGCCGAGGCCGAGGGGATTGTACAGCGCCTCCTGGAAGAGGAAATCCTCCAGATCCTCCAGTCGCCGCACCCCCGGGCCCAACCCCCGCCGGCCGCAACCCCGTACGTCATCCTGGTGGTGGGGGTCAACGGCGTGGGGAAAACCACCACCATCGGAAAAATGGCTGCACACTACAGGGCCGGTGGCAAGCGGGTGCTCCTGGCCGCCTGCGATACCTTCCGGGCCGCTGCCATCGACCAGCTTTCCATCTGGGCCGAGCGCACGGGCGCCGACCTCGTCCGCCACCGGCCCGGCGCCGATGCGGCCTCCGTGGCCTTCGACGCCCTCTCCGCCGCCAGGTCCAGGCGCATCGACATCGTCCTCATCGACACGGCCGGGCGCCTGCACACCAGGGTCAACCTGATGGGTGAACTCAAAAAAATTCGGCGCGTGCTGGGCAAATGCCAGGACGGCGCCCCCCACGAAACCCTGCTTGTCCTGGATGCCGCCACCGGCCAGAACGCCGTTGCCCAGGCCCGTCAGTTCCACACCGACCTGGACATCACCGGCCTGATCCTGGCCAAACTCGACGGCACCGCCAGGGGCGGGGTCGTCATCGCCATTGCCGACGAACTCGGCCTTCCGGTCCGCATGGTCGGCTTTGGGGAAGGCCCGGACGACTACAGCGACTTTGACCCCAACGCCTTTGTCAAAGCCCTCTTCGAAGACGTAAAAGAATAAAACAACCAATTGTTTATAATAAAATTATTCACATTATAAAAAAATCTTGATGTTCACGTTAAAGTTGGGTATATTCCCGTCAGACGGCCTGATCCTCCACCTGTAGGGGCAACCGACCGGTCGCCCCTCGTACACCGGGAACCCCCATGGCGGTCAAAACCCCCATCTACATGGATTGCCATGCCACCACGCCTGTCGATGAGCGGGTGCTGGAAGCCATGCTCCCCTATTTTGGCGAAAAATTCGGGAACGCAGCCAGCCGCACCCACACCTTTGGGTGGGCCGCCGAAGCCGCCGTGGACGATGCCCGGCAGCAGGTTGCCTCGCTGATCGGCGCAAAGCCCACAGAGATCATCTTTACCAGCGGGGCAACCGAGGCCGACAACCTGGCCATCAAGGGCGTGAGCGCCATGCACCCGGACCGGAGGGCGCACATGGTCACGCAGGCCACCGAGCACCACGCCGTCCTCGACCCCTTGAAGGCCCTGAAGCGGCAGGGCTACGGGGTTACCGTACTGCCGGTCGACCGCTACGGGCGGGTCAGCCCGGAGGCCGTGACCGGGGCCATCACGGACGAAACCACCCTGGTCTCCATCATGGCCGCCAACAACGAAATCGGCACCCTTCAACCCATCGCCGAAATCGGATCGATCTGCAAAGAACGGGGCGTTCTCTTCCATACCGATGCCACCCAGGCCGTGGGCAAAATCTCCATCCACGTGGACGCCCTGAACATCGACCTCCTCTCCCTCTCCGCCCACAAACTCTACGGGCCCAAAGGCGTCGGCGCGCTTTACGTGCGCAATCGCCCCCGGGTGCGGCTCATCGCCCAGATGGACGGCGGAGGCCACGAACGGGGCATGCGCTCCGGCACCTTGAACGTACCCGGAATCGTCGGCCTGGGGGCAGCCTGTGAAATCGCCGGCACCGAAATCGCCTCCGAAGGCCCACGGGTCCGGAAGCTCCGGGACCGCCTGGAAGAAAAAATCACCGGCGGCCTCAACGAGGTCCACCTCAACGGCCATCCTCAAGCACGGCTCGACGGCAACCTCAATCTCAGCTTCGCCGGCGTGGACGGAGAGAGCCTCCTGATGGGACTGGGCGAAATCGCCCTCTCTTCCGGGTCGGCATGCACATCGGCCACCCTGGAGCCCTCTTACGTCCTCCGGGCCCTTGGCGTGAAAGACGACCTGGCCCAGAGCAGCCTCCGGTTCGGACTGGGCCGCTTCAATACCCGGGCCGAGGTCGCCTACGTCGCCGACCGGGTCATCGCAGAAGTCAACCGCTTGCGGGAGATCTCGCCCTTCTCAAAACGTGAAACCAGGGTGCGGAGACGAGCTGGCAAACCGGAGCGACACCTTTCACCTTTCACACCTTGAAAAGGAGCTTGTTACCGTGCAAATGCAGCCCGGCCCACCCCGGCCCCTCCCGGAAGTCCGGCACACCATCGCCGTGTCCAGCGGGAAAGGAGGCGTGGGCAAAACCACCGTCAGCGTCAACCTCTCGGTGGCCCTGGCCAGGTTGGAAGGCGCCGTGGGCCTTCTGGATGCCGACATCTACGGTCCCAACGTCCCCATGATGATGGGCGTCAAAAAACAGCCCCAGGCCGTTGACGGCAAGATCCTTCCCCTCGAAAATTACGGCGTCAAGCTGATATCGCTCGGCTTCATCGCCGGCGAAGACACCCCGGTCATCTGGCGCGGGCCCATTGTCGGGAAAATCATCCAGCAGTTCCTCACCGATGTTGTCTGGGGCGCGCTTGAGCACCTCATCGTCGACCTCCCCCCCGGTACCGGCGATGCCCAGTTGACCCTCGCCCAGACGATCCCCTTAAGCGGTGCGGTGATCGTCACCACCCCCCAGGATGTGGCGCTGGAAGACGTTCGACGCAGCATCGCCATGTTCCAGAAGGTCGATGTCCCTATCCTGGGCGTGGTCGAGAACATGAGCTACTTTGTCTGTCCCTGCTGCAAAGACCGGGCCCCCATCTTCGGAGAGGGCGGAGGCGGTAAAATCGCAGCCTCCTTCGACATCCCTTTCCTGGGCCAGATCCCCATTGTTCCCGACATCCGCGAGGGAGGAGACAGGGGGAAGCCTGTTGCCGCTTCCGACGCTGAAACCGGCAGAGCCTTTCTCGAAATCGCCCGGAATGTCGCAGCGCAACTCAATGCGCAGGAAGACACGGGCCCGGAGATCACCATCTCATAATCAATACACCGTTTCCGATCCTTTTTATCCGCTTCCAAAGGGGGCACACGATGGGCACAGCCTTCGACCAGTACATCGCCAGAGTCAAACCGGAAGTCCAGGGGATCTCCCCGCAAGCGGCGCAGCAGCGCCTTGAGGAGGCAAACGCCATCCTGCTCCTGGACGTCCGGGAACGTGAAGACTATGCAAACGGATACATTCCGGGCGCAGAGAACCTGCCCCGGGGATTTCTCGAGCTTCAAATAGAGGGAAAATCCAACGACCGGTCCGCCGCCATCCTGGTCTACGGCGATGAGAACCAGGGGCCGCTGGCCGCCCGCGACCTTCAAAAAATGGGCTATACCGACGTCACCTGCATCGAAGGAGGATTTGACGCCTGGGTCGCAGCGGACCTCCCCCGGGCCCGGCACAGGGCCCTCAGCAAGGCCGAGGTCCAGCGCTACTCCAGACACCTCCTCGTCCCGGAAGTAGGGGAAAAAGGGCAGGGCAAGCTCCTGGACGCCAGGGTTCTGATGATCGGCGCCGGTGGCCTGGGAAGCCCGGCGGCGTTCTACCTGGCCGCCGCAGGCGTGGGCACCATCGGCATTGTGGACGCCGACATGGTCGATGTGACCAACCTGCAGCGCCAGATCCTCCACGGCACCTCCGACCTGGGGCGGCCCAAGGCCATCTCCGCCTATGAGACCCTCCGGGACCTCAATCCGGGGTGCAACGTCGTTCCGTATGTGGACTACCTCTCCTCGGATAATGTGATGGATATCCTGGCCGACTACGACATCGTGGTCAACGGGTGCGACAACTTCCCCACCCGCTACCTGATCAACGACGCCTGCGTCTTCACACGCAAACCGCTTGTGGACGGATCCATCTTCCGCTTCGACGGCCAGGTCACGGTTTTTACCTGTGACTCGGAAGGGCCCTGCTACCGCTGCCTCTATCCCGAACCGCCGCCTGCCGAACTGGCCCCCTCCTGCGCCGAGGCGGGCGTGCTGGGCGTGCTGCCGGGCACCGTTGGCGTAATCCAGGCCACGGAGGCGGTCAAACTTATCCTCGGCCAGGGCGACCCGCTCATCGGCAAGCTGCTGATGTACGACGCGCTTTCCATGAACTTCAAAACCTTCAAAATCAACCGGGACCCGAACTGCCCGGTATGTGGAGACAATCCCTCAGTCACCGAACTGATCAACTACGAAGCCTTCTGCTCCGGCGTGAACCATCAGGTCGCTGTCGATTAGCGTTGATATAAGAAAAGGGGCGCTCTGTTTAAGAGCGCCCCTTTTCTTATTCGGCTTGTTGTTACCCGGACGTTTTCCCGCTTGCGGCGACATGAGCCTTGATCTTGCCGACCATCTCCTCTACGGAGTTTTTGCGGGTCAGGGTTTCCACCACGGTGTTCCTGGCAGGATCGATGAGCAGGACCAGGCCCGTCTTGTTGTTGGCCTTGAAATGCGCCTCGATATCCAGCGCGGCGGCCAGCAGGCGGGACTGGGCGGTGACGGCCGCGTCGGTCACGTTCAACTCAAGAAAGAGGACGGGCTTATCGGCCACGCCCGTGCGGACCTCTTTGAGGACGGGTACCAGGGCCTTGCAGGCGCCGCACCAGTCGGCATGTACCTTAACGACGTACAGGGCCGGATCGCCCTGGCCTTCCACTTCTACGGTACCGGCGAGGGCGGGCGCTGCGGCCAGAAGAACGGAAAGAGCTACGGCGGCAATACGACTTCGCGTTTGCATGGAATTGCTCCCTGGAAACGGTGTGGAAACGGTGTGAAGACGGTCGGGTCGCCGATGGGCTTCGGTTTTGCTTCGCCCCGTGTTCCGACGGGTCCTGTTGTGACTCATCTTCGCTATGGCTTCAATGAGGCTCATGACCGTGGAAATAAGCAAAAATCGGGCCAGGAAGGCGAATTCAGGGTGCTTCAATGAGGCCACGATCTCATGACCGCGGAAATTGCACCCTGAGCTTGTCGAAGGGTGTCGAAACGCACAACTTCAATGACGCCACGATCTCATGACCGCGGAAATACACACATGCTTACATGGGAGCCGTCACGCGAAGTTGCTTCCTTCCAATGAGGCCACAATCTCATGGTTTGGGGATCAAAGCACCCGGGAACTTGCCTGCGCCGACTCAAACAGGCGCTTGATATTATAAGGCCCGATGTTATATTTAGCAAATCGAATGTGAGGCTGTCGGATGGCTTGACACTGTGAATGAGGCTGTATTTCTGATTCCTGAAGAACGCTAACTCTGACGGAGGAGATCACATGGCGGATTTGCACGATTCATGGCAGCGGGATTTTGACGTGTACGACCGGGTGAAGACGCTGGGCATCAACCTGGGGGCTCGAGAGGACGCGGTTCCGGCGCCTTCGGGAAGGCGAATTTGCATGGTCACGTTTACGCCTTCCGGACTGGTGTTTACGTCGGGCACCGGGGGGGGCGTCGGGGCGGTCACAAACGATGATGCGGATGTGGAATCCGGTTACGAGGCCGGGCGGGAGGCGGGCATTGCCCACGTGGTGACCCTGCATTGGGCACTGCATCCATTCGGTACGCTGAACGACGTGTGGTATTGCGTGAAGTGCATCGGCATGGTGAATTCAGCGGGCGGCGGGGCGTTTTCCAGGTCGCCTCAGGTCGTGGACGGATATACCACGGTGTTTCACGATGTGTTCGGCGGGCCGATGTCACGGTTCGCGGAGGATGGGATAGATGCTTCGCTGTCGGGATGGCACGCCCGAAGCGCGGTGGCGGGATTCGACCTGCCGGGACATTGCAAGATTGAACCGGAAATGATTGTGCAGATCGATCCGCAGCTGGCGTTGCGGATTATTCGGGAGCGGGGGCCGCACATTTAGACACGCCGCAGAAACACACAAGACAAACGGGGCGCTCTGTTTAAGAGCGCCCCGTTTTTATTCGGCCTGTGCTTCCTAGTACATCCCCCCGCCCGGAGGTGCCGGAGGCGGCGGCTTTTCCTCTTCCGGAATATCCGCCACCACCGCCTCGGTGGTCAGCAGCAGCCCGGCAATGCTGGCCGCATTCTCCAGAGCCGTCCGGGCCACCTTGGTCGGATCGGGCACGCCGGCCTCCACCAGGTCTTCGTACTCCTCGGTATCGGCGTTGAATCCGAAAGCCCCCTCGCCTGCGGCCACCCGCTGGACCACAATCGCACCTTCAGCGCCGGCATTGTTGGCGATCTGACGCAGCGGCTCCTCCAGGGCGCGGCGGACAATCTCCACCCCGACCTTCTCATCGCCGAGCGCGTCCTCGCGAGCCTTTTCAAGCGACGCAACCGCCCGGATAAAAGCCACCCCGCCACCGGGCACGATGCCCTCTTCCACGGCCGCCCGCGTCGCATGCAGCGCATCCTCCACCCGCGCCTTCTTCTCCTTCATCTCCGTCTCGGTGGCCGCGCCCACGTCGATCACCGCCACCCCGCCGGCCAGC
>JAAXHW010000104.1 GCA_012270675.1 Candidatus Latescibacterota bacterium | reverse complement strand
TTGACTCTAAACCGATCACGTATGATCACACATCAATCAACGACCACCCGCACAGTGGGTGGCCTGCTGTTCCGGCCACAGGCCGGGGCGGCAGGAAACGCGTCCTTTTTCCTGCCGCATCTGCCTTTCAATAGTCGCACCAAACAGTCCCCGGGCGTATTCAATCCACACCTCAACCATTCGAGGTGATCACCGTGGCGAGAGTTGTCGGCATCGCTTTTGAAGACGTCAAAGACTCCCTGCATCGTTATCTGGAAGATGTGGCAGCCTCCCAACCCCTCACGGCCAGGGAGGAAGTCACCCTCGCGCGCCGGATCAAAAAAGGCGATATGGAGGCCCGCGCAAAACTGGTAGAGGCCAATCTACGATTTGTCATCACCGTTGCGCGGGAATACCAGAACCAGGGCGTCCCCCTGGTGGACCTCATCAGTGCCGGAAACATCGGGCTGATTACAGCCGCAGAGCGTTTCGATGAAACCAAGGGATTCAAATTTATTTCCTATGCGGTCTGGTGGATCCGCCAGTCCATCCTGCAGACCCTGGCAGAGCACTCCCGCGTGGTACGTCTCCCACTGAACCGGGTAGACCTCCTGCGCAGGATCTCTCGCTATACCAACAGCCGGCAGCAGGAGACGTCTGCTCGTCCCGCAGAAGAAGAGATCGCCGAGGAACTCGGCATCTCGGTCGAGCAGGTCGTGGATACCCTCACCAGCGGTCAGCGTATCCTCTCTCTCGACGCCACCTTTGGAGACGATGACGAAAACAGCCTGCTGGAAATCATGCCCGACGAAAACCAGGAATCTCCCGACACACTCCTCCTGAAAAACGCCCTTGAAGAAGAGATTGAAACCGCCCTCAGCACCCTCGAAGAACGGGAGCAGGAGGTCATCCGGCTCTATTTCGGCCTGGGCGGATCGCCCGAAATGACCCTGGAAGAAATCGGCATCCAGTTCAGACTCACAAGGGAACGCGTACGTCAAATCAAAGAAAAGGCGCTCCGCAAGCTGCGCCATCCCACGCGCGGGCGGAAACTCATTCCCTACTCAGACGAGATCTGACGCACCGGTCAAAGAATTCAAAAAACACAAAGAGGGACAAACCGGTCTCAAAGCCGGTTGTCCCTCTTTTTATTGTCAAACGACAATCCGAAATCTGCAATTCTCTGCTTCGTGCCCCGCACCCTAAAGGCTTCGAAGCTCCGCCGCCGAAGCCCACAGCAGCGGAACGACCAGGTCCTCCTCCACAGAACCATCGTGAGTCCCCAGGCCTCCCGGCGCCTCGTGCATCCCGTGGTCCGCCAGCACCATGAGGGCATAACCGGCCCCTCCCAAAAAGGTAAAAAAATGCTTTAAACGGCGGTCCATCTCCAACGCTGCGCGTGTAACCTCGGCCGTATACGGCCCGTAGGCGTGACTGGTCTCATCAATATCGATCAGATGAACAAAGGCAAACGCAGGTTGGTGGGCACGCACCAAATCGGGAACCCGACCGTAAATCTCGGTATCTGCCCTGTCTTCGGCCAAAACCGTTTGATCCGCATACCGATCCAGCGGAATGCCCTCCACGTCCCTCCTGTGAACCGCCAGAAAGGTTTCCCGTCCGGCGCCGCGCACCCTGTCGAAAACGGTATCAAGCTGAGGAGCGTTTGCAACCCGAACCATACCCTCCAGATCGACCACACCGTGGTTTTCAGGAGAGACCCCGGTGAGCATCGTGGAGAGGCAGATGTACGTCAGAGAAGGCAAAACCGACGAGATATCCAGACGGTGCAACCCGGCAAGCCGGTTCAGCGTGGGAACGGCATGCGCAACGTGCAACCAGAGCGCCGACCCAAACCCGTCAATGACCACCAGAGCGAGCCGTTCGGCCGAAGGAAGCGTATCCAAGACTTCGGCAACCGGCCCCACCTCGGCCCCCCGGGGAACGGGAACGTCTAAGACCTGCGCCACTGTGGGAGAAATCGCACGCAGGTCGTAGCCATCCAGTACTGACACGCTCAACCCCTTTCTCCGGCAAGCACGGCAACCCGGTCCTTAAACAAACGCCCCCGCTCCTCGAAATTTCGAAACATATCGTAGCTCGCAGAAGCGGGAGATAAGAGAACCGCACCTCCCGGACGAGCCAGTTCCGCCGCCGTTGCGACGGCTTCTTCAAGAGAAATCGCCCGGTGAATTCGCGTTGGCGCCTCCTCCGGAACCGAAGCTGCAATCGCATCGGCCGTCTTCCCCAGAAGGATCAAATCCGAGACCTTCTGGCCGATCACCAGCCCCAGCGCGTCAAACGCGAGCCCCTTGTCGTACCCCCCCGCAATCAGAACAATCCCTCCCGACAATGCCTCCAGAGCCACCCGGGTGCGGTCCGGGCTTGTGGCGATCGAATCGTTGTAATAGGTCACCCCTCCGATTTCCACAACCCGCTCCAGGCGGTGTTCCACTCCGGGAAAAGAACGGAGCGCCTCTGCAATTTCCCGTTCGGGAACGCCCCTGCACAGCGCAGCGGCCGAAGCCGCAAGGGCGTTTGCCAGGTTGTGCCGTCCCTCGATCTGGAGATCGGAGGTCGGACCGACCGTCCGCTCTGGTCCCTCGAACGTATGCCGGATCTCCCCTTCCCGGATGAAGACCCCCCGCTCCAGCCTGCGCTCTAAGCTGAAGAGCAGGCACCTCCCCTCCCCTGAATCCGCCCAGCCGATTACCTCTGTGTCGTCCGCATTCAGCACTGCCCAATCTTCCCGACGCTGGTGAGCCACAATCTGGCGCTTGGCATGCCGGTAAGCCTCTAAAGACCCGTGTACGTCCAAGTGGTTGGGCGCAAAGTTGGTCACCACGGCAACCTGCGGGCTCCAGGGCAAATCGCCCAGCCGGTCCAGTTGGAAGCTGGAAAGTTCCAGCACAACGGGCCAATCCGGCGTAATCTTGTCCAGCCGATCCAGCAGGCACCCGCCGATATTACCCCCCACCAGCGCATGCGGAGCGCCCCTTCGGAGCATCGCCCCCACAAGAGATGTCGTGGTCGTTTTTCCGCTGCTGCCCGTTATCCCCACAACCGGCGCAGCGCAGCATTCCACAAAAAGGCAAACCTCGGTCGTAATCGGCACATCGGCCGCTTCGGCTGTCCGGAGAAAAGGGGAAGAGCGGGGTACGGCCGGATTGGCCACAATCAGATCCGCCTGCCGAAAGTCCTCCTCATCGTGTCCACCCAGCCTGAAACGCACGGGTAGCCCCTCCAGAACCCCCAGCGATTCGGAAAGGTCATGGGCTGGCCGTAAGTCCGTTACCGTAACCCGGGCGCCCTCCCTGTAGAGGTAGCGTACGGCGCCCACACCCCCCCCAAACAGCCCCAGCCCCATCACCAGCACCCGCCGTCCCTTGAGAGACATCACCGATCTTGCCCCTCCAGCATCACAACCAGCACCTCGGCCATCGTGATCAAATCCAGCGCATTGTGGTGCAGGATTTCCCGCATTTGAACCGCATTGCCCGTCTGCACAAACCGGTGGTAGGCGTCCGGAATTTCCGCCCCCGGAATATCGTCGTAACGGACGCGCCTGCAGATATACCGCTCCAGCGTCTGCAGTTTACAGTTGTGCAACCGCTTTCGCCAGCGTCGCCGCGCCTCATGGAGAAGATCGACATGGGCCTGGTGCAGCCGAAACGGGATGCCATGAAAAATGGAGCGATCCCGAATATAGGGCAGATCGTAAGACTTGCCGTTGAAACTGACCACAACCCGGGCCGCCTCCAGGATATGGGAAAAATAGGCCAGCAGCGCGGCCTCTTCGGTATAATCGCGCGCCAGGAGTTGTCGAATCCGAAATCCGCCTTCCGAAAAGGTGAGCGTGCCCACCAGAAACAGCGGCGTCCCCGCAGAAAGGCCGGTCGCCTCAATATCCACATACAGAAGGCCCTCAGGTGACGTCTCCGCCAGGGGATGCAAGCTCGTGTGCAGACGGGTGAAGGCGTCTTTCCGCTGAATCCCGGAGAACAGCCGGACATGCCGTGCTTCAAACGCCTCTCCCCCTGTTGCGCACAGGTCCTGAAACGCGTGCTCGATCAGGAAAAAGCACCCGGCCTCGGAACGAACCTCGGTCCCCTGGGCCACATCCTCTAAAGAGACCGTGAGCCGCGCGTCCGAAGGGGTGGCAAATGCCCTCACCGCCAGCCCCCTGTTCGCTACGGCTTCCTCTCCCTCGGAAGCCGCCTCTTCCCCCACATGGCGAAGGCTGCCCCGGTTGAGGGCGGCAATACGTTTCCGGATCTCTTTGGATAGCATAAGCAGCACGCCGAGCTATACCCTCCCGGCCCGTCCGTGTGGCCGCATAAACTTTTGAGCCGGGAAGGGCAAACCACCGCCGCGAACAATCATCTTCCTGCCTCCGGACGAACCTCTGCGGCGTAAACCGGAAGCCGCCCCACCGGACGGAACTTCCGCTTATGCTGGCGCAATCCGGCCAGGTTCAGATCGCCGGCATCGTTAACCAGCCGATAGTCCGACAGCGACCGACAGACCTCCCAGCGCAAGTATTCCGACAGGCCCCGAACCTCGGGATCGGTCTTGGCAATAAAAAAAGAGGCCAGACCATCCTGCATCCGCCCGCCCATTGCAAACGCAGCCACCCGCCCTTCCACCCTGACACACCACCCCTGCAGGTCCTCCCGTGAAAATTCCCCGTAACGCGCCAGAGCCGCACGCGTATATCCCCAGTCCAGAAGAAAGGCACGCCTGCGTCCCTGTCGACGGCGCCAGTGCCTCAGCAGATCCTCACAGGCCGGGATATCCCCCTCCTCCATCTCCCGAAAATGGGCGCAAACCCGTCTTTGAAACCGGCGCAGCCGTTTGCGCAGATCCCGGTAGGGCCGCCCTGGAGCCGCGACAACCCTGGCAGGATCGTAGAGGTATTCGGCATCTTTCAGTCGAAGCGTAAACCGATCAGCCGGCAACCGGCGGGCATCCTCCTCGTCCACCCAGAGAATGCGGAAGGGCCGACCGCCGTTTACCGCCATAAGGTCGTCCAGGATGGAATCAAACGCATCGCCTGGAAAGGGAAGGGGCGGGACGAGCAAATCGATTTGAGGTCCTTCCGAAGCAGTACGCCGGACCGGCAGCCAGAGCGCCCCCCCCCGCTCGACCAGGAACACCTCCCGTCCGGGAGGCAGGCTGTAGCAGCACAGAAAGGGCGCATAATAACACCATGCCCGTTTCGACGCATCCGAAAACGCCCTTCGGAGGCGATCGGTATGTGCCGGAGTGAGCGGTTCGGACCCAAAAAGGAGATCATCGGCCATGGCGTTTCCGGCTGCGCTTCCGATCTGCCGTATACAGTGCCCCCCCGTAGGGCCCCTGGATGCTGGGCCTCATATCGGATGTCGAAATCGTGCGGATCATCTGACTGATACCGGCCAGGACCTGAGCACCCACATAACGGTTAAAATCGGGCACAATCTCAACGGGGGCCAGTCCCATCTGCGTAAGCGCCCCAACCGCCTCGGCCGTTTCCCGGGGACTGCGGTGCCCGAAACAGACATACCCCTGCTTACCCGCCCCGGATCGAAGGCCCGTGACACCCCGGGAAACAAACAGATCCAGTCCCTCCAGCGTATAGGGCGGATCGGTCAGAAAAACGTCGAACCGGCCGATCAGCTCGTCGGGCAGGTCCTGGCGCAGATCGTGCCGGATTGCCTCCAGCGGGTATCCCGCCCCCGCGCTCCTCAGATAATCCACCAGCCGCCCATCGCATTCTAAAACAACGAGATTCCGAACCTGGAGGCCCAGAAATTCGGAAAGCAGGCCAACCGCCAGCGAGGAAAGGTCGTCGTCTCCCAGAATCAGGACATCCCGGCCCTCTAAGGCGTCATACTCGTACAGATACAGTGCTCTGCGCAGGGCCGTCTCAGGCGTGGCGTGGGATTGGTCCAGCGTCACATCGATCCCGGGACGCCCTTCGCAGATCTCGTCCATACGGTCCAGCAATCCGCTCAAATCCGCGGGCAGAGATGGATAAAGCGGACGGGGAAATCGCCGCCGACAGGAAAGCCCCAGCACCCTTTGAACGGCTTCCATCCCCGCTTTGGTAAGCGCCATCCCGCCCTGCCGCTCCAGCACCCCCCGCCTTTCCAGCTCCCCCCGAACAGCGGCAACCACCGGAATCGGCAACGCCACCTGCCGGGCCAGATCGCGGATGGGCACCGCGCCCTCTGTGAAGACCGCCCGGAGAACCCGCCGCACCCCTTCTGGACCTTCCGCCAGGCGGGCGGCCGCTGCCACGTCGCCCAGCAATCGGTCGGGGGCCTGCAAATCAGCCTGTCCCACCCTCACCTTCTTTTGTGCTTTCACCCTGTTCTGAACCTTCAGACGCCGATTCCTCGCCCTCTCCCTGCTCCGGACCTTCACCCTCTGAGGCTTCCGGACCGATGGGAGTGGGCGCTTCCTCGCCTAAATCCTCCTCTTCCCACTCCAGGAGGTTCTCATCGTCCTTTCGCTTGCGCAAAATCACATAAATCAGGCTGATCCCCGAAGCGTATGACGCCTGCACGTAGGCAATCAGAACCCCCGTCAGCAGAACGATCATCACCGCCAGAATGTACCCGGCCCAGACCACCGATCCCTCAGGCGCCCCGACCCTGGACAGCTGAAACATAAGGGTGGGGTCCAGTGCGGTAAAATCAAAAGGGACATAATGTATGGCCACGGAGTACATACCCACCAGCTTCTCCCCCATAAACCACCCGCATGCCCTGTTAATCAGCCAGGCAGTCACAACCATCAAAGCGCCCAGGATGGTCGCGCCGATCAAGACGGAAATCTTCATCCACAGGACATAAATCAGCAGCCGCCACGGCTGGCTCCAGACCATGGAGAAAGACTGGACCACAACCTCCAGCGCGTCCTCACCGACCGTACCCACAATGGCGGGCGACATCATAACCGCCGCCACCAGGGCGATTGAGATAAACACAGCCACCAGGGCCGCGAAAAAGATCGGGATGAACAAACCGGCAACGACCAGTTCGCCCGCCCATGGAATGTAGTGCCCCGCCAGGCCGATGAGGATGCCGGCAATCACAAAAAAGACGAAAAGAGCCAGAACCGCAATCGGCCCGAAAAGAACGCCCGTCCAGTTGGACTTGAGGAACTTCCAGGCGTCTCCCGATGAGTAGAAATCATCTCCCCTGAGCTGCTGGTAGGTAAGCTTACAGATCATGCATGTCGTCAGGAGGATCACCACCAGCGCATAGAGTGTGGCGATCGCGTCAATCACCGTGCCCAGCGGCGCGCGCAGGCCCGGAGCGGCGCCGGGAAAGAGGCCGTACCGGTGCCAGACCCAGCTGAGATCCTTCCCGTCGGTGAGGTGGGCAACCGTGACCAGAATCGAGTAGCCCACATACGCGGCGATCAGCCCGCACAGGCCAACCCAGATCTTTCTCCCGGACCAGCCGAGACGAACAACGCGGAAGATGTCACGGATATCAAAATGGAGCTTGGGCATAAACAGCCTCCTTCATAAAATGGCGCAGGGAAAGAGGGGATTTCGGAATGCGGATCTAAGGTTTTTCAATCCGCATTCCACATGCTCCTACCGTTCGTCCAACGGGGGGGGAAGGGTCTGTCGAATCCGATTCAGAAAGCCTTGGAGGGGAATGCGCAGGGTGTGGCGGTTGGGGGCTGGTTTAAACAGAGGTCCATCCGGAAAGGGGTTGACTCCGGTCCGAAGAAAGACGTACGGTCCCTTTCCCTCCTCGGCCTGGACACTGTAGCACCCCTGACCAAGACCGATGGGCCAGGGCGAACCGAAATCGTCGGGGCCGGAGAGAAAGACGACCGTCTCCTCGCCGGGTACAAATCCGGGAATTCCCAGCACGGCAACCCGTTGACTGTCCACGCTCCCTCCAGGGAGGATAAGCACGATCTCGCCGCCCGGGTCTCCTTTAACCGGGGACAGGACCTCCAGCCGGGTCCGGGTAAAAACACCCCCCCGTTCGGCGTCCCGGAAGCTCTGGCTCTCCACACACCGGACATGCGCAATCGTCTCTGCCCGAACACAGAGCGAGTCAAACGCAAAGCGAACAATCGATGTCGCCCCGGCCTTCTGCACAAACACCGCGGCCGTGAAGAAGGCGAAGAGGGCTGAGAAAAGCACAGATCGAAACACCACCAAACCTCCAAAAGCAACCGTTCAACCCGGGTGCACAGAAAAGAGACGCCTCTCTTGAGACGCCTCATATCCGCTTCCGTTCCCCCTCTTTTGTCGGAGAATATCGATCAGCTTATCTCCGATCTTCGACCCCGGTTTCTTGCTCCCCTTCGGCTAACGCTTCCATCGGCTCCGGCAACTCGTCAGCCATAGCGGTTCCCCGGTTCACAAACGGACGGCCGATCCCTTTTTATATCGGCTTTCCTGCCAGATTCTCCACCCAATCCCCGATCTGTGGAGGAAACGCCCATATCACAAAAAATCTCTCGCGCCAGCGCCAGCGCGCCTTCATAGTCGCCAACAACCCCCTCAAGCTGCGCATTTTCCACAGCGGTGAGCACGCGCTTAAACGCCGGGCCCGGGGAATATCCAAGCCGGATCAAGTCATGACCGGTAATCAGAGGAGCCGGACGGATCTCCTCGGGGCCGAGTTCCTCTAAGGCGGTCCGGCAGAAGGTATGGTTCTCTAAGTTGCCGTGGCTGGCAAGACAGTCTATGCGATGCAACTCCAGGTGGTCCTCAAATCGCTCGGTCCGAAGAAACCGTTTAAGCCTGCTTGGCCGCATCTGCCGAACGTGCATAAAGCGGTGGTGGTCGGCAACCAGGCGCACAATATGCCGGGTCTGATCGGCCGAAAACCGGAGCCGACGGCAAATGGTCTCCGCCATCTCGGCCCCCACGCGGGTGTGATTGTCAAACCGTATCCGGTCGGCGACCTGGAACGTTTTAGGCTTTCCCACATCGTGCAGGAGCACACCCATGGCCAGTTCCGGGGTCGGGCTCCGCATCAGGCCCAGCATCATCAGGGTATGGGTCAGCACATCCCCTTCGGGGTGGAACGCCGGAGGCTGGCGCACGCCTGCAAGATCGAGGACTTCAGGCACGATGTGGGCCATCAACCCCAGATCGATCAACCAGCGCACGCCCAGGGCCGCCCCGCCCTCTGTGAGGATCTGAATCAACTCATCGCGGATGCGTTCGGAGCTAACCTCCGGGAGCGTTGCGCTCAAACGCCCGATGGTCCGAAACGTCTCCGGACCGATGCGCCAGGTGTACCGGCAGGCAAACCGGACGGCCCGCATCATCCTTAAGCGGTCTTCACCAAACCGCTGCTCTGGAGGTCCGATCGTCCGGATGACCTTTAAGCGCAGATCCCTCTGTCCCCCAACATAATCAATAACCCGATCCTGGATCGGGTCGTAGAACATGCCATTGACGGTAAAATCGCGCCGGAGCGCATCTTTCTGTTCGTTCGAGAAAATAACCCGATCCGGGCGCCGGCCGTCGCTGTAGCCCACGTCCTCCCGAAACCGCGCCACCTCAAACGGATGTCCGCCCAGCTGGACCACCACCACCCCAAAATGCGCACCCACCTCAAGCGCACCGGGAAAGATGTCGATCACCTCGTCGGGATTGGCATTTGTGGCAATATCGTAGTCCTGGGGCTCCTGCTCCAGGAGCATATCCCGCACGCATCCCCCCGCCCACAGGGCTTGAAACCCCCGGGAATGCAGCTTGCGAACAATCTCAATCGCATGGTCGCGTAAAGGTGCGGAAGGCATCGCCCTTAAGAAACCGGCACAGGAACCCGCTGGATGTGTGCACCCAAAGCGCGGAGACGCTTATCAATCCCTTCATGGCCCCGATCGATCTGCTCGATATTGTCGATCACAGTCTCCCCCTCGGCACAGAGACTGGCCATGAGCAGGGCCATCCCGGCGCGGATATCCGGACTCCTGAGGTGTTCACCGTAAAGCTTGGAGGGGCCAACGACCACGGCGCGATGGGGATCGCAAATAATAATCTTGGCCCCCATCTCAATAAGGCGGTCCAGCCAGTACAGGCGCTGCTCAAACATCTTTTCAAAAAAGAGCACAGTGCCCCGCGCCTGGGTCGCAATCACAATGGCAGTACTCATCAAGTCGGGCGGGAAACCGGGCCAGGGATCGTCGTCGATCTTCGGGATGGCGTTGCCCACATCTGGAACGATTTCCAGTTTCTGGTATTTGGGAACCACGATGTCTTCCCCTTCGATCTCCACCTCCACACCGAGCCGGCGAAAGGTCATAAGACTGCAGCGCATGTCAGCCGGTGCGGCATTCTGGATGCGGACCTCGCCGTTGGTCACCGCGGCTACGCCGATGAAACTGCCCACCTCCATATAATCGGGCCCGATGGTGTGCACACCACCCCCCAGGCCTTCCACCCCGTCAACCGTCAGCTTGTCGGTCCCAATACCCGAGACCCGGCCACCCATCCTGTTGAGGAGATGGCAGAGCTCCTGCACGTGTGGTTCCGAAGCCGCATTTCGGATCACCGTGCGGCCCCGGGCCAGAGTGGCGGCCATCACGGCGTTTTCAGTGCCGGTCACACTGCGCTCACCCAGAAAGATATCGGCACCCTTCAGACCGTTGGGAGCGCGCATCTCGTAGATGTGGTTCGTCTGAATGCGGGCGCCCAGAGCCTCCAGGGCGTGCAGGTGAGTGTCCAGAGGACGCCGGCCGATCTTGTCCCCGCCAGGACGGGGCACGGTCGCCTGGCCCTGCCGGGCCAGGAGAGGCCCGGAAAACATAAAGCCGCCCCGCGCCTTACGAAAAAGATCCGGTTTGAGGAAGGTCTTGTCGAGCGAACGGGCGCACACGGTCAACTCGTAAGGGCCGGTCTTCCGGATGTCCACACCCAGGTCGCGCAGAAGTTCCACAAGGGTGATCACATCACCGATGTCCGGGACGTTTTTCAGGACGACCTCCTCATCGGTGAGCAGGGTCGCAGCCAGCACGGCTAAGGCAGCATTCTTATTCCCGGCCGGCGTGACCGTCCCGGAAAGCGAGTATCCCCCTTCGACGACAAACTGCTCCATAACCATTGTCCTTCGATCATCTCTTCGGAGGGGAGAATCACATGGGGCGATATGTCATTCGTGGTATAAGTTAAACTATAGTATATCCTTGAGGAAAATTCAAGAAGAAAAGTAAGAAGCTGTCTTAAAATTCCTGATGAGTTCCCGAGCGCGAGCGAAAAAGTGGCGGGAATTTTAAGACAGCTTCTAAGCGGAGGCCTGCGGCGCTGACACATCCTGGTAGAGCTGACCGCATCCCGCAGCAATCTCGACCCCCTTGCTGTAGCGCACCGTGGCCGTCAGATAGGCATCGGCTAAGATCTCAACAAAGCGGTCAATACAGGGCTGAGGGGGGCGGAGAAACGGCGCGTTGTGAATGGGATTCCAGGGAATCAGATTGATTTTACAGGAGATATTCCGGACCAGCTTCACCAACCGCCGGGCGTCATCGGGCGTATCGTTGAATCCGTGGAGCAGAACGTATTCAAACGTCACACGGCGGCCGGTCTTCTGCCGATAGGTGTGGGCAGCATCTAAGAGCGCGGAAATGGGCCACTTCCGGTTGATCGACATAATCTGGGTGCGCTGCGCATCGGTGGTCGCATTCAGTGAAATGGCCAGACCGACCTTGAGCCCTTCCTCTGCCAGCCGGAGAATCCCCGGCACATGGCCGACCGTCGACAGCGTAATCCGCCGCATCCCAATCGCCGGGCCGTAATCCAGGTTCATCAACCGGATCGCGCGAACCACATTGTCGTAGTTGAGCAGCGGCTCCCCCATTCCCATCATCACGACATTGGTCAAATCCTCGCCCTTTGCAGAGAGCATCCGCCGAACGGCAATCAACTGATCCAGGATCTCTCCCGCCGTCAAGTCGCGCAGCAGTCCCATGCGTCCGGTGGCGCAAAAACCGCAGTCGAGCGGGCATCCCACCTGCGATGAGACACACAGGGTGCGGCGCCTGCCCTCCACCATCAGCACGCTCTCCACCCGCTGCCCGTCTGGCAGTTCAAACAGGACCTTCACCGTATGTCCATCCTCAGATCGAACCTCGGCCACCGCCCTCAGGTCCAGGACCGTCGCGCATTCCTTCAACCGGCCCCGCACGACCTTGGACAGATCGGTCATCTCATCAAAATTCGTCGTTCCCCTGCGGTAGATCCAGGCCACAATCTGGCGGCCCCGGTAAGGTTCCAGCCCAATCGAAACGGCGAAGTCCTCTAACTCGCGGGGAAAAAGTCCCTTCAGTTCCATCCGGGAGGCCCCGGTCGGTTCGACCAAATCCATCGCTGTGCCCCTCCTTGACGGTCGAATTCCCCTTTACAGTACCCAAGCGATAGGGAGAATGCAAGGAAAAATCGGGTTGACAGGCGCCGCATTTTGGCCTATCTTCTCGTCCGTAGTATCCACAGGACAATAGGTTACGTTATTTCTCCTGCCTGTTTTTCTATCCCTACCTTTCCCGCCTGGGGACCTCCTTTCCCTTGTCAGGAACAACACAGAGAGCCCCAAGATGCCGATCCACGACTTTGAGAGTCCTGCAGCGCAGTCCAAACCTCCCTCCCGCTTCCGGAAACCGGGCTTTTTCCTCCTCCTGGGCCTGCTGATCGCCCTGGGAGCCGTCTGGTTGAACCGGGCGCAAGAGGCAGGCCCTGAGCACGCCGCCGGGGCACGCCCCATCGGCGACCTCGAAGCCACAGCAGTGCCCCCCCACCATACCCTCCCCGCAGCGTCCGAATCCCGGTTTATGGAAATCTCCGGACGTATTCGGCAGGGGGAGGTCTTTTCGGAAGCCCTCAAACGCGAGGGCATCTCGCACATCCAGGTTTCTGAACTCGTCTCAGCCGTCCGAAAAGGCGTACACCGCGCCGAGTTCAATCCAAATATCGTCCAGAGGGGCGACGGCTACCGGATCAAGGTCGACAGCCTGGGTGTCATCCACAGGTTTGAATACACCCAAAAAGGAGCAGTGGACACCCGGTTTATCGCCCAACGGCAAAACAGCGTGCTGGTGGCCTGGAAAAAACACACCCCCCTGGACCGCCAGGTGGTGATCGTCTCCGGACAAATCGAAAACATGCTCTGGAACGCCCTGATTGCCACCGGAGAAAACCCCGCTACGCTCGGCGCCAAAATGACGGACATCTTCGAGTACTACATCGACTTTATGGTCGACTGCCGAAAGGGAGACCGCTTTTCACTGGCCGTCGAGAAATTCTTTAAAGATGGCGCATTCGTCCGATACGGAAAGATCCTGTGCGCCGAGTACCGGGCCGCCCGAAAAGGCTACCAGGCCTTCATTTACGAAGCCCTGGATGGAAATGGGGATTACTACGATGCCGAAGGCAGGTCCCTGCATCGGCTCTTCTTAAAATCGCCCCTCAACTACCGGCGGATCAGTTCCAGGTACAGCGGCCGGCGTTTCCACCCCATCCTCAAGAAATATATGCCCCACCACGGCATCGACTACGCCGCCCATTATGGCACCCCCGTATGGGCCACGGCCGCCGGCATGGTGAGCTTTATCGGCCGCAAAGGCGCCCTGGGCAACTACATCGAAATCCGTCACAAAAACGGATACAAGACCGGCTACGGCCACCTGAGCCGGTTTCGCAAAGGCCTGAAGCAGGGATCGTATGTCAACCAGAAGCAGACCATCGGCTATGTGGGAGCCACAGGGCGCGCAACAGGTCCACACTTGCACTACAATTTCTACACGCTCAGAAGGGGAAAATATCGCCTGACCAATCCGGCGAGGGTGGTCAACCGCCCAGCGGGCAAACCAGTCCCAAAAGCCCACAAAGACCGCTTTTTGCGCCACCGCGACAGGCTCTGGGCGCTCCTCGACCGCACAAACGGCTCGGTCGTAACCGCCGCTTTAACCGCCGAGACCGACGCCAAAAGCCCCGACCGAGAACCCACACCCTCAGTCTCCGGTTCCACACAATAAAAACGGCAGATATGAAAACCGCCTACTTCGACACCTTTGCAGGCATCAGTGGAGATATGATGCTGGGCGCGCTGATAGACGCCGGGCTGTCCCTGGAATCCCTTCAACGGGAACTGGAAAAACTCGGCCTGCGCGAATACCGGATCGATGCTCGGAAGGTAAAAAAACACGGCATATCGGCCACAAAAGTCGATGTCACTGCAAGTGAAGCGCGCGTCCATCGCCGCTTGGTGGATGTCCTTGACATCATCAACCAGAGCGGCATCTCCAAAGAGGCCAAAAAACGGGCGGGAAGGATTTTTCACCAGCTGGCAGAGGCAGAAGCCAAAGTACACGGCACCACCATCAACCGCGTCCACTTTCACGAGGTTGGTGCCATAGACGCCATCGTCGATGTCGTGGGCACCGTGGTGGGCCTGGAACTGCTCGGTGTAGAAAGGGTCTGCGCATCCGTCCTTCGCTTCGGGCGGGGAACCACAACAGGAGCACACGGCGCCATGCCCATCCCTGTACCTGCCGTGGCCGCCCTGTGTAAGGGCCTGCCCGCCGAGCGCACCGACATTCCATACGAACTGGTCACCCCCACCGGTGCGGCCATCCTTACAACACTGGCATCCCAAATCGGAGCCCGGATCACCCTGTGCGCAGAACAGGTCGGCTATGGCGCAGGAAGTCGAGACCTGAACCAGGTCCCCAATCTGCTCCGGGTAGAAATCGGCGAACAGGACCTCGACCTGCAGACGGATACCCTCACGCTGATCGAAACCAACATTGACGACATGACGCCCGAAATCTACGGCTACCTCATCGACCGCCTCCTGGAGGGTGGGGCACGAGATGCCTACCTTACCCCGCTTATCATGAAAAAAGGACGCCCCGGCACCACGATCAGTGTCCTGGCCGACACCCCCCAGGTCTCCCCCCTGGTCGATACCCTCTTCCGGGAAACCACCACCCTCGGCGTGCGCCTGACACAGGTCCATCGCCTGAAACTCTCCCGTCGGTGTGGAACCGTTGAAACCCCCTTTGGAACCGTAGACGTAAAAATCGCTGAATACAGTGGACGCACCCGAATCGCGCCCGAGTTTGAAGACTGCGCCCGAATCGCCCGCCAGCAGAACGTGCCCATCCTGGACGTCTACCGGACGGTCATCGCCTCTCAGGACCAGAGTACATAATAAAGGGCACGGCAGGCCGTGCCCCACCCGGACAATTCCTCACCCAAATCCCTCACTCGTCCATTCCCTCCAGCGTCTGCCTCAGCGCCTCCAGCGTCGCAATCTCTCCTTCTCCCTCGTGTGCACCATCCGCTACCCCCGCTTCTGCCCCAAACACAAAGCGCTCAAACTCCCGGAGAAACTTCAGACAGTGCCACGCCCCCGTTCGCTCGAAGTCTTCTGTACAGAGTTCCCTGGGGATCGGACACCCATCGTAAAGCCCCCTCGGGCAGGGTCGCCGTGTCTTTCCCATAGCCTCCTCCACCCCCCGGTTTTTCAGATGCACCCCCTACCCCCCAACCCGGTTGCGAGGTACGAGGTACGAGGGATGAGGTACAGGGGAGGAATGCCCTGCCACTCACTACTCCAATCCCTGGGGCAACACCGGAGGGGTGATGACCCTACCGTATCCTTTTCCAGGTATCGACAAACACTTCGGGGAACGCCGCGGTCATGGTATCCCCTTTGAACACCTGATAAAATCCCCTTTCATGGGAAATCCTGATCACCCCATCTTCCTCCACCGAAATCTTTCCCTTGGCCGTTTTTGCTTTGAGATAACCCGATATAGGGCTCTCTGCCGAAGACCGATAGCCCTGCCGGATAAGCAGATGACGCTTGCGCGTAATCGCCGATGTTGACACCTCGTAGGTGCTGGCCGCGTAATCAAAGGCCCGTGGGAAGCGGTCGCCCTCATCGATCAATACATTAAGGGTGACATGGGCTTTTCGAGAATCGATGGGCACCCACGAAAAAGCACCTGAAATCCGGGGCGACTGAATGAGGGTTCTATCGGACAATTCGCGCGATTCCAGCACCCACGTCCCTTTTAACTGGTTTTGCATGTCCGCCAGCCGATCGCTGCACCCTGGCACACTCCCCATCGCCAGCAGCCCCAGCCCCACGACGATCCAACGTCTCATGCCGACCTCCTTTTAACTTGCGGAGTGTGGAATGCGAATTGCAGAATAAAGGCTTTTCAATCCGAAATCATCAGCCCCAGGCCTCTCTTCGCCTACAGTATATTCCCCGGGCCTGTACCTGTCAAGCAAAAAAGGTCCCGAAGACAGAGCCTGCCTTCGGGACCCCATAACCCACGATCGAATGCATCATACCTATTGCACAGAATCTTTAAGCGCTTTTCCAGCCTTAAAACGAACCGTGTTACTCGCAGCAATCTGAATCGTAGCCCCCGTTTGTGGGTTACGGCCCGCCCGGGCGGCCCTGCTTCCCACAGAAAATGTTCCGAAGCCGGAAATAGAAACCCGTTCTCCTTTACTGAGTGCCTCGGTAATCTCTCCCAGCACCGCCTCCAGGGCGGCGCCGGCTGCCCCCTTCGCAATATCGGCCTTCTCAGCGATCGCATCAACCAGATCTGCCTTGTTCGGCATAGTCTCACCTCCTTTCTGCAAAAGACGCTTTAATATAGGTCCAAATGAGGGATTTTGTCAAGCTACGCCACGGTTTTTACGCCTCCCATAAGTAATTTCTCCTTGAATCTAAAGGGGTTATCTCCTGTATTTTTCCTCTTTCAGTAGGGGCCCCATCTTCGAATCGGTTGGATCCCTGATCACATAAAAAAAAAGGTACCCTCAGGGATACCCTCACATTTTCACCACGGAAAAATGACCTTCAGCAGGCCACCTGCTCCTTTTTTACATCCTCGCCTTTCAATATCTCAAGAACCTCTCGCGGTGTCCGGGCTTCCAAGAGTTTCCCACGTACCGATCCCACATAAAGCAACCGGGCAATTTCGGCCACGGTTTTTAGATAGGCCTGCCCGTGTTTTTCCGGCCATCCGATCAGAACCAGAAGGTGCACCCGTTCCCCTTTCGCCCACGCGATCCCCTTCTGAGAGATCCCGAGGCCGATCACGGGCTCCAGCACCGACTCGTCCCGATAGTGGGGAATGGCCACCCCCTTGCCAACCCCGGTGCCAAACTGGGCCTCTTGTTGAAAGAGCCTGGAAAGAAACAGCCTGAAATCGGATATTTCCGGACCATCCTCCATCCGGGAGGCCACCTCACGGATGGCACGGCCCTTTTTTTGCGCCTTCAATTCAACAAGGATACGATCTTCCTTCAAATACCTGAACAGGTTCATGCGCACCATTCTCCCCAAATTGCATCCACTCAGGCCGATTCCATCAGCGGTTCAAGTTGCGACCGGCGCCGGGGATGCCGCAGGCGGCGCAACGCCTTCTCCTTGATCTGGCGCACGCGCTCCCGGGTCAGGTTAAAACGTGCCCCAATCTCTTCCAGCGTCAGGGATTCCTCGTTCCCCAGGCCAAAGTAGAGGCGAAGCACCTCTGCCTCCCGTTCATCCAGGGAATCCAGTACCATTGCAACCTGCTCTCGGACCGAGTCATCAACCACCTCAATATCGGGCGCCTTCTGAGAGTGATCGGGCAGGATGTGAAGCAGGCTGTGGTCGTCGTCCTCACGGAAGGAGGCGTCCAAAGACCAGACGTCCCGCGCCCGCATCAGCGTATCCTGCACCATCTCCACAGACACGCCCAGCTTCTCGGCAATGGTTTCAGGTTCGGGATCGGCCTCTTGGGACTGGCGCAGCTCCCGTGAAACCTTGGAAATATTGTGCAGCAGATCGATCCGGTTAATCGGCAGCCGGACAACGCGTGAGTCCTGTGCCAGACTCTGATGAATCGCCTGCCGGATCCACCAGACCGCGTAGGAGATGAACTTGAAACCGCGGGCTCCGTCAAACCGCTCAGCAGCCGTCATCAATCCCATGTTGCCGGCGCTGATCAGATCGGCCAGAGGTACCCCGTGGTTTTGATACTCACGGGCCACACTAACCACAAATCGGAGGTTGGCCGCAACCAGTTTATCCCTGGCCCTCTGATCACCCTTGCGAATCCGCTGCGCCAGTGCAATCTCTTCTTCAGCCGCAAGCGGTTCTGAAGAGGCAATATCCCTAAGATAAAGATCCAGAGACTCACTATCTTGAATCATAATCCCTGCCACTGATCCAACCTCCTTAAGAAGTATAGGTCTTCAGATAATTATTC
>JAAXHW010000103.1 GCA_012270675.1 Candidatus Latescibacterota bacterium | reverse complement strand
TCTTCTACGGCATCCACCAGGTCGACATGGCCCTCCGCCTGCTGGACGACGAGGTCACCCACGCCCAGGTCAACCTGGGCAAAAAGAACCACACCGCCACCCTCTTCTCGGCCGGCGGCGCCATCTCCACCCTCAACCTCTTCACCCGGGGGTATACCGCCTTCCACGTCTCAGTCATCGGTGAAAAGGGACGGGTGGACAGGCAGATCACCTACGACGACAACACCTACCTCTCCGGCGTCCGGTCCTTCTGCAGGATGTTCAAAACCGGCGAAACCGATGAAACCGACCGGACGATGCTGATGCCGGTGGCCGTGCTGGAGGCCCTGGAAAAGTCGATCAACCAGAAGCGGAAGGTCAAGGTGCCGTCCGTCACGTAGACTCCAGGGCATCCGGGGGCTCCGGACTTCCTGTGGAAACGGAAAAACCCGCCGCCGATTGCGTCCGGCAGCGGGTCAACAGCTTCTTATACGGGAGGCCGAGCATCCGGGTGCGCTTCAAAAATAGAACCGAAGGGAGCCAAAATAGCGGGCAGGGTAGCGCCTGAACTCCGACCCTCGTTCGGCCTCAACCCGACCGCCGCCCCCCCCCGGTCCCAGCCCGATAAACACACCTGCGGTCGCAAAAACATCCTGGGTAAAACCGTACCCCACCCGGGGAGCCAGAAAGGCCGAGCCGTCTCCTGTGTTCGCAAGCGCCTGCAAACTCAGCGTCAAGAGCGGCGTGGCCTGGTACGTGAAACCGGGTGCCACATAGTGCCTGCCCATCAGGTAGACCCCACCTTCGGTGAAGGCGGTTTTATTCAGCGCGCCATGGTACGCACCAGACGCGCCCGCTCCGCTGAAATGGTACTCCACAAACCCGTAAATCCCACCTGGAAACTGGTAATCCAGCCCTCCGGAAATCCGGACATAATCCTCATCCAGCCGGGAGCCTCCGGCGGCTCCGGCCAGGGTCCAGGCCGCCTCCAGCCAGGCCCCGGCACCCCCGACCGCCCGGGCCAGGTCCACCCCCAGGAGCAGATGCTCCCTGAACACCATCGCCATCAGCAAAAAGTCCGTCTCCATCCAGTAGACCCTGCCCTGCAAAAACGCGGCGCCCGTCTTCACCGAAAAGCCATCGCCAAAAACAACGCCTGCGTCCAACTCCCCCATCGCCCCCACAGGCAGCCTCACCCTCAGCGCATCCACCCCCGCCCGTTCCTCCTTGTCCAGCGCCTCGTGGGTAAACGGCGCGATCACATCCGTCGGATTCACCACCCGGGCCGATCCAAAGGCAATCGGCTGCCGGCCCACGTAGACATCCACAGCAGGCAGGGAAACCGTAAAAAACATCCGGTCCAGATTCTGCGCAAGGGCGAAGGTGCCCGGAGCCTTATCCAACCCCGGATAGAGATACGCCCGCAGGTCCGCCCCCCGGTATGCAAGCGACTCCGACCGGGGCAGCGCAGTCCCGGAAAAGCCCCCCTGTCCTTTCCGCACCCGCGGTGTAAGCGCATAGGCAACCTCCCCCGAAACCGTCCGGTTCGGCCGCCAGAACGCCTTCAAGCGGATCGGGCAGTACGCCCCCCACCCCACCGGTCCGGCAGTCCCTTCCACGCGGTCCAGCACAGTCAAAAAACCCTTCACATACCCACCAACCCGAAGCGGCCCGCCATCCGCAGCGGCCCTTCCTCCTGCCAGAAAAATGGCGACAAAAAACCAGAGCAAAAAACAGCGCCAGACGCGATGAGAATTCAATTGCAAATCCTACCTCGCCTCATCCTCTACAATCTCCCCATCCCGCAGCGTCACCAGCCGCTTCGCCCGGTCCATAATCCTCTGATCGTGGGAGGAAAACACAAACGTCATCCCCCGCTTCTCGTTCAACTCCCGCATCATATCCAAAAGTCCGCAGCCCGTGGCCGAATCCAGGTTGGCCGTCGGTTCATCCGCCAGAACCAAATCCGGCTGTGAGACCATCGCCCGGGCAACGGCCACGCGCTGCTGCTGCCCGCCCGAAAGCTGTGCCGGACGCCTCTCCTCCATCCCCTCAAGGTCCACCTCTTTGAGAATCTCCGCAACCCGCCCGCGCCGCTCGCGCTCCGAAACCCCTTGCAGGAGCATCACATACTCGATGTTCTCACGCACCTTCAATACCGGAATCAGATTGTAAGACTGAAAAATAAACCCGATGTGGTCCCTGCGAAAATCGGATAGCTCGCTGCCGCTCATCCCGCTGATGGGCCTCCCCGCCAGCAGCACGCGTCCCGATGTGGGCGCATCCAGTCCGCTGATAATATTCAGCAGCGTCGTCTTGCCCGATCCCGAAGGCCCGGCAATCGCCGTAAATTCGCCCCGCACAATCGTAAGGTCAATCGACTTCAGCGCCGGGACCTCCACCTCCCCGGAACGGTAGACCCTGGACACCCCCTCGGCACGGATTACGGCTGAATTGTCGGACATACCACACCTTCTGTTTGGAGGTTCACAGAGGACTAATCGTGTGCCTTCATCGCCTCCGCAGGCGTCAGCCTTGCGGCAAACACCGCCGGATAGATCCCGGCGATCAGGGTAAACAGGAAGACGACGAGCGGGAACACGACGAACTGCTCCGCCTGCAGAACCGGGTAGATCAGTTCCCGAATGGTCATCTCCGCAAACTCGATCCCCACATAATCGATCCCGGACAGGGAAACGGCATAGGTAACCCCGAATCCGATCGCGCTCCCGACCAGAATACTCAGAATCGAAAGCGCGCCCGCCTCAAAGAGGACCATCAGCGCCATCCGGAAGGGGCGCGTCCCCACCGCGCGCAGCACACCGAACTCGAACATCCGTTCATAAAGCGACATAAACAGCGTATTCATAATGCCCAGCGACACCACGGAAAAAAGAATAACCGCCATGATAGAGGAGGAATACTGCGACATCTGCACGACCTTGTCCAATTGTGGCATCAGCGCCTTCCAGCCCAGGGCCTGATTCCCATCCTGTGAATAGCGCAACCAAAAATCCGATTCGGTGTCCCCGGACAGCCGGAGGTCGTCGAACTGCAGCACGACCTCATGCACCCCATCTGCCAGTCCCAGCAGCGCCTGCGACGTCTTCAAATGCATAAACCCCATGCCGCTGTCCATCTCCCGGACATTGAAGCGAAAAACCCCCCCAATCCGGAACATCTCCTGTACCAGCTCGCCCGTCTCCGCTTCCGCAACCGTCACCACCACCCGGTCGCCCGGCGCCACCTCCAGCGTCTCCGCCAGCTTCTCCCCGATCAGCATCTTTCGCAGCCCTCCCGCACTGAGGTAGGCCCCCTTCACCAGCGCCTCATCCAGTTTGGAAACCTCCTTCTCAAGCCGGGGGTCGATGCCATAAAGCAGGACAGAACCGGCATTTGCAGGCGATGCAATCATCCCAAAGGTCTGCGTTCGAAGGGAGAACCTTTTCACCGCCTGTTCTCCCCTCAACCGCTCCAGCAGTCGGGAGAGGTTGTTCACCGTCTTTTCCACCTCACGCGTACTCCGGAACCCCTCCGCATGGATCTGCCCCTGGCCCAGAAACGTATCGGTTGCCGTCCGGGTCATACTCTCGATCATGCCGACCATCATCGCATCCGTAAAAATCAGCGCCGCCAGGCCGATCCCGATGGCCAAACTCGCCAGCACCGTCCGCCTGATATTCCGAAAGATGTTCCGCCACGCGATGTTAAACAGGAACAGCATTTAAGAACTCCGCATCGCCTTCACCGGCGTCACCCTCGCCGCGCGTAGCGCCGGAAAAACGCTTACGACCACCGCTGTACCGATGGTGATCGCCGTCGGGACCCAGAACGCCTGAAACGAGACCTTGCCCACCATTCGGTCGATCATGAAGCCGCCGTACTCAATCGGTATGGGATACACGATTCCGTATACTGAAAGCAGATAATTTCCAGCCAGACCGGCCGCCCCCCCCAGCAGAATGCTCAAAACGGACAGGTAGACGGTTTCCAGAACGATCAGCTTAAACACATCCTTCGGCCGTGTGCCCAGGGCCCGCAGCACCCCGAACTCACGGGTCCGCTCCAGGATCGTCATCAGCACCGTATTGAGCACACCGATGCCTACAATCGCCATAATAATACCCAGAGAGATCCACGTCCCCTTAAGGTCGGCCCGCATCGCCTGATAGAACGCCGCCTCAACCACCTGCCAGGGGGCAACATCCAGCGACGGGTCATCCAGCGCACCCCGCACCACCCCTGCCATGGAGGCCGACTTCGTGTGATCCGTCAAAACCACGGCGAGCTCATGCACACGGCCCTCCAGCGCCAGGAACGCCTGTGCGGTCTTTATATGCATATAACAGGTTATCCGCTCGCGAACATCTTTGGAATCGCCTATGGTTCCGACGACCCGGAACAGATCGTTGGCAATCGACCCGTCAGCGGCCTGTCCGATCAGCACGATCTCGTCGCCCACCTGCGCCTTCAAAACGCCCGCAAGCCCGCGGCCCAGCATCACCTCTCCCGACGGTTGTTCGGACAGAAACCGTCCCGCGCTTACCCTGCCCTTCAGTCGAGTGGCGCTGGCCTCCCGGAGCGGATGCACGCCCACAACCTGTGCCCCCGCCGTCTTTTTCCCCACAGCGGCCAGTGTCGGTGAAAAAACCCGGGGCGCCCACCCCTCCACACCGGGCAGCGAGGCGATCCGCTCACCCATAAGGTCCAGGTTCCCAAGTGTCTTGTAGAGCGACGGCTTGTCCAGATAGTCCTCTTTATGCACCTGGATGTGGCCGGTACGGTCCCGTGTAAACATATCGATCAGATTCGAATAGGTCCCCTCTGAAAGCCCCAGAGACAGGGAGCAGAGCAGAACCCCCCCCGCCATCGTCAGCGCCGTCAAAAGCGACCGCCGCCTCTGTCGAAACAAATTTCGAAACGCGATCTTTGAAATCATGAGATTAAAGCCGTGGGCGATCCCTCACCGCCGCTTCTGAAGGTTTCGCCGTGTAAAAACGCCCTTCTCCAGCCTCTGATCGAACCGGGCGTCTATGTATCGGATCACCGTCCGGTGGCCCTCCTTGTTCAGCGGCGTCATCTCCATCACCGCCGGCAGGGTGCGCCCGCCAAATGCCCGGACCTCCCGGAACACCATCTCCCGCATCCGGTGGCCCTTCTCATCGTAAAAATCCTGCCGGATGGGCATGAGGTCCGCCTTCCGAACCGTAAAGACGATCTTACCCCACACCGTCGCCGTCTCCATCCCGGGCGTAAGCACGATTTCATACACATCGTCCCGTTCCGGCTCCCCCAGCGCGGGGTCATAGTCCTCTGTGTACGAACTCTCCTTCACAAGATCGTCGTTGGTAAAATCCGACCCCATCCAGGACCCCATCATCATAGAAGGCGGCACCTTCATCACCTTGTTGATCTTCGGAAAATAGTTCCACATCTCCGTCCCCTTGCGCAGCGTCGCAATGCCCGCGTCCTTCTTGGGAGAGGTGATGGTGATAAAGGTCCTGTCCATTCCCTGCGTCCACATCCGCATCCTCAGCGTCCGCGCCCAATTGGGCGTCACAATGTCCATCTCCACTTCGGCGTAACTCGTCTCGGCCCGATAGAGCTTATCCATCCGCGCAACAATCTCATGGATATCCGGCGTCTCCTCCGCAGCCCCGGAGGGATGAGAACCGATCAAAACGCCCGAACAGGCAGACAGCAGCAAAACGGTCAATGGTTTCACTTTATGTACACTACCTCCGCCAGAACGGGCTTGCGGCCTCTGAAAATATCACCCGCCCGAAATCGTTCGGCGAGTGAAACTGGGGCTCCTTTGTCCGGCTTGCAGACCACTGGCTGTACTGCGGATTGGTCTTACCGCCGCACCGGTTGAGCCCCAGGCGCCAGACGTCCCCCGGCACCGGGGGCGTGTGTTTGGCCGCCCCGGCAAAATTTCGAAATGGAATGGCCGCCTCCAGGATCCAGTACTCGCGCGAAATCCGAAAGCCGGAACCTGAACCTTCCTCACCCCTCACACAAAGACCGCAAAAACTTCGCATCCGCCCTGAGCGCCTCCTCGGGATTCTCCTCACGGACGAACTCCACCTCCAGGTACCCGTCAAAACCGGCCTCTCGAAGTTTGGCCACAACAGCGGCATAATCGACAAACCCTTCGGCGATCAGACTGCGCCCGCTGCTGCCTGCCTCTGTATAATTCTGCGCATGCACCGTCGTCACATGCCCTGCAACCTTCCCCAACTCTTCCAGCACCCGCCCCGGACCGTGAGTGTACATGGGCTGAAAATTGAGCCGGAAATTGGGCCGGTCCACGCCCTCCAGGAGCCGGAGGCAGCTCCGGGCGGTATCGGAGAGGTAGCCGTCGTGCATTTCCACGGCCAGGGTCGCCCCCTGCTCACCGGCCCGATCCGAAAACGCCCGAAACCCCGAAATGGCGGTCTCCCATTCGCCCTCGGCCGCCTCGGCCGAACCGTTCTGCCCGGCCCAGATGCGGATCTTGTCCGTCCCCAGATCCCGGGCGATCTTCAGCGCGTCCTCCATCTCCTGCGCAAACGCCCCGGAAGTCGGATTGGCATAAGAACCGTACTGAGAGACCGCCAGCCCACGTTTCCGGATGGCCGCCGAGGCCCATCGAACATAGTCTGCATCGTAGACGGCCGGCATATGGTCGGGCTTCCCCCACGGCTCCACCCCATCAAAGCCGGCCCGCACGGCCAGATCCAGCACGGCCTCGAAAGGCCGGTCCCGAAACGCGATGGTGCAAAGCGCGATTTTCATGGCAAACCTCTCCCTTTTGAAAACGGCGAACATATGCTTTTTCCCACGTTCAATAATAGGGCTACGCCTGACAAATGTCAACGGCCAACCTGGAAGCCAATCGAGAAATCCCGGTCTCACCGCATGCGTTGCGGATGCGACGCACTGCTTGAAAATGGGACGGATGTGTGTTATATTCAAGCATGCGTATGCATCCGTCCGTTGTGATACCCCGTTCGATTTCACAGGAGAGAAAACCATGGCGGTGAACAATACGAAAAAGACCCCCGACTGGGTGTGTGTGACCCGCAAGGCGGCGTGGCAAGCGCGGGATTCACAGGGCGAGTTCGTGTACGACGATCACCTGTGGATCCTGGGCGGGTGGTTCACGCCTCAAACGCCCAATCCGCGCGATGTCTGGAAATCGCCTGACGGCAAGCAGTGGACGTGCACCGTGGAGGTTGCGCCCTGGGAGTACAGCGATCTGCCGGCGACGATGGTGTTCAAGAACAGGATGTGGATTATGGGCGGACGAAAACTGCCCGGCGCCAGGAACTGCAACGAGGTCTGGTCCTCCACTGATGGGGCCAGGTGGACCCTGGAGACGGACAACGCCGGCTGGTGCCCGCGGGTATCGCCTTCGTTTGTGGTGTTCAAGGACAGGATGTGGATTATGGGCGGGACCGAAAACTTCTACGATGATAACGATGAGACGCTCAAGAACGACGTCTGGTCCTCGGCCGATGGCAAGGCGTGGAAACTGGAGGTTCAGAACGCGGGCTGGTCAAAGCGGACGCATGCGCAAGCTGTGGTGTTCAAGGACAGGATCTGGATCATGGGCGGCGGACACTGGCACCCGGAAACCATCCCGGTCAACGATGTGTGGTGCTCCCGGGACGGGGTGAACTGGACACAGGTGACGGATGCCGCGCCGTGGAAGCCACGCATGTGGTTCTCATTGGTCGTCTACCGCGACCGGATGTGGGTGCTGGGCGGGTGGTCAAAGGTGGACGGGAATTTCGGGGATGTCTGGTATTCGAAGGACGGCGTGAACTGGACGGAGCTGAAGTCTGACGTGATCTGGACGAAGCGCCACGAGCATTCGGCCTATGTGTTCCAGGACAAGATCTGGGTGGCCGGCGGTCATGCCGAGCCCCTCAACAGCGAGGTCTGGTCCCTGGAGATCCCGGAGTTTGACGATACGTGATCCTGGCAGGCCCTCAAGCAGACAGGTTCCGGACCGTGAAATCGGGGTACGGAGAGCCTGAATACGACTCCCGGGAGTCAGCGCTTTTACCTACAAACCCCTTGACGGCGGTCAAAGCCTTTTGTACTTTAATCCACCATATTCAGTCGATATGAACAACAGGGAAAACAGAAAGGGGAGGAATGGGCCGGTTTAAAATCGGAATACTGGAAAATGTGCTGAACGCCGACTGGGACGACGTCTTTCCACTGGCAAAGACGCTTGGATACGATGGCATCGAACTGGGTATTCGGGCGGAAAACTACCGGGACACGGAACTCTGGATGGAAGGTGGGCTGGATGCCCTGGCCCACCGATCGGAAGCATCCGGCATCCCGATCTTTTCCATCTGCCTTCACACCTTCTGGACGTACACGTTTGCAGACCCCAACGTGGCCAACCGGTGCACGGCAAAACAGATCGCCTTACACGTCATCAACGCCTGCAAAACCCTCGGCGTCCAGACCATTCTGATTCCGGTCACCAATCCTCTCGAGCTCCCACTGGAAGAGGCCGCCCACCGGTGGACTTACGAAACCCGGGCAATCGCGGCCGAAGCGGCAAAACAGGAAGTCCGCATCGGCCTGGAAAACGTGGGGCGCAGCCACATCGTAACCGGGGAGCAGATCCTGGAAATGATCGAAGCGGTTGACAACCCCTTTGTCGGTGCCTACTTCGATGTGGGAAACGCCAAAATGCTCGGCAGCGATCCGGTCGCCGATATCCACATCCTCAAAGACCGGATCGTACAGGTCCACATCAAAGACCCCAGGAAAGACCGGACACCTTGCTACCTTGGAGACGGCGACGTTGATCTGGAGGGATGTCTCAAAGCCCTCACTGGGGTGGGCTACAGGGGTGCTCTCATCTTCGAAACCCCGGCCCTCAACGATCCGATGGCTACTGCAAAGCGCAACCTGACGGCCTTAAGGGCGGTCGGCGCCTGAGGCGGAATACTATGGTTGCCGGTTCCGATCAGCCGCTATGCCGCCGGCAGGTCGAAGCCAGTCCGCGCAAAATCAGGTCGGGCTCAACACGGTGCGCGGTATGGAGGTAAGGCGAGAGAAACGGCGCATCCCCGCCGGTGAGGAGGACCTGAGGATCGCCCTCAACGATTTCGGACAACTCTGCGATCACCCGGTCTACGCCCCCCGCAGTGCCGTAGGCCACCCCCGCCCGGATGCACGCGGGCGTCTCCCGTCCCAGCACCGATTCCGGAGCGGCAAGATCGACCTGCGGCAGAAGGCTCGTCCTGGCATGCAGGGCCCACAGAGCCGTCTGGAGCCCCACGGAGATGGTCCCTCCCACAAAACGTCCATCGCCTGAGACCAGATCGACCGTCACGGCCGTACCCACGCCCACAAGAATAACCGGCCCACCGCAAAGGCGGTAGGCCTCCCCTGAGGCCAAAAGCCTGTCGATGCCCACCGCCTCGGGCCCGGGCACCGCCGCTTCGATCCCCAGATCCATCGAAACGCTCGCCTCAATCAAAGAGATTCCCCACAGCTCACGCAACGCCTTCCCCAGCGTCGCCGCCATTCCGCGAACCACCGAAGCGGCAATCGCGGCCGTCAGACCATCGGCGGAAATACCCGTATCGGCAAACGCCCGCTTCAGGTCCTCTGCATAAGCCTGCCACGGCCGCCGCGGGTCGGTATCGAACCGCCAGCGGGCAACCATCCCGCTCCCGTCAAACAGGCCGCAACCGACGCTGGTATTTCCGATATCAAATGTGAGCAGCATCGACGTCCTGGACCTCCCCACGAATGCGGATTGCAGCACAGGAGGGTTTACATCCGCAGGCCACTTTCCGAAATCCGAAATGCCAGACCGCCCGCCTGCACGGCCACCCGAACGCCTCCTGAAGTACGCACGCAAAGCGCACCGTCTGGCCCAAGGTCTTCTGCAACGCCCTCAATCACACGCCCATCGCCCGCCACCTGCACCGGTTGGCCCCACATCGTACTGCGCGCCTTCCAGAGTTTGCAGATACGATTGGCATCCAGATCGGCGTACACAGATTCCAGGGCATACAGGAGGGCCCTTAAAAGGGCCGACCGCTCTTGAGACCGACCGCTCTCTATCCTCAGCGATGTCGCCGTTTTCCGCAGGCTGTCCGGAAACGCCCGGACCTCCTGATTGACATTGATCCCGATGCCCAGCACCGCAAATCCCGGCCGGGTCTCTGTCAGAATCCCCGCCAGCTTGCGTCCGTCAATCCGGACGTCGTTGGGCCACTTGAGGTCCGCAGCAAGCCCGGTCGCCTCCCGCACCGCATCCACCACGGCCACCCCGGCTCCCAGCGTCAGCATCCACATCTCATAGAGCGCCAGGTTGAACCGAACAACAGCGGAAAACCAGAGACCCACCCCCGGAGGAGAAAACCAGACCCGTCCCCGGCGTCCCCGGCCCGCCCTCTGGTGCTCCGCTGTAATCACCGCCCCGTGGGGCGCCCCCTCCAGCGCCGCCTGAACGGCCAGGTCGTTGGTCGACCCCACCTCCAGGTAACACGCCAGGATGCGCCCCAGCGCCTCCGTCTCCAGCCCCTCCTGAACCGCCTCCCTCCGAATCACGTCTTCCTCTGTACGAAGGCAAATTCCTGCAACGGGATGCGCCTCGACGCGGTAGCCCACCCGCCTCAACGCGACCAGGGCCCGCTGCAGGTCATCCGAATGGCCTCCCAGACGCTTGAGGAGATCGGCCACCGGTAAAAAACGCCCGGGGACGCTGCCCAGGGCCTCCAGCGTCCGGTAGGCGAAGGGCGTATCAAGCAGAGCACTCACGGCGCAGTGGACAGGGACATATCACGACCCCCGAAACAGCAGGCTCAGATCCAGCGCTGTTACCGAATGCGTCAGCGACCCGACCGAAATCAGGTCCACTCCCGTTTCGGCCACCGCGCGTACCGTCTCAAGCGTCACATTCCCGGAGACCTCCAGCATGGGTCTGTCCGCACCGAGTTTTTGAACACGGCTGACCGCCTGGCGCGTTGTTTCCAAATCCATATTGTCCAGCAGAATCCAGTCCGCGCGCACGGCGATTGCGTCCTCCAGTTCGTCCAGATCCTTCACCTCCACCTCCACCTTTACCGGCCGGCCCTCCCGCGCCATGGCCGCCTTGACCGCGAACACCGCCGGCCCGATCCCGTCGGCGGCCTCGATGTGGTTCTCCTTGATCAGCACCATATCGTAAAGCCCCATCCGGTGGTTGTGCCCACCTCCCACAGCCACTGCGTACTTGTCCAGCATCCGCAGCCCCGGAGCCGTCTTTCGGGTATCCAGAATCCGTGCCCCCGTACCTTCCACCGCCTCCACATAGCGGGCCGTCATCGTGGCGATGCCCGACATCCGCTGTAAAAAATTCAGCGCCATCCGCTCCCCCGTCAGAATTCCCCGGGCCGGACCGGAAATCTCCGCCAGCACATCCTGGGGGGCCACACAGGCGCCGTCTTTAACCGTCGCTTCAAAAGAAATCCCGGGCTCAACCGCCTCAAACACAGCCCCGGCCACACCCAGCCCGGCGGCCACACCCGGTGTTTTGGTAATCAAATCCGCCCGGACCCTGGTATTCTCCCGAACCGCCCAGAGCGTTGTGATGTCCCCATCCCCCACATCCTCTTCAAGCGCCCTGGCAATCACCGCCCGGACCGCCGTCCAGTCCAGTTCACCCATTGTTCACCCCACAGATCGATTGCGGATTCAGTTTCGGTCCACAATCCGCAACACCCTATCCCGCACGATTCGCTGCCGACGCTTCCCTTGTCTGTGCCCTGATCCGGGCGATCTCGTCCCGATATTCGGCCGCCTTCTCAAACTCCAGATCCGCCGCCGCCTTCGCCATCTTCCTCTCCAGTTCAGCGGTCAGGTCCACCAGATCGGTCTCCACCGCATACCCGGATGCCTCCTCGGCCGCAAGGGACGCCTCCGTCTGCCGGGCGTCGGCCACCGCCGTGGACTGCATAATCTCTTCTTTGGACTTGTAGATCGTCCGGGGCGTAATCCCGTGGGTCTGGTTGTACTCCTGCTGGAGCTTCCGGCGGCGGTTCGTCTCCTCCATCGCCCGCCGCATCGAGTCGGTCACCTCCTCCGCATACAGAATCACCGTCCCGGCCATGTTCCGGGCCGTGCGTCCCGCCGTCTGGATCAGCGAACGCTCTGAACGGAGAAACCCCTCCTTGTCGGCGTCCAGGATCGCAACCAGCGACACCTCGGGCAGGTCCAGCCCCTCGCGCAACAGGTTCACCCCCACCAGTACATCGAATTCGCCAAGACGCAGATCCCGGATGATCTCCACCCGTTCCAAAGCGTCGATCTCCGAATGCATATACCGGGCGCGGATGCCCAGATCGCGCATGTACTCCGACAGGTCCTCGGCCATCCGCTTGGTCAGTGTGGTCACCAGCACCCGCTCCTCCCTTTCAACCCGCCTCCGCGTCTCATCGATCAGATCGTCCACCTGCCCCCGAACCGGGCGGACGGCGATCTCCGGATCGACCAGCCCGGTGGGCCGGATGATCTGCTCCACCACGATCCCCTGGCACCGCTCCAGTTCGAAATCCGCAGGCGTGGCCGACATAAAAATCACCTGCTTGATCTTGTTTTCGAACTCCTCAAAATAGAGTGGACGGTTGTCCAGGGCCGACGGCAGCCGGAAACCGTGCTGGATTAGCGTCTCCTTGCGGGACCTGTCTCCGTTCCACATCCCCCGGACCTGGGGAACGGACACGTGGGACTCATCGATCACAGTCAAAAAATCTTCCGGAAAGTAGTCCAGCAGCACATAAGGAGGCTGGCCGGGCGTCCGCCCGTCGATGTAGCGGGAATAGTTCTCAATCCCCTGGCAGGAGCCGATCTCCCGCATCATTTCGATGTCGTACCGCGTGCGGGTCTCCAGGCGCTGGGCCTCCAGCAGCTTGCCCTGGGCCCGAAACGCCTCCAGCTGCACGGCCAGGTCCACTTCGATCTGCCCGATCGCCCGCTCAATCCGCTCACCGCTCGTCACAAAATGCTTGGCCGGATAGATCGCTACCCGATCCTGCTCCTCCACCACGTCTCCGGTCATACCATGCACGCTGGAGACCGCCTCCACCTCATCTCCAAAAAATTCCACCCGGACGGCTGTCTCCCGTTCGGGCGGATAAATCTCCACCACATCCCCCCGCACGCGGAAGGTTCCGGGCGCAAATTCCACATCGTTGCGCACATAGTAAATATCCACCAGCCGGCGCAGCAGATCGTCCCGATCGATCTGCTGTCCCCGGTCCAGGATAATATGCATCGCCTCGTACTCCGCCGGGCTCCCGATGCCGTAGATGCAGGACACGCTGGCCACAATGATCACGTCCTGCCGCTCCATAAGCGCAATCGTCGCCCGCAGCCTGAGGCGGTTGATCTCATCGTTGATATCCGACTCCTTTTCAATATACGTATCGGTAACCGGTTTGTAGGCCTCCGGCTGATAATAGTCGTAGTAAGAGATAAAATACTCGACCGCATTGTTCGGGAAAAAGCGCTTGAGCTCCCCATAGAGCTGGGCGGCGAGGGTCTTATTGTGAGAAATCACCAGGGTCGGCTTCTGGACGGCTTCAACCACCTTCGAAATCGTAAACGTCTTCCCCGTGCCCGTGGCCCCAAGCAGCGTCTGAAACCGCTCGCCCCGGGCGATCCCCTCAACCAGTTGGTCAATCGCCCGGGGCTGGTCTCCGGCAGGCACGAAAGGAGCAACCACCTCAAATGTAGACATCGCGCACCCCTTTCGGTGACCAAATGTGTAGATCGCCCAACAATGTAGACAGAAAATGCCTCAAAAGCAAGCGATAAGCGTTCCGGACCCAAATGGAAAACACACCCTCATGTTTTCAATAGACCCTCTCTCGCTTGCGATCCTCTACCGGGCGGGAAGGCCCGATTGAATTTTGGTCGCGCATTTTCTCGAAAAATCATATATATTTCCATTTAACAAGTCGTTAATACCAGAAACCGGATCGCTCCTGCACCGTTGGCACGGACCTTGCGAGGTTGCTCAAACCCAGGAGCGTCCAGCGTCCGGTCCGGAATATCTATCAGGAGTCTGAAGGGCCAGGCGGTCTCCGGCGAACTGGAAAATACCCGGCTGCGCCAGGTACCGGCCCACAACGCCTTCTGGTTTGCCTGGGCCACTTTCTGGCAGAAAACAGAGGTCTACAGACCTTCAACGCCATCCGGGTAATCCCGCACCCCCCACGCCTGGAGATGAGGGTCGGACAAAATTTTAATAG
>JAAXHW010000102.1 GCA_012270675.1 Candidatus Latescibacterota bacterium | reverse complement strand
TTGTCTCCCGCCCGCCCGCGAGGTTTTCGAGGTGGCATTGTGGCAATTCTCCATTTCCCCCGAATCCAATTCGGGGCGCGCTTTCCTGCGGTCAGCCCGGACACGACGGGGCAATTATAGCCAACGCAACGAACTGCCGCAAACGCCCGCCGGGGATTGTCTGAACTGTGATTTTTGTGATTGCCATGATGGCCATGAATATAATGATAGGACTTACGCAGTTGAGGGCATCTTCAATTATCCCCTCTCCCTTGAGGGAGAGGGTTAGAGCCTGCCCCTGCGAAAGCGGGGGGTGAGGGTGAAATCGTTCAACCGCGCAAGTCCCAAATAAATCAGGGCAATCCCCAAATCATAAAAATCACAGTTCAGACAATCCTCGCCGGGTTGCAGCTAGTGGACATAAACGGCAGACATAAAATGAAGGGCAGGGATGATACCCTTTGAGGGCGGATTTCGTCGGCAGATACAATCTTTTGACACTTCTAAAATTCAGGCCGCGAAGCCTGGAAAATGGCTGGATTTTGGGTTGAAATCTCCGTTGACATCCCCGGCCCGGCGTTGGTAATTTCGGCCTTTAACCGAGGATGCGGCGGCTGGGAGCGAGGGGATATACAGGGGTTCAGGAGTGTAAGCAGGCATGAAAAGCGCATCAGCCCGCGAGGTCTGGCGGGCAGTGCTGGGCGATTTGCAGATGCAGTTGCCCCGCCCCACCTACGAGACCTGGCTGAAGTCCACCGAAGGGGTAGCTGATAACGGACAGACGTTCATCGTCGAAGCGCCGACGCCCTTCGCTGTGGAGTGGCTGGAGCGGCGAATGTTTCATGCCCTGCAGCGCACCCTGGAAAAGATTGCTGGGCATCCGCTCCAGTTGCAGTTGCAAGTCAAGTCCGAAGGAATTTCCTACGCCGTCGAGCGGGCCGAGCTGCCTCCCGGGGTGAGCCAGGAAGCAAACCAGCCGTTGTTCGAGTTCCGGTCGCTGAACCCGCGCTACACCTTCGAGTCCTTTGTGGTCGGCCCTTCCAACCGCTTGGCCTTCAGCGCGGCTCAGGCCGTGGCCGAGACCCCGGGGGTGGCCTACAACCCCCTGTTCCTCTACTCGGGCGCCGGTCTGGGCAAGACGCACCTGCTCCAGGCCATAGGCCGCACCTGTGCCGTGCGGGGCCTGTCGGTGCTGTACGTGACCTCTGAGCAGTT
>JAAXHW010000101.1 GCA_012270675.1 Candidatus Latescibacterota bacterium | reverse complement strand
AAACCCGGACTTGCGGAAAGCCTGCACCACGGGATGTCGCCCTTTGTAGCTGCCGATGACCAGGGCTTTGGCTTCAGTAACCATAATCCCTCCTCGACGATGACTGGGCTGGTGGTTCCCCCTTCGTTCGTGCTAATGAAACATAATAAATACTATCAGTCAACATTGTGTCAGTCTTCACAAACGGCGGGGGGTCGGGGATCGGTTGTGGTAGCGGATCGTCGGAAATTTCCGGCGAGGAGCCAGAGGATTTTTGCAAAAGCACCGGCCCGGGGGAGGGCCCCGGGCCGGAAATATTCTCCTGTTGGCGTTTGTCCCGTTGGACCGTTTTGGACCGTCGGGGCGGGTAGTTCAGGCCACCAGTTCCTCTTTCTCCGCCTGTTCCCGCTCCCACCGCTTCACAATCCTCCGCAACGCCGGGCGGTAGTCGAAGGTGTACTGCTTCACCCCGGCGCAGGGCATGGAGTAGAACATCGGGGCGCCGTCGGGGTCGAAACCGCCGAGTTCCCGGATGAACGCCCGGTCTTTGACCTGCAATTCGGGAGCTGCCATGCCGACCTCCTTTTCCGTTCCGCCGGGCCCCCCAGGTTGGGAATCTCCCGGAGTGCCCGGCGACCGTTTAGTATTCCTGAATACAATATACGGTATCGATTATCAGGATGTCAACACTTCTTGACAAAATCCGTCTATTGGATATTGATAGCGGAACATTATTGGGAATATGCAACGATAAATGGCAATTATCAACGCATATTGTGACGCTTTTCACATATCCGCAATGGAAAAAGGGAGATGCCGACGGCCCAGGAGCGGGTGGCCGGGGCTAGGTTGCCACCCAGGGATTGGATCGGGCCACCTCCCATAGTTCGTGGGGAGTGGTGACCGGAGCCAGGCAGCGTTCGCCCATGCAGATGTAGAGGGTCGGTTCGTCGTGCCGGGGGAACCCCAGGGCACGCACCAGCTCGGCGTCCCGTTGCGAGTCAAGGGGCTGGACGATCCGGTGCGGAGCGAAGGTCCGCAGTGCCACTCTGTGGAGACGGCTGTAATCGTGCCGGGAGGAGTCGCCGACCAGCAGCATCTTCACCGGTTCGTGGTCCACGATGTCCCGGGCCCGGGCCCAGGCAGCGCCGGCCGGCAGGAACAGCGCCTCTTCGTCCTCCTCCATGCGGCG
>JAAXHW010000100.1 GCA_012270675.1 Candidatus Latescibacterota bacterium | reverse complement strand
GAGGGGGATGGGGCGGAGGTGGGCGGGCGTCCCGGCTGGGCCTGTGGGTGCCGACGCTGGTTCTGGCGCTTTATATGGGCTATGTGATTTCACGATGGCAGGATTTGACCGAAGGGAAAACGAGGTTTCCATGGGGGGATTGACCTGGGTAGAGATGCTGTCATCGGCCCTTTTTTCGGCGGTCTGCGCGATGGCCGGAGCCCTGGTCCTGATGCAGCGAATGGCAGTGGTCTGCCGGGAGGAACGCCGCTACGGGTTGCCGCAGGGACATGCCAATCTGATCGGTGCGATTGTGGGGGGGCTTGCGGGGTTGGGGATTGCCGCGCTGTGTATCTACTATTATCTGTTTGTGGGGGATGGGGCGGGATGGATCGCGTGGGTGGGACGCTCGTCTTACGCGCTGGTCCTGGCGGCTTCGGCCGGGCATCTGGTGGTGCTGATCCACATCTGGATGCGTCTGGACGCCGAGGAACGGGACCACCGGAAACAGGGAAAGGGGACGCAGGAAGCGACGCTGTCTTTGTACCGGCGAACGGCACTGGACGACCTTCTGCGAAGCACTGTGGCCTACGCCGGTTTGAAGGCGCGCGACGACGAGGCTGTGGATGAACTGGTGGGGGTTTTCGGGGAGCGGCTGCTGGTTGGACAGCGGGCGCTCAGCCGGGTTCCGTTTTACGGGTATCTGGGCACGGTGTGCGGGATTCTCCTGATGGCCCGGGAACTGACCGGGTTGGATGAGACCACCGAGACGTTCCAGGTGCTGCGGAATATGGCCGGCGGGCTGGTGCTGGCGTTTCAGACGACCCTGGTGGCCCTGCTGGCTTACCTGCCGCTCCGAAAGGCGTTCGACGTGCTGTTGGCCCGGATGGCGGTGCTGGAACGCAGATGGCTGACGCTGAGGGACGAGGCGCTTGAGGGGAGGGACGGGCAATGAGGGGACGGTTGCTCAGGCGGGCGGTTGTTGAGGCCGAAGAACACGATGTGAGCAAGGAGCTTTTTCTGGGGATTATGATGCTGATGCTCACCCTGGGCATTCTCATACTGAACGTGTCCCAACCGGTGTGGCGCGTGCACCACCATGCCCCCAATCCGGAGGATACGGTGGTGATTTACACCTCGAAGGGACCGGGGCTCTCACAGGACGGCAGATCGGTGAGCCGGATGCTGAGGCCGGGAGAATTCAAGCAGGCGGTCGCGGATATGGTAGTGCAACCCGACCGGAATTTGCACCTTTTTTTGAGGGGGGGCAGCCGGGAGCGGTTGGTGAACGACGCGGCGTATGCCGATTCGCTGCTCTCAACGGCGCCCACAGGGGCCAAGGTGCGACCGGCGGTGTTTGTGCACATGTGGTGAATCGGATGGGGTAAAAAAAGACCGGTCATCCAGGGACCGGTCAGAGGTTGAAAGAGGCATCGTCCCTTTTATTTTTTATTTTTGAGCACAGCCAGGATGCGCTGTCCCTGGAGGGTGGAGTCGATGAAGGTGACGAGGGTCTGGCCGGGAGGGCCTTTGGTGACTTCGTATTCTTCACCTTTGCCGAGTTTGCCGTGCCTGTCGGCCAGGGCAGCCAGTTCGCCCTGAAGCGCCAGGGGTTCACCAAGCGGCACCCGGAGGACAGCGCTTTCCATGACATCGGGGAAGCTGACCGATCGGTAGTTTTTTCTGAGGATGACGGATCTGCCGGTCTTGAGGTAGCCCGCCTGTTTGAGTTCGTCTTCGGTGCCGACGTAGACCAGGACGGAGGTGACGGTCTCCGCCATGGCCTGTACCTCCTGCAGGGCCTCTGCGAGGGTGGATTCGAGCCGGACGAGGCGAATGGTTTTTTCATACAATGCACTGTTGAGGCTGTCGACCTGGATTTTGAGTCGTCTGGTCTGCATTGTGGCCCGTTCTTTTTCTTGTTTGGCCTGTCTCAGTTCGGCGACCAGTTTTCTGTTGAGCGTTTGTTGTTTCTGGTAGAGGCGCTGAAACGCTTTCATCTGGTTTGTGACTCTGTGGAGGGAGGCAATCAGGGTGCGGTTGGCGGCCCTGGAGGTGTCCATTTGCGCCCGGATGTTGTTGAGACGGCCGTTGAGCCCATCTACAATGGCGTTCAGGGAGTCGATGCGCGCCGTGTAAATCGCCACTTCCCCTTCCAGCTGTACGACGTACGGATCGATTTCAGGCTCTTTTGGGAGGAACGCAACCAGCAGGATAATGGCCAGTACAACGGTGACCGCACCAACGATCAGGATGATTTTCCTGCTGTCCGCAGACGCCCCATTTCCATTCTCCACAGGTGTTTCCTTCCCGTTTTCCACATTCCTGTTTTCCACAAGGTGTCAGAACGCCGGTGTAAGATAAATTCAATCTCTCTACAGGGCAAGCGAAATCTGTTCTGGACAGAGGAGATACGCCAGGCAAGGCGGCAAGTCAGGGGCGCATGATAGCTACTTTTTCTGCGGTTTGGGAGGGGGGGGGACTCTGGGTCTTTTGAGGACCTTCCGGTAGATTGAATCCACAGAGGCCTGGAGCAGCTTCAGGGCTTGCTGCTGAGAGGCGGCTTTTTGCATGAGTTTTTTCTGGGCGATTTCGGCGTTCTCCAGGGCCTTCCGGGAACGTGTTTCGGTCTGTTTGAGGTCCTTCCGGAGACGGCCGATATCGGCCTTCTGAATGGCCAGCCGCTCCCGGGCCTTTTCCAGGGAGCCCCGGGTGGTATTCAGATTGTGCCGGGTCTGTCTGTGCCTTTTTGCTTCCTGGCTCAGGCTGCTCCGGGTGGAATGGTGGAGGGCACGTTCGGTGTTGAGGCTGTCCCTGTGAGCGCGGTGGGCATCGGTTTCCCGGATGAGTTCCGCCTGTGCGTCCATCAGCCGGGTCTGAACATTGGCGAGTTCTTTCCGGGTGCGGGCATGCCCGGCCCGTTCTGTCTGCAGATTGCCACGGACTTCCATCTCCGACTGGGTGAGTTCGGCCTTTTCCTGAAGCTGTTGCATGACCCGAATCTGGACCTCACCGAGTTTTTTCCGGAAGTTGTCCAGTTCCTGATTGAGCTGTGCCCTGGTGTTGGCGAGTGCGGCTTCCTGCCGGGTGATGGCGGTCTGGATGACCAGGTAGATGAGGATGCCGGAAACCACGCTGACGTAGCCGCCAAACCCCAGCAGATGTTTTGTTTCGAAGGGGTGTATCCACTTGACTATGGCCAGGATAGCGCCCCAGATCAGGATCAGGGCGGCAGCTGCGGTAAGCAGAATCACCTTCATCGCAGGGACCTCTGGTATGGTGGGGGTAAGGGAGCGGCTCCTAAATTGAAGAATTTTGCCCTGTTAAGTCAAGAAGAAAGATGGCGGGGAGGGAGACGTTTCTCGCTGTGGAGGCCAGACATAAAACGCCGGGCCATTTCATCAACCGAAATGGCCCGGCGCTGCGCCTCTGGAAGGGGGTGAAAACCGCCGGGTATCCCTTCTACTCGGCATATGCGGCGAGGCGTTTGCGGAGGGTCGGCTGCTTCAGTTTGTTGAGGGCGTCTTCCTTGAGCTGGCGCACCCGTTCCCGGCTGATGCCGAGCCGGCTTCCGATCTGCTGATAGGTGGCAGGTTCTGCCCCATCCATGCCAAAGACGAGGGAGAGAACCTGCTGATGGCGGTCGGAAAGGGTACGCAATACGTCGCTGACTGCCTGAGATCTGGATTTCCGGAAGAGGGATTCGTCCGGCAGCGGGGTTTGGAGGTCCGGGACCGATTCCTCAAGGCCGATGTCGGCCTCACCACAGGAGGGGGTGTGCATGGAAATCGTATTGGACGCTGCATCGAGGATATGGGCGACCTTTTCGGCCTGGAAGTTGACCTCGGCGGCGACCTCTTCCAGCGTGGGATCGCGGTTGAGGTCCTGGGCAAGGCCGGTTTCGGCCCTGCGCAGCCGGTTGAGGTCGTTAAAGACGTTGGCGGGAACCCGGATGTTCCGGGTCTGGACCTCGAGGGCTTTGAGGATGTTCTGGCGGATCCACCAGACGGCATAGGTGATGAATTTGCAGCCTTTGCGGCGGTTGAACTTGCGAGCGGCGGTCAGGAGGCCGAGATTGCCCTCGTTGATGAGGTCGGCCATCGAGAGCCCCTGGTTCTGGAAGCTTTTGGCAATGTGGATGACGAACCGAAGGTTGGCCTGGACCAGCTTTTCCAGGGCCTTTTCGTCACCACATTCTATGCGGGCTGCCAGGTCCTGTTCCTGCCGGGCCGTGATTTGCGGGTACCGGTCCACCTCCTGATAGTAGTATTCCAGAGATTTTTCACCGTCGAACCACTGGCCTTCTGCACGTGCAATACTCATGGGTCTACCCTCCGTAACTGAAGTTTCCTGGCCGATTGCGAACCACGTTGCCTGAGTTTATGTACTGGACTTCAGTGCGCCTCTAAATATAGTGAACATTCGTTCATTTGTCAAGCAAAAAAAATTTTGTTCTTTGGGAAAATTTTACGTATTTCGGTTTCATTTTCGGATTGTTTTCCGGTATCCATATAACATATTAAAAATTCAGACACCTGGATAGGAGTGTGTTATGGATAAGATTCGAGTTGGTCTGATCCGGTGCGATATGCATGGGATGTATTATGGGGCATTGATGGCCAGGCACGATCCCATGCGTTTGCAGGCCCCCGTGGCCGATCGGTCTGAGGCCACATATACCTGGCAGACGGGTGGGGCGCATTTCTATTTTTATACCCACTACAGCGATCCCACGCGCATGACGGTGCCTTCGCTGCACGATTTTGAAATTACCAGGGTATGGGACGAGTCGCCGGAAGCGGCGGAGGTTTTCGCGACGGTCTTTGAGACCCGGCCAGGCGTCTGTCAGACCTTCGACGAGGTCTCCGACGATGTGGACCTGGTGTTTGTTGCGGATTGCAACTACGACGGCTCGGACCATCTGGAACTGGCGACGCCGGGTATCGAGAAAGGCGTGCCGACGTTTATCGACAAGCCGCTTGCCTGTGATTTGAAAGATGCGCAGGCGATTGTTGACTTGGCCCAAAGACATGAGGTCCCCGTCCTGTCCCTGTCCATCCTTCGCACACTGCCGCAGGCCAGGCTTTTTGCCGATCGGTTTCCCGAGGTGGGCGAGGTGGCGTTTGTGTCGATAAAAGGGGGAGGGCCGAGCCTTGCCGGACAGATCCACGCGATTTCGCTGGCCCAGAATTTTTTCGGCCCGGGTGTGGCGTCGGTTGAATGCATGGGGGAGAATCCGCTCGGCTTTATCCATTTAAACTACCCCGACAAACCGGGCTTTCCGCCATGCGGGGTGATGCTGAATGCCGACACCGGCGCTACGTACCACTGCGCGTTTTACACGAGCGCTTTTGGTCGCCTGGGGGCCATTCATTCTTCCGACCTGGGGGATTTTGAGTTTCCCTATGGCGCTTTTGAGATTCTCAAGAAGGTCAAACAGATGGTTGAGACCGGGAGGCCGCCGGTGTCCTACGGGGAGATGCTTGAAAATATTGCGGTCGCTACGGCTGCCCGTCAGGCGCACCGGACCGGCAGACGGGTGTCTTTGAAAGAGGCAGGCTTTGATATCGAAGCACACAGAAGGGTAGAGAAGGACACGGAAGGAGGGTGATGATGCGCGTTGATGTCGAAAGCGGCGGGGTGGTGTTGAGAGGGGTCAGTAGTAGTAGCCCAGCATAATGCACATCTCGTCATTTTCGGCGGTAAATCCGAAGCGGATGGTGAAGGGTTTGTCGTCGTTTTCGTGGGTGCATTCGAACCGGACCTTTTCGCCGGCTTTTACCTGAAGGGGCGGGTCGAAGAGCAGGGTTTTCGGGTCGGCCCAGTCGAGGCTCCGGTAGATCCGATTTTCGCCCAGGAAGATGTCGAACTGTCTGCCGTGCCGGTGCATGTGGGAGGAAAGGAGAAGAAGGTTGATATCCCGGTCGAGCGTCCAGGACCTGCCGGAGGTGACGGTCTGGCCGGGGGGGATTGCAAGGCCGAGGTAGTTGACAAAGATCGGTTTTGTGACGTGCTTTACCTCGTCTGCGGGGATGGTGTGGAAGTTGATGTAGACCTCGCCGACGAGGGTGTTTGCCCCCGAGGTGTTGACAAAGTGGGAGTTGAGCTCATAGACGGCGTTTGCGGGCATGGGAATGACAACGCCTTCCGGAAATTCCAGGAGGGTGTAAGGCGTTTGCGTGCCAATGATAAACCGGCGGCTGAAGATGCCGAGGTTCTGAAGGGGGGTGGCGGGATTGAACTCCCGGAGGCCGGGCGGGAGTTTCCGGGCCTCTTCGTCGTCAGCTTTGTAGATGATAAAGTGGTGGCTGCCTTCGGGCTGTGCGATTTCGATCTTATTGACCATGAGGTCTTCTGTGGCGCCAAGTCTCATGGCCGAGAAGATCTCCCGTTCCTTGCCGGGTTCGACCGCAAAGGGCTCAAGGTGGATCTGGATGCCCCGCTCTGGCGGCGACGGCGGTTCAAAGACCCGCTTGATTGCAAGAGAACTCAGGTCGGGCATGCCTTCCACAACACCCTGCCTGGGAGCACCGGCGGCGATCCAGGTGCGAACCGCGTCGATCTGAACTCCGCTGAGGCTGGACCCCCTCGGCATCGGGTCTCCATAGCCCACGCCGGAGCCGGTCAGTTTTTTGATGAGGAAGCTTTGATCGGGAGCACCGGGAACGACGCGTTTCATGCGGTTTTCGAACGCGGTGGGATTCTGAGAAGCCCGATCCACCAGGTTTTCGTAGGCCACGTCGGGCTCCAGGGAGAGGCCCCCGGCAGCGGTGGACGTGGTGTGACAGGAGCTGCTGATGCAGTTTTCGTTGAAGACGTAGCGCTGCAGGCTCTCGAAGGTGGAGGGTGTGACGACCATGGTTGTTTCCCCCTCTTCACGGACCACCTTTCCAAAGTCTCTGGCAAAGGCGACAAAGTCCTGAAAGTCCACCCGTCCGTCGTTGGTCAGGTCGAACCGGGCCTGGGTGGAGCCAAAGGCCCCGGCGAAGAGGACGAAGTCGGAGAATCCGACATAGTGGTCGCCGTCGAAGTCCGGGCCGGAGACGTGTGCAGACGCCGGTTCGGCGAGGAGCTCGAACAGGCAGAGGGTCAGGAGGGTTCTGCTGAGGCTTCGATTCATGGCAGTTCGTTTTTCCGATAACTTTCAACCGCTTTGAGCGATTCGCTGTTTTCAAGCCTTATATTATACTCAGTTCAGGAGCTCCCCAGTTAGAGGACCTTTCAAGCCTCATCCTAAGAGGATCTGCCGGAGGTCTCCTGACTGAAGTTTCCTGGCTTTATGTACTGGACTTCAGTGCGCCTCTAAATCATGGTGGATATTCGCACATTTGTCAAGCAAAAACATTATTTTTACGTGAGCGTTGCATAGGTTATAAGCCTGTTAAAACAGGATCTTATTCGTAGTAGCCGGAGAACGAAGCGTTGAATTCGGTCAACCGGCTGTGGCTCGCTGCGCTGTTTTCGGCCGCGATGATATAGGCGTTTTTGAAAAGGTGTGTGCCGTAGCCATATGCCGGTTACGAACGGAAAGCTTCTCTTGCCTCGGCGAGCAATTCATGGTTGCCGATGTCCAGAACTGACCCCTGAATTTTGTAGGCATAGACGGGTTCTACCCCGCAGAGCCACTCGATGAAGTGGCCCGGCGCATCGGGGTTTCCACCGCTTTTGAGGTATTCACCGATGCGTGGGAGGATGGCTGCGGGGTAGATGTAGAGCGGCAGCGACCCCCAGGGGGACCCGGGACACCCGGGCTTTTCGGCGAATTCGACGATGCGGCCTCCGTCGTTCAAGACGGCGATGCCCCGCTGCTTGCGGTCTTCCACGTCTTCGATGGCGCGCACACAGATGTGGGACACGGGGTTGGCGCGATAGGCGCCAACAAAGCGCTCTAAGGGGAACAGGAGGATGTTGTCCGCAGCGCACACCAGAAGGTCGTCCGCGATGCCGTGGCGCGCAATGGCGTACTGAATGTCGCCCACTGCGCCCAACCGGTCGTTGACGGAGGCCGTTCCGTCGTCGATGATGTCGAATCGGAGGTCGGCGCGCGCGCGCCGGCTTTGACGCGCGGTTGCGGCTTGATGCGCAGCCCACCGCCGGAAGTGGTCTACAAACCGATGGTTGGTGATCAGGAGGCCGTGCTCGATTTCAGGGACGGTTCGGATCTGGTCGACGAGGTGGTCCAGGATGGTTTTGTTCCCGACCTCCAGGAGCGGCTTGGGAAAGTCACGGGTTAGCGGATGGAGGCGCGTGGCATATCCGGCGGCGAGGATGAGGGCGTTCATAGCATTTCAGGAAAGGGACAGCAGCGTCCGATGTCGCCCATTTTGAACAGTTCTTCACCTGTAATGAACGTTGTGAGGGTTTCAGCCATGTTGCGGGTTCCCGTGTCAGTTGTTCGAGAATTTGTCTTGCTCTCCTTTTGAAAGATAGATAGGTTTGGTATAGAGGTCAAGTCTCTTTATCGGTTATCCAACACCCGGGAGTAAGGAAATGACACCTGACGATGTCCGAAACCGGCTGCGGTCGCCCTGGCCGGCGCTGGATGTGCACGTGCACCCGCTGGACTGTTTCGGGCTTTACAAGGTGGCGTCGGTCCGGGAGGATGCGCGGCTGCTGGTGGAATCGGCGAAGCGGTCGGGGGTGGAGAAGATGTGCCTGTTTTCGCTGTATACGACCTGTCCCCGGGAGCCGTCGGTGGCGGAGTGCCGGGAGGCGAACGACTATGCGCTGAGGATGCGGGAGGCCGCGCCGGAGGTGTTCCTGCCGTTTTGCTATGTAAACCCGATGTATCCGGACGAGGCAGTGGAGGAGATCGACCGGTGTGTGGCGGGCGAACGGATGAGCGGGATCAAGTTGTGGGTGGCGCGGCGGGCGACGCACCCGGGGCTGGACCCGATTCTGGAGCGGGCGGTGGCGCTGGGGGTACCGGTGCTCCAGCACGCGTGGATGAAGACGACGGGGAATCTCGTGGGCGAGTCGTTTCCCGCGGATGTTGCGGACCTGGCAAAACGCCATCCGGAAGCACGGATTGTGATGGCGCACCTCAACGGCCACGGCCTGCGCGGGATCGAAGACGTGGTCGATTGTCCGAATATTTTCGTGGATACCTCCGGAGGCGACCCGGAAAGCGGCTTCGTCGAGGTCGCCGTGGACGCTCTGGGGCCGGAGCGGGTGGTGTACGGCTCGGACGCCCCCATCCGCCACTTCGGGGTGCAGATGGGCAAAACGCTGGGCACCCACCTGCCTGATGTGACCAAGCAGGACATCCTCTGGAACAATACGGCCCGGCTGCTGCCAGCGTGGGCAGGGGTCGGGGTTCTGGAAGGAGATGCACCATGATTATCGATCTGAACGCATTTACAGGATACTGGCCCTCGCACCCGGTGGTCGGAGACCTCCACAGCGTACGGGCTTCGCTCCAGGAATATGGGGTGGACCGGATCTGCATCTCGCCCCTGGAAGCGGCCTGGTGCCGGAACCCCCACCGCTTCAACGGCGCGCTTTACCGGGCGGCCGGCACCACCGACACCATCTGGCCGGTGCCCGTGCTGGACCCCACCGTGGCGACCTGGCGGGACGAACTGGACCGGGCGGTTCGGGTGCGGGTCAGACTGGTCCGGCTGCTGCCCGCCTATTCGCCCTATGCGCTTGCCGACGCCGATGGTCTCCTCCGGGCCCTGGCACGGGAGGGGCTGGCGGTTATTGTGCAGACGCGCCTGGAAGACCCCAGGCGGCAGCATCCCCTGGCGCAGGTGCCCGATGTGGCTGCAGCCGAGGTCGCAGATGCTGCTGGACGGCATCCTTCTTTGACGGTGGTCATCGGGGGGCCGAGGACGGCCGAAATCCGGGCGCTCAGAGACCGGCTGCTGGGGTTGCCCAACCTCTATGCCGACGTGTCCCAGGCCGATGGGATGGATGCGTTGAAGGTGCTGGTAGAGGACGGGTTGAGAGAGAAGCTCCTTTTCGGGTCCCATGCCCCTCTGTTCATTCCCTACGCCGCGCTGTCCCGCGTTGTGACCGATCTGTCCGACGAGGACGCGGCGGCGGTCCTGGGTGGGAACGCAGAGCGTATGCTTACCGTAGAAGGATAGGATGTGACACTGCGGTGAAAGGAAGGGATATGTGCCATAAAAAGGTGTTGATTACCGGCGCAGCCGGAAGGATCGGACAGGTGCTGCGAGAGGGGTTGAAAGCGCGCTACGATCTGAGGCTGCTGTATCACAATACCGTGCTGCCGGGCGCGCCGGGAGAAGAGGTCTGCGTTGGCAGCATTACCGACCTGGACCGGATGGTCGAGGCCGTGAACGGGGTGGATGCGGTGGTGCACATGGCCGGCAATCCGTCCGGGGCGTCGTCGTTCGAGGAGGTGCTGGAGACAAATATCCGGGGGACATACAATATTTACGAGGCTGCCCGGAGGACCGGGGTGAACCGGGTGGTGTTCGCCAGCACCAACCATGTGATCGGGTACTACGAACAGGACGGGGTTTATACGACGCCGGAGATGCCGGCGCGGCCGGACAGTTACTACGGGGTGAGCAAGGCATTCGGAGAGGACCTGGGGAGGTACTATGTGGACGCCTTCGGGCTGTCCGTGATCTGTCTCCGCATCGGGTCCTTTCAACCGGCCGAGGCGGTAATCAACCGGGGGGGCGACCGGATTCTCTCCTCCTGGCTGAGTCACCGGGATACGGTGCAGCTTGTGTGGCGAAGCATTGAGGCCGAGTCGGTGGGGTTCGGCGTCTACTTCGGGATTTCCAATAATACCCGGGCTTACTGGGACCTTCAGAACGCGCGCGAGGAGCTTGGCTACGAACCGGAGGACGATGCGGAAGCGTATGCATGAGCCTGTCACACATGCCCTTCCACCACCGCGTCCATCAGGTGCGCCAGGACAGCATCGGCCGCGCTGTGGTCCTGGTGGGCGGTGAAGAGGTTGGGGACGGCGATGACGTCCATGCCCGCAGCCTTCGCAGACCGGACGCCGGCTTCGCTGTCTTCGAAGGCCAGGCATGTTCGGGGGGATACGCCGAGGCGTTCTGCGGTCAGGAGGTAGATATCAGGAGCGGGCTTGGGCCGCTGGATGTCGCTGCCGGAGAGCATGGCCTTGAAGATTTCATTCAGGGAAGAGAGGCCCTCCAGGCGGGAAAGCAGGCCGTTGCGGAGGGTCTTTTCCATGCGGGGGCGCTGCGTGGCAGAGGCAATGCCCAGGCGGTAGGGTTTGCGCCTGACGTGCGCCAACAGGTCCAGGAAGCCGGGCATGAGGGCAATCTTTTCCGGATCGGAGATGGCCCGTTCGAACCGCTCCATCCAGATTTTGCAGAAGGCCCCGGGCGAGGTTTCAAGACGGTAGCGATCAACGGCATACCGGCAGTTGTCTTCCACCGGGTGTCCCACGCAGACGCTGTATTCTCTCCGGGTGAGCGAGAAGCCGTAATCGCCGAGGGTTTTGTTGAACGTTTTCCAGTAGAGTTCTTCGGTATTTATGATGAGGCCGTCCACGTCGAAGATGACGGCGTGATGTTTTTGGGTTTGCACATTGTCCTTTCTCTATTTGCGTCGATTGTTTCGCCGAAAGGGATAAGGTCAACCCGGATAGACGATTGCGTCGTTGTAGGGGATGATGATCGGCGGGGGGCCGACCTCCGGAAACATGGCGGCCCATTCGTGGGGGGCGTAGGTGCGGGTGACGAAACAGTCGTAGTGGGCCGGCACCGCCGCCTCCAGGCCGAGTTTCAGGGCGGTTTCGATCGATCCGGCGAAGAAGGGGAATTCGCCTTCGTCCGGGTGGGTGGTGAGCAGGCCGATGTTGGGCTGGAGGGAGGCAACAGGTTGGAGGAGTTCGTCGTGGTCGGCGAAGGTGTTGATGGGGTCTCCGGAAATGAAGACGTGTACCGGCCCGGCTTCGACAACGTAGCCGAGGTGCTGGACGTCGGGGGGGGAGATCCCCTCTTCCGGCACGCCTTCCATGGGTTTGGACCAGACGGCGTGGGCGGTTATGGGGCCCAGAGAGGCAGACCCTCCGGCCGTGACGGTTGTGAGGAGGCCCCCGGGGATGTCGTTTTCCAGCATGTTCGCCACGCTTTCTGGAGGGCCGATGTAGCGGGCTTCGGGGAAGGCGGCGTGGATGCGGCGGAGGGACTCGATGCAGGTGTGGTCTCCGTGGTTGTGGGTGAGGAGGACGAAGTCGGTTTTGAGCGTTGCCTCATCCAGCGGGGACCGGGCGTGGATGAACCGGTCGGCGGGACGCTCCCGGGGAAAGTAGGGGTCGACCTGGACGATGGGGCCCGAGGTGTTTTTCAGGGCGAAAGAACTCTGTCCGAACCAGTGGATGCCGACGCTGCCCTGAGGTACCGAGAGGGCTTCGAAGGGGTGCATTGGGGATCTCCTTATTTGAAGGCGGATTGTCGGATACGGAGAGACCGGGGCTGTTCTGTGTTAGAAGCTGTCTTAAAATCCCCAGC
>JAAXHW010000099.1:10629-19690 GCA_012270675.1 Candidatus Latescibacterota bacterium | reverse complement strand
TGCCGGAGGTCTCATGACTCTAATCTCTATGAGGACATTCGGGATTCGATTCTGAATCCCACAGTGGGGACATCCAATAAGGCGAGGCTGCAGGGGTGAAGGGACTTTTCCGCGCGGTTCCGTCCAGCGCCTGCCTGTCTGCGTGCGACGCACAGGCAGGCAGGCTCACCCCCCAAAGGCCCACCTCCCACAGAAGCCGGACAACCCGCTTGCGGCCTACCCTATCGCAGACACGCAGGACGCTCTACCCAGCCTCAACACGACATGTTGAAACCGAGGCGTGGCCCTCAGGAAACTCCCCAACCTTTCATGTTGCGAAATTTATACAAAAATAGTATATTTTCTATATAAAAATAACACTTATTGAGTCGAAGTTCTTTCCTTCAAAGGGTTTTTGTGATATTGAATACGCTATAGTGAGAAAAATAAACCGATGCCACCTTTAGAATTCGAATTCGACGACCGCAAGAGTAAGAGAAATCTAAAGAAACACGGCATCGATTTCATTGAAGCCCAACGCCTGTGGGAAGATTCTGGCTTCATTGAGGTTCCGGCCCGTACCGAAGATGAACCCAGATTTCTGGTGATTGGAAGATTTGAGGGAACCTGCTGGTCAGGTATCATCACTTATCGTGAGAAGAAAATTCGGATTATTTCTGTTCGTCGTTCCCGAAAAGAGGAGATCGAAATCTATGAAAGCGAGAGAACTGGATAGGAAGTTTGACGAGGGAGAAAACATTACCGAATCTTTGGACCTTAAGCAGGCGAGAAGGCCTGCCCAGGAACAGAAGAGGGTCAATGTGGATTTCCCAATCTGGATGATCCATTCTTTGGATAAGGAAGCCAGGCGGCTGGGCATAACCCGACAGTCAATCATCAAGGTTTGGATTGCAGAAAGACTGAAAACTGAAAGAGGTATATTAGCCTGAAAAATTCAGTGCGCCGTGAAAAGACGCAGGTCTCCAGTGGGTGAGAGCCCCACCCGACAACTGTTGCTCCAGCCCGCCCCCCCACCGCATCAGCCGTCGCCTGTCGGCTCGGCTTCTGCGACTCCCCCTCAAGGGGGGAGTGATGGTGGCTGCTTTGGCGCGGACAGGACCGCCTGTCTGCCTGTACCCTTTTCGGAGATTATATTTTTTTGCTTAATGGTTCATATTTTTATATATTATAGCCTGACAGGCTGTCAATATCCGAACCGGTGGGTTGAGAAAGGAGTTGCGATGCACAAGATCACCCTGGTGTTGCTGGGCGGGCTGCTGGTCTTCTGGTCTGCCGGGGCCGGCGCACAGATGCTGAATGCAAAACCGGAGGCCAAAGGGGGCAATCCGGTGGGGACCTGGAAAGCGGACAGTACTGCCCTGCAGATCTACGTGGCCCCCGCGCTGCTGGCTTTGGTTGACTCGCTGTCGGTCAGCGGGTCGGTGTCCGGAACGCTGGAACTGGATGAGGATGAGATGTTTGATGCAGATTACGCGATATCCTCACAGGCCTGGGTCTCCGTGGGGTTTTTAGGGATAGATACCCTTCTTGTCATTAAGAGTGAGAATCAGCACGAGGGGACCTACCAGCTGGATGAGACCAGCCTGATTCTGGAGCCGGATGTGCCGGATACGATGATTGTCCCCCCGGATACGCTGGGGTATTCCGTAGATGGAGATACGCTGCGGCTGATTCAGGAGGTTCCACTGGGGGTCTACACCGCCACGTTGTTGTCGTTTGGACTCCCACCGCCGCTTTCGGTTGTGAATATGCTGAGGGTTGAGGAGGATGTCAGCGCCGGTCTGACCGGCGATTTTGACGGGAACGGGAAGGTGGATTTTGACGATTTTGTGGCGTTTGCGACCAATTTTGGAAAACGCAGCGGAGATGCCGGATTTGATCCGAAGTACGATCTGAACGGCAATGGGGCTGTGGATTTTCCGGATTTTGTAGACTTTGCCCGGCAGTTTGGAACGTCGGCCTGACCCGGGCCGGCGGAGAAGAAGCGCTGGCCCGAAATTGGGCGTATGGTCCGGCAGGAGGAAGACGCTTCAGAGGAGGTGAGGGTTGCGCTTTTCTCTCCAGTTTGTTATTATTGTATGAATAAGTATTTGGAAAGATGGAGGTTGCCCGGTCTGCTTGTTCCCCCACCTCCGTTATGGCCCCACTTGACGACCTTCCCACGACGTCAGGTGAGTTGATGTCTATAACAGGCGGTTGAGCAGGCCGGGCCGTTGTTTTGGATGGCCCTGGCCCATCTTAGCCGGTCCAATCGGTCTTCGGGTTTAAAGGCCGTTTTTTTATTTGGGAACACCGATACACCCGTTGAGAGGAGGGGGGCGATGCGCTGGGTATACGGGATAGCCGCCCTGTTGCTCTTTGCAGGGTCCGCTGGCGGAACCGGGGTTACGGGGCGGTTTACCACAGCGGTCTATACCTTTGAGCGGTCGTATCCGGATACGGTGAGCCGTGGGGACCTCCGGGCCTATCAGACGGCCCGGTTTCGGGTGATGGGACTGGGGCGTTCGGAGCTGTCGTTCCAGGCCTACCTGCGCGCTTCTCTGGATCTGCTCCACAGGGCCGGGAACGACCCGCAGTATCGGTTTTATCACGGATATTTCCGGTGGGAAGCGGATGAGGACCGGTTTGTGCTCACCGGTGGACGGCAGCTGGTGCTGGCCGGTGTGGGGGTGGGGCGGATCGATGGGATTCGCGCCGATGTGGACCTGGGGGGGCTGGGCCGGCTGGATGCCTATGCCGGGACGCTGGTCCCGGTGGACCGGGAGGGCGTGAGCGGGTGGGGCGAGGGCCATATGTTTGGGGTGCACCTGATGTCGTCCCGGCTGCTGGAGACCAGCCTTGGGGTCAGTTTCTACCGGCGCAGCCGTCAGGCCAGGCCCTACCTCAGCAGCAGCCGGATGGCTGCCGGGCTTGGCAGCCTGGAGATCCAGGCCGGGGAGGTGGAGCAGCAGATGGTGGGGTTTGACCTGCAGCGAAGGCTGGGACGGCTGCTCAGCCTGTATCTGCGGTGGGATTTGAGCATGCCCGACCCACTGCAGACGCGCCGGATGGAAGGGGTGTTGCGGTACTCTTATCAGGGGTTCACCCTTTCGGGAGAGGTGCTCTACAGGAAACCCTATGTGGACCGAAACAGCATTTTCAGCCTCTTTACCCACAGCAGCAACCGGGAGGCGTCCTTCCGGGGAAATTACCGGTTTAACCGTTTCTTAAGCCTTTTCGGGGAGGTTTCAAAGGTAGATTACGAGGGGGATGACGGCTACCGGATCAACCTGGGCGCCAATGTGTTGAACGGCTATGTCGGCTACATCCGGCGGAGGGGGTATGGGGGCGTTGCCGACGGGCTGACGGCAAGTTTGCGCTATCGGATGAACCGGAAGGTCTGGATGGACGGCGGTTTCCACCTGTCCAGGTTCCGGCTCTATGAGGGGGAGGGGGCGCGCAGTACGGTGGCGACTTCTACGCTGGGGGTCACCTACCGGCCGGGCCGGCGCCTGTCGTTGAGTTTACAGGGACAGAATCTGATGCAGGACCTGAAGCTGGCGACCAGGGCAAATCCTTTTCCCGGCATGTCGCACGACCTCCGGTTTTTCTTTCGGGCGACCACGTGGTTTTTCAGGGGGCCAGGACCGGGGAGGGGGGCGCCATGAGGGCTCTGTTGTGGGGGATGGGAGCGGTTTTTGCGCTGGTTTCAGGGTGGGGATGGGCCGGCGAAGCGGAGATTCCGATTACGATTCCCGAACAGAATCGGAGCGCGATCATCAAGTTTTCCCACCGCTACCACCTGCTGGATATCGGGCTGCTTTGCACCGATTGCCACGTCAAGGCGCCCACCAGCAAGGCGGCTTCGGACAATATTCTGCCTGTGGAGGAGACCTGCGCGAACTGCCACAAGGAGGAGGTGGAGGACCCGGCGCAGTGTGAGAAGTGCCACCAGCACCCGGCGCACCCGGTGGCATTTGAGAATCCGGAACGGGTGATCGATTTCCCGCACCAGTTTCACCTGGACAAGCTGGACCTGGTGTGCCAGGACTGCCACCGGAATATGGCCGGGACCGACTATGCCAGCAGGGTGCACTGGCCGGTGATGGAGGAGTGTCTGACCTGCCATCAGGATGCGGAGGCCCCCTACGATTGCGATACCTGCCACCCCAAAGTGGAGGTCATTCGCCCCCAGAACCACCGGGCCGACTGGATTTACGAGCATAAGCAACATTCTCGCGCAGCCGACATGCCCTGCGCCAAGTGCCACCAGGATACCTGGTGCGAAGACTGCCATGCCGGGGCCCTGACGGTGGCGCTGGAGGCGCCTGCGGAACGGATGGCTTCCGGGGCACCGCAGGACCGGGGGCGGGTGGGACAGATCCTCCAGCGGCAGCATGAACTGAATTACCGGTTTACGCATTCGCTGGACGCTGTTGGGAAAGAACGGCAGTGCGCCACCTGCCATGCAACATCGTTCTGTGTTGACTGTCACCGGATTGAGGGAGACGAAGCGCGGTTCAAACCGGTCTGGCACGGCCCCCTGCCGGGCGATCCCACCCCCTGGGTGGTGGCCGGGATGGGATCGGGTGGGGGACGGCATGCAGCGTGGGCGCGTCGGGATATTGAGCGGTGTGTGGCCTGCCACGATGTGGAGGGGGAGGACCCGAGTTGTATGCAGTGTCACGTGGATTTTGACGGCGTGGCGGGTACCGATCCCAGGACCCACCCGAGGCGGTTTGCCGATCAGATCGGAACGGGGGATTTCCACACCAATCCGCATTCTCTCTGTTATGCCTGTCATGTGAATACGCGGACGAGCGGCGTGGGTTTCTGTGGCTACTGTCACCGGTAGGTTGAAAGATGTATCGATTCCTGTGTTGCGCCATCTGCGTGCTTGTGCCGGGGTGCAGTGCGCCCCGGGACCCGGTAGTGTTTACCGAGGCGCCCACCGTGCAGTCACCCCCGGGCGCGACGGTGTTTTACGACCGGGATGTTCAACGGGTTTTTGACCGGTTCTGTACGGGGGGGTGCCACGAATTGGGGGGTACCGGGGAGCGGCAGTCGAGGCTGGTGCTCACGGCGGATGTATCCTATGCCGAACTTCTGGATCCGACGGCGAGCAAGAACGGCCCCCATGTGATTCCGGGGAACGCCGAGAACAGCCTGCTGATCTGGAAACTGGAGGGAAAAGATCCAACCGGGCGGGCGGTGTTCGGCGATCCGATGCCTCCGGGTCGGCCGCCGCTTTCCCCTGCACAGATCGCGGCGATCAAGGCATGGATTCGGGAAGGGGCGGTCCGCTCGTTGGCGCCCCCTGTACCGCTGTCGGTGCTGGCTGCGGTTTCGCTGGACAGCGTGGGCGTGGAGGTGACTTTCAGTGAAGAGGTGGACAGGGCCTCTGCCGAGTCTGCGGGGAATTATCAAATGACCAACGGTGGGGGGCTGCTGGTCGTCAGCGCCCGGTTAGAGGCGCCCGACCGGGTGCGGCTGACCACATCGCCCCAGGAACCGGGGATGTCCTATACCCTGGTAGTACGCGGCGTGAAGGACCTGACCGGAGACGGGATTGTTGAAGGGCAGGGGGACCGGGCGACCTTCCGGTTTACGCCCACGATCTCATTTGCCTTACAGGTACAGCCGTTGTTTGACGCCAGTTGCGCGTTTGCGGGCTGCCACGCAACCAGCGACCGGTTTTCCCCCGGCGGGCACCTGGTCCTGGAGCAGGGCAAGACCTGGGCAGAGCTGGTGGATCGGCCAAGCCAGCAGCAGGGGACGCTCAAGCGGGTGGAACCGAAAGATCCCGATGCAAGCTATCTGATCCGTAAACTGGAAAGCAGCACCGGGATCACAGGGCGCCGAATGCCTCCGGGAGGGCCCTATTTCTCTCCGGCTGAGATCCAGCGGTTGCGGCTCTGGATTGAGCAGGGAGCGGAGAACAATTGAGGATTGCGGACCCGGGAAGGGTGTTCCCGGTGCCCGCTTCTCAAGAGGCTTGACTCAAAGGGGCATTTTTTTGTATGATTGGGAGTTATGATCAAGATACTGACAGGCACGCTGTTGATGGCGCGGCTGGCGTGCCAGAGGCTGGATGTGGACTGGGAGCTCGTTTTAAGGCTCTGGCGCAGTCGGCCTGTTATTCAGGTTATTGTGGAAACGCCCGAAGAAGTGCCCCTGATTGACCGGATCTATGCGGTGCTTCGGTCTTAACGGAACCGCGCGGAAAAGCCCCTTCCCCCCGCAGCGAAGGTGGTGGAGGCGAGAGGCGTGAGGAGGCGTGGACGGACGGCTCCGGGATTGAGGAAGAATTGTCAATCTGGTGCGTAGAGAAGGGGATAGGATGGGCTTGAGAGGTGTGCTTGCCGTGGCAGGAGTGTGGGCCGTGGTCTGTATGGTGCCGGCTGCTGCTGAGGAGGCCGGGGGTCTTCAGAGCGATTCGATTTCAGTAGCGGTTTCTCCGGAATTGTACGGACCCGTTGAGGCCATGCAGGCGGGCGATTATGCGGCAGCGGCCGAGGTGCTCCATGAGATTGTCGGTCGAGACTCGTCACACGTCCAGGCACTGCGCCTCCTGGCCAGCGCATGCATCCATCTGGACGCCTATGTTCAGGCCATCTGGACGTGTAGACGGATTTCGGTTCTGGACTCAACCGATGTGGGCGTGGTGGTGGCCCTTGGGTTTTTATACCAGGTAAAGGGGGACCTCGATCTTGCAGAAATGTACTATCGCCAGGCCCTGGAACGAGATCCGAATATGATTCAGGCCTATCAGGGGTTGGGGTGGGCCTACATGCAGCGCCGGCAGCTTGCGCAGGCCCTGGATATGGTGACCAGGACGAGTGAACGCGCGCCCGATTATGCGCCCAATTATTTGCTGATGGGGCGGGTGCTGACGGCCCAGGGATTTTTTCAGGATGCCGCAGTGGCATACCGTCGGGCTTTCGCGTTGCGTCCGGAACTTCGGGAGCAGTATGGCATTTTGCTCCAGGAACTCGCGCTTCGATACCGACTGGTCCGGTGATGCCGATGAAGGGCGGAGTCAGTTCGAATCCGGTTTAAAATCGATGTCTACCTTTGTCCAGAACTCTCGCTTTCTTCCCTTATACTTGATGGGGAAGTAGCGGCCCAGATACGCAATCTTCATGGCCTCTTTGTGGAGAATCGCGGGACCGCTGAGTACCTCTACGTTTACAACAACGCCTTTTTTGTTGACCAGCACCCTGAGGGTGACTTTCGTTTCTTTTTTTAGTTTGTATTTTTTTACCAGTTCTACATTCGGCATGGTAATCTTGCTGGGCCTGGGGGTTATTCCAATTTCATCAATATCCAGGGGTTCCTCCGAAAGCGAACCCAGTGTGGCCGGACCTGTGATGCGCAGGTCCGGAAGGACGCTGTCCAGGTCGAGTTCCGTGGATTCGATGGTGATGTCTTCGGGGACTTCTTCGCCCTCCACGGCGAGGGGGACGCTGGGACGGGGCGGCGGGGGGGGACGCATCCGCTGGCTGGTTTCGGGGATGTTCTGAATCCGGATCACCGGCGTGGGGACGGTGGTCAGGGAGAGGGTGCGGTCGTGCCTGGGGTAGAGGAGGAGGGCAAGGCAGAACAACACAGAGGCCAGGGACGACTGGACAAACCGGCGCCTGTAGCTCGTTTTGAGGTCCACTTGCGGGTTTTTAACACGTGTTTCGACCCGAATGCCCGCCGGCCGGTCCGTAAGGAGGCGCTGAAAACGCTGGTGTCGTTCCCGCACCCGGGCCAGAGCGGCAAAGATGCTATCCCGGTAACGGATGTGGATAAAATCCATTGCGATTGCCGTTGTTTATGGGTATATCCTGAGGTGGAGTCACCACCCACATAGACCCCTGATCCATAGAAAAAGTTCCGGGCCGATGGCTTTCTCCAGCCCGGCCCGGCGTTGAAAACGGCCTGAAAAATATCGGAATACGGCGAAGATGTCTTTCAGAATGACGGTTTTAAACAGACAATGTATCAATGAAATTAATTTAGTTCACTGACAGAAAAAGTCAAGCTTGAATTTGAGGCTGAGAAGCTGAAACAGGGTTTGATGGATAGGGTGTTGTGACGTCAAAATCGAACGTCCCCTTGCGCATCGATGTCCGGCGGGAAGCAGGGGAGATGGAGATTGAGTGGAAGGGCGTTGGAAGGCGCCGGATCAAGTTGTCTTACCTGCGCAGGTACTGTCCGTGTGCGCCGTGTGTCGACCGGCGGGGCAGGCAGGCAGAGGGGGAGGGGTTGCCCATGCTGAGTGTGGCCGAGATGACGGCTACCGATGAGGTCTCAACGGTGGTTCCGGTGGGCCGGTATGCGGTTCAGATCAAATGGAGCGACGGACACGATACGGGTATTTATACCTATGATTACCTGCGGAAACTGATTGATGAACTGGGAGAAGGACCGTGCGAGACATAAGACAGGGGCGTGGGATTTTTACAGGAGATAGGGCCTGCCGGGCTTTTCTGCCGGTGCTCTGGGGGCTGTTCGCTTTCCTTCTGGGTGGGTGTGGCAGCAATGTGACTGAAGCCACGAATCGGTTTGTCAGCCGGGAGTTCGGGTTTGAGATTTCGGTACCCCAGGAACTGGCTCAGGCAGGATGGTTTATTGTCCCGGAGAGGGAGTTGACGTTTTCTCATCAGTATCAGCCTCCGGACACTTCGGTCGTTGAACCGGTGGCCGTGGTGGTCCCTCCCACGGAGCGGGCGTCGGTTCTTGCCCCTTTTTTTGTGGATGTTTTTCGCCTTCGAAACCCTTCGGCGACGCCGAAGGACCTGGGCGATATGCGGACCGGACAGGTGGGAGAGAAGCTGCGCTCCCGACGCTTGCTGGTGATTAACGACGAATCGGCCGAGGAGCTGGTCCATGGGGAGGGAAACAGCGTGATGTATGAAACCTTTCTGGCCCGGCAGGGACTGGGGTATGCGATCCATACGCTGGGCGCACCCGATACATCGACGACAGCGACCAGTTTTGTGATCGATGAAGAGGTCTATCGACAGGTGATCCAGACCTTCCGCTTTCGCGAGTAAGGGCAGTTTGGCCCTGAGAAGCTGTCTTAAAATCCCCA
>JAAXHW010000099.1:0-10460 GCA_012270675.1 Candidatus Latescibacterota bacterium | reverse complement strand
CGCTCGGGAACTCACCGGGAATTTTAAAACAACTTCTAAGAGAGCCGATTTGAAGGATCCTCCCGGTTTTGGGCCTGAGGGTGTTTCGAATCGGCTTTTGTCTTAAAATCCCCAGCGGTTTGGAATCGCTCATTTCCGGGGCTTCTGCCGGGGGAACGAACAGAGGTGAACGTGAGAGGACCTCTGCAGGGCAACGTCGCGTCTCCGGCGTTCCGGGGACGGATTGGACACAGGCTGGTTTTGACCTTTGTTGTATTTGTGATGGTTGTGGTTGGGGGGACCGGCTGGGTGCTCTACAGTTTGACGCGCCGCAGCCTGGAGCGCCAGATGAGCGAGCGGCTCCTGGCCGTGGCACAGCTGGTTGCAGAGGGGATCGACGGGGATGCGGTGAGCCGGCTGCAGCCCGGATATGAAGGGGGGCGGCTTTACAAGCGTCTGACGAACCGGCTCCGGCGGGCCCGGGATATGGTGGATGCGCGCCGGATCTATGTGTTTGACCGACAGGGGCGGAGCCTTCTGGATACGCAACCGGATGTCCCGATTGGACGGGAGTACGTTCGACTCCGGATCGACCGGGCAGAACTGGATTCGGTCTGGGCAGGAAAGCCGGCGCATTCGCTGCGCTTTCAGGGCGAAGACGGGGTTGAGTATAAGTCGGGTTATGCGCCGATCCATGCCGGGGAGGAGGTGGTGGGAGGGGTAGGGATCGATATCGGAGCAGGGTTTCTGGATGCGATCCGGGCCTTTGGACAGTCGGTGCTGATTTTGGGGAGCATCAGCGCCGTGCTGACCGTGGCGATCGGGCTGGGCCTGGCACGGACGCTGACGAGGCCGATCTACCGCCTGGTCCGGGTTGCGCAAGCCATTGGGCGCGGCAATCTGGACCAACCTGTGGCGCGGTCTTCCCGGGATGAACTGGGGTATCTCGGGGAGACGATGGAGGAGATGCGGCGCAAGATCCTGGCCCGGGAAGAGCAGCTCCGGCAGATGCTGTCGGGGGTGGCGCACGAGATCTGCAATCCCCTGGGAGGCATCGAGATCTATGCCGGGTTGATTGCGGACGATCTGCCCGATGGCGATCCGCGCAAGGTCCACATCCAGAAGGTGATTGGCGAGGTGAAGACCCTGAAGCGGGTGATTTCGGAGTTCATGGATTTCGCCCGGCCTGCGCCTCCCAGTCCCGCACCGGTTGGGGTGGCGCAGCTGGCCGAAGAGGTCGCCTTCCTTCTGGCCCCAGAGATGGATGGCACAGAGGTTCGCTGTGTTCGGGAGATTCCAGAGGACCTCCAGGCTTACGTCGATGCGGACCAGTTCAGGCGGGTGTTCATCAACCTGATGATGAATGGGGTGCAGGCCATGCCGGAGGGCGGCACCCTGACCATACGGGCATGCCGGGCAAGACCCGGTGTTAAAATTGCGGTTGCCGATACCGGATCGGGGATGTCTGCGGAGGTGATGGAACGGCTGTTTGAGCCCTTTTTTACCACTCGAGAAAAGGGCGCAGGGTTGGGGCTGGCCATTGTGCAGAAGGTCGTGGAAGAGAACGGGGGGCGGGTGGAGGTAGAGAACGAGCCGGGGGTGGGGACGGTGTTTCGGGTGGTGGTGCCCGAGTATGAGGGAAGTAAAGGTTGAAGATTGAAAGGGTCTCCTGTGAGCCGGGTTCTGGTCATTGAAGACAACGAGACGATGCGAAGCGGTGTGGCGCTGGTAATGGAACGGATGGGACACGAAGCGGTGGAGGCGGCCAGCGGCCCGGAGGGGCTGGACCGGTTGCAGGAGCAGGCGTATGACCTGGTGATTACGGACTACAAGATGGAGGAGATGAACGGGCTTGAGGTGCTGCAGACGGTTCGACGGGAACGGCCGGATACGGATGTGGTTTTGATTACGGCCTACGGGACGATTGAGATTGCGGTGGAGGCGATGAAGATGGGCGCGGTCGATTTTATCACCAAGCCCTTCCCGCCCGATGCCCTGCGGCTGAAGGTTGAGAAGGTCCTGGAGCACCGCGAGACCCGGAAGGCGCGGGAGCGGCTGGATGAGGAGAATCGTTATCTCCGAGAGGAAATTGGCGGCCGCTACAATTTCGGCGAGATGGTGGGCGAGAGCAGCCGGATGCAGGAGGTTTTTGCGATGGTGCAGAAGGTTGCAGCGAGCGATTCGGCGGTTCTGGTCTATGGAGAGAGCGGCACGGGAAAGGAGCTGGTCGCCAGGGCAATCCACCGGGAAAGCGCCCGCGGGGAGGGGCCATTTGTAAAGGTCAACTGCGGCTCTCTGCCCAGAGAACTGGTGGAGAGTGAGCTTTTCGGGCATGAAAAGGGGGCGTTTACGGGAGCGGTTCGGCAGAAAAAGGGGAAGTTTGAGCTGGCGGAGAGGGGGACGATCTTCCTGGATGAGATCGGCGATATCCCCCTGGAGGTCCAGGTCCACCTGCTGTGGGTGCTTCAGGAGAGTGAGTTTGACCGGGTTGGGGGAGAGAAGACGCTCAAGGCGGATGTGCGTGTGGTTGCGGCAACGCACCGTTCCTTGAAGGAGATGGTGACCGAGAGGAGTTTCCGGGAGGATCTCTTCTACCGGCTGGAGGTGATCCCGATCCACCTGCCGCCGTTGAGGGCGCGAAAAGGGGATATCCCTGACCTGGTGGAACACTTTTTGCAGAAGAAATGCAGGGAGATGAACCGGCCGATCGTGCGGCTGGCGGATCGGGCTCTGGAGGCGCTGGTGAATTACAGCTGGCCGGGAAATGTGCGCGAACTGGAAAATGTAATCGAGCGCACAGTTGTCCTTTCCGATGGGGAGGAGGTCAATGCGAACGATCTGCCGCTGACGTTTGAGCAGGCGCAAGAGGAAGAGGGGATAGCGCTTCCAGAGGGCCGGGTTGCCCTGACCCGAAAACTGGAGGAGTTGGAGCGGCAGCTCATCGAACAGGCGCTGGCGCAGGCCAGGGGGGTGAAGACCCGGGCGGCCGAGATTTTGGGGATTAAGACGAGCGCACTTTATTACAAACTGGATAAGTACGGGTTGGAAGGCAATAAGCCGTAGGTGGTGGCCAGGAGACATAGCAGAATGACATCCAGGTTTTTTATGATCGGTATACTCTCTTTGACACTCTTTACAGGGCGTGTGAAGGCCGGTCCCGAAGGGATTGAGGCTCAGCAGGCCGAGTGGAACCGGTTGCAGGCCGTGCAGGACTCTCTGCGGTTGCATCGATCCCGGCTTACGGCTGAACTGGAGCGCCTTTCGGTCCGGATCGACAGCCTCAAGGCGGAGAGGGAAGGGACAAGGGCGGGCGGCGCACTGGAGGAGGCCCTGCGCAGGTCCGTAGGGCTGGTGGGGCGTGTGGAGGCCGTGGACCGTGAGTTGGAAGGGGTGTACAGGGTGCTGAAGGCGCTGCGGGAGCAGTTCAGAGAGGCGTATGACCGGGAGATCAGGGCGTTGATCGGGCGGTTGGGTGAGACCCCGGACCGGGCGCTGATCCGGCAGTTGACGGCCCTTCAGGAGGCGCGCGAGGCCCTGGCGCAGGAGGGATCGGACAAGCCCGAGGCCAATCTGCTGGTGATTCGGGAGGATGACGGGCTCGATGAGATCCGCCAGAAGGCCGATTTGATGGAGGATATGGCGGCCCGGCTGCGTGCGGAGGTCCAGGCGACGGAACGCCGTTTGCGCCGACTAAGGGAAGAGCGGCGCCTGCGTGCCCGGTTCACGGCGTTTGCCCGTGAGACAACGCTGTTCGATGAGAATCTGCCCGAAGGAAGGGCGATTGCGCCCGGAGAAAAGCAGACGGCGGTCCCCTATGCGCCCCGGGAGGACGTGGCTGCTGAGACGGAACAGCCTGTCGCAGATGCAGCCCGGGGGGACGTGGCCGCCGGGACGGAACCCCTGTCGGAGGAGTCTGTCCCGGAAGGTGTGGTGGTCGGCAGAGAGGTGTCTCCGGGCAGCGCACAGGGCCTCCCGGTGGATCTAGGTGCGGGGGGCCTCGCGGTGGAGATCGAGAGATTGAAGGCGCACCGGACGGCGCTTCGGGCACGCGACCGGGCGCTCAGGGAACAGGTTGCGACCTTTCGGGAGAGAATCCAGCAGATGTTGGAGGAGCGGAAGTGAGGGGGCGGGGGAGGGTGCTGGGCGTGGTCCTTTTGGGGGTGATGGGGGGGATACAGGGGGGGCAGGCGGCGGAGGTGCGCGCCGTTGCGGGGATGGCGCACGACAGCAACCTCTTTGAGACGCAGGTTGATCCGCAGGGGGGATGGGTCAACCGGCTTTACATGTTCGCTTCGGGATACCTTCTGCGCCGGTCCAGGGGATACGTGTCCGTCCAGCACCAGGGAGGGATCAAGCGGTTCTGGCAGGCGGAGCGGCAGGCGGACGGCAGGGCCGGAGATGTGGTGGTCAACCGATTGGAAGTAGCCGGTCAGATCCGGGTGGCCAGGCGGGTTGTGCTGTCCAACAGTAGCCTGCTGAAGGTGAAGCAGGTCAGCCGGGTTCCAGGGGAGGAGAGCTACTTGCGCGGGTCGGTGGAGGGCAGGGCTGTGGCACGCCTGAGCAAAGGGGCTTCCGGAACCCTGTACTACCGCCGGGGAGGAGACGATTCACGGGATGCGCTCCTGCCTGAGGTCTCGCTGCACGAAGTGGGCATTGAAGGGCATTATGGCAGATCCCGCCATCTGCGGGGGCGTGTGGGGGTCACCTGGCGGTGGCTGGACTACGACCGGCCCGCACTGGAACGGGATGCTGGGGGGGGGGTGGTCCCCCTGGAATTCGGGCAATCGGACCTGGTGAGGGGGGGCTCCGCAGGCGTCCAGATCTACTGGGGAATGCTGGTTCACCTGACGTATGGATTCCTGGACAATCGATCCAACAGTTTTGGGTACGGCTTTCGCGCGCACCGGGTGCAGGCGCTGGTGATCCGGCACCTTGCGGGTGGGGTGGACGGCCAGGCGTATGTGAACGTGCAGTTCCGCAGGTATGACGATCCTCTGATTCCCCTGCCCGGGGGCGGATCGGAGGTCGATGAGTACGAACAGACCATGGGGGTGCTGAAGCTGTCGCGTCAGGTGACCGATCGTTTCGGCATTTCGCTCCAATACGGGTTTTTCCGCAACGGCGCCCGCCAAAGCGGTGGATTTTACCGGAAACACGTCTATACCCTTTCGATGGACACCTCGCTTTAAAATGCTCAGAAATCTGAGAACGTCTCAGATTTCTGAGAGAAGGAATAAGGGCGACCGACCGGTTGACCTTACCTTATATATGCCCTGCGGTCTTGGCACATATCTTGCATTGTGCACCTCCCGAACCCAAGACCAGAGGGCCGAACCATGAAACGAATGCTGCTGGTGTGTCTGCTCCTTCTGCCGGTCTCCGCCGGGGCCGATGGGATTATTCTTCCAGAGCCCTGGGTGGAGTTGGCGATTGTGCGGCATGTCGTGAATGTGTCAATCCGGGACCAGGCGGCCGTAACCGAGATCGACCAGACCTTTTTGAACCTGGCACGGTTCGGAGAGGTGGAGGGGACCTACATGTTCCCGATTCCGGAGGGGGCGGTGATTTCGGCATTTTCGATGTTTGTAGACGGCGAGCAGCTGACCGCAGAGTTGCTCAGAGCGGATGAGGCGCGCAAGATCTACACCGATATTGTACGGAGGCGGATTGATCCGGCGCTCCTGGAGTACGCCGGGCGGGGGGCCTACCGGGCGCGAATCTTCCCGATTGTGGCCGGGCAGGAGAAGCGGGTGCAGTTGACCTACAGCGAGGTGGTGCCCCGGCGGGACGAGGTCCGAAAATACGTGTATCCGCTGAATACGGAGAAGTTTTCGGCGCGGCCTCTCGACCTGGTGATGATGCAGGTCGAGATCGCGTCATCGGACCCGATCAAGAGCGTGTATTCGCCCTCTCACAAGATCGAGGTCGTGCGGTCGGATGACCACCGTGTGACGGTGAGCTATACGGCAGAGAAGACAACGCCGGAAACGGATTTTGTGCTCTATTACAGCGTGTCGCGAGACGAGGTGGGGATGAATCTGCTGACCTACCGGGAACCGGGCCAGGACGGGTTCTACATGCTCTTGGCTGCGCCTGAGGTAGAAGTGACGGCGGGGGAGGCGGCCCGGAAACGGGTGGCGCTGGTGCTGGATCGATCGGGGAGTATGTCGGGCGAGAAGATGGTTCAGGCCCGGGAGGCGCTTAAATTCGTGCTGCGCAACCTAAATGTCCAGGATGAGTTCAACATTGTTGATTACAGTACGCTGGTTTCTTCATTCGCTTCGGAAATGGCCGATGTTACTCCCAAAACCATTTCTGCTGCAATCGATTACGTGGATAAGTTAGAGGCAAATGGAGGGACCAATATCCACGGCGCGCTGTTGGCTGCGCTGCACCAGCTTCGGGACGATGGGTATGTGAATATGGTCCTTTTTATGACGGATGGGCTGGCCACGGTGGGGGTGACGCAGAACAGTGAGATCCTGAAGGATGTGCACGAGAAGAACCGGTTGGACGCCCGGATTTTTGCGTTTGGCGTGGGGTACGATGTGAATACCCATCTGCTGGACCGGCTGGGCACTGAAAACCACGGGACGTCGGCCTATGTAGCGCCTGGAGAGGATATCGAGACGGAGGTTTCGGCGTTTTACGCGCAGGTCAGCCATCCGGTGCTGTCTGAGGTTACGCTCGATTTTGGGAGGATTTCGGTGGGCGACCTCTATCCGGCCGCGCTGCCGGACCTGTTCAAGGGGTCTCAGATCGTTCAGTTCGGCCGGTACAGCGCATCCGGAGAGGAGATGATGACCCTTTCTGGAACGGCCAATGGGGAGCCGATGTCCTTTTCCCGACAGGTCTCGTTTCCGGCAGAGGCGCCGGAGAATGATTTTCTGCCCCGGCTCTGGGCGACCCGCAAGGTCGGGTTCCTGCTGGACCAGATCCGGCTGAACGGGGAAGACAAGGAACTGGTGGAGGAGATTGTCTCCTTGAGCCGGACCTACGGAATTATCACCCCCTATACGTCGTTTTTGATTGTAGAGGATGAGCCGACTGTGCCCATCTCCTTTGGAGAAGGGTTTGTGCAGGATTCGGGGGCGGACGCGGTGGCCGCTTCAGAGGCCACCCGGGGCCTGGCCGGGGCGACGGCTGCCCCGCAGACGACGGTTGTGAATCAGGAAGGGGGGGTACGGGTGGTGGGCCGGAAGACCTTTTATCTGAGAGACGGGGTCTGGAAGGATGTGGAGGTTGTGGAGGGTGAGGCGGCGGTCACCTACCGGTTTGGGAGTGCGCGTTATTTTGACCTTGTGGCCCAACAGCCCCATTTGGGACCCTACCTGGCGTTGGGCAAGGAACTGATTGTGCGGCATGGAGGCGTCACTTACCGGATCGGGGTTGACGTTGAGGAGACCGAAAGGGGGGGGGATTTCAACGGAGACGGCCGGGTCGATTTTACGGATTTCTCCGCTTTTGCGAGACATTTTGGAACGGCCGCAGGCGAGGCCGGATATGAGGCGGTTTACGATCTGAACGGGGACGGCAGGGTGGGGTTTTCAGATTTCCAGGTGTTTGCGGCAAGTTACGGAAGGACGGAGTGAGCGCAAAGCGGGGGCTGTGAACGAGGGCTGGATGCCGTTTTTTCCCGGCTGGACGGCATCTGCGTGGACCGGAGGTCAGACCTGCGGGTGGACTTCCGGTCTTTTTTTGTGTCCGGACCGTCCGGCTGCAAGAACTCCTGGACAGGAATGTATTGACAAAAGGGGCTGTGTCTTGCGATATTATTTGTATGAACAGAAAGGATTTGCAGCGGCTTTCCCAACTTAGAAGCTGTCTTAAAATCCCCAGCGGTCTTTGCGCGGCTGTTGCCGCGTTGCTGGTGGTTGGCGCCTGTGGGACCGGGCCATCGACTTCGGGACCCTCCGGGTCTGATGGCACAACCGCCCGGATGGTCCAGATGCGCCTGTACCATTCGGCCACGCTGCTGTCGGATGGGAAGGTCCTGGTTGCGGGGGGCGCGCAGGCTGTTTCGGGGCTGACGGAGGGACGCCGCCTGACAAGCGCAGAAGTCTACGATCCCGCTACCGGGAGATTCCGTGCTACCGGGGACATGGTTCACCCGCGCAAGGAACATAAAGCGGTGCTGCTGCAGGATGGCAGGGTGCTGGTCGTTGGAGGGGGAGAGCAGACCGCAGAGCTTTACGATCCCACGTCGGGAGGCTTTACGCCTACGGGGGGCCTCACGGTGGTCCAGACGGTGCGTACGGCCACGCTGCTGTCGGATGGACGGGTTTTTCTGAGCGGGGATGCTATCCCTGTTGGGGAAATATACGACCCTGCCACCGGGGGGTTTACGCGCACGGTACGGGTTGGAGCGACGCGGATTGGGCATACGACCACGTCCCTGGCAGAAGACATCCTCCTGTTTATAGGCGGAGGGGTCAGAACCGCAGGGCTTTTCGATCTGGCGACAGAAACCTTTGCTCCCGCTGGCGATTTGACCGAGATACGGTTCGGCCATACGGCCACGCAGCTGCAGGACGGCAAGATCCTGATTGCCGGGGGCAGCAGACCGATTACCGGCGGGCCTTTTACGCCGACCCCCGGCGCTGAAATTTACGATCCGGCGCGTCGGACGTTTACCGCTACGGGCTTTATGGGAGTCGCACGCTTTGGCCATGTGGCGATCCCCTTGCCGGATGGAAAGGTTCTCATTGTGGGCGGAGCAGACGCCCAGGCAGAGGTCTACGACCCTCAGACGGGGGTCTTCTACTTTGTGGAAGGCGTTCTGGAGCGGGTGCGCAGTGGGCATACCGCAACGCTGCTTTCAGACGGCAGGGTGCTGATTGCAGGGGGAGCAGACCAGGATTTCGAACTGCTGGAGCAGGCAATCCTCTACAGGCCGTGAGGTCCTTAACCCTTTGAATCGCCCATGAGTCAACCCGAACGGTCTTTGCAGGCCCCTCTCCAGCAGCCGACCTCCGAGACAGGTGTGCGTAAGACAGTTGTGCTGCTGGCGGCTGCAACCCTGATTTTCGCCTGCGTGGCGGCCACTTTTCTGGAGTTCAGGACGCGGTCGGCCCATATGGCCATGGCCAATCTGCCGCTGGTGGTTCTGCTGCCTTTCGTGTTCTGGCTGCTGGGCAATACCCTGCTTAAACGTTTTACGCCCCGGCTCTCCCTCACGTCGGCCGAACTGCGGATGCTGCTGTGTATGCTGTGGGTGGGTGGGTCATTTGCCGGGTATAACTGGATTACGCAGTGGGTGGGGGCGATGACCGCGCCCCGTTATTACGCCTCTCCCGAGAACCGCTGGCAGGAGCTGATCTTCGATTATATTCCCTGGTGGATGTATCCGTCGAACTTCCCCGGCGTGGTGGAAGGGTTCTACCTGGGGCTGGAGGAAGGGGCGGTACTGCCGTGGGGGGCGTGGGTGGGTCCGATCTTCTGGGCGGCCTCGTCCGGATTGGCGATGACGGTGATCGGGCTGGGGGTAACGGCGATTTTCCAGAAGCAGTGGGTCAGCCACGAGCGGCTGACCTACCCCCTGGCGCAGGTGCCGCTGGATCTGACGGAGGGGTTTGACCGGCGGCCCGGGTGGCCGCCGTTTGTGCGCAGCTGGCTCTTCTGGGCGGGGTTTGCGATTGCCGGGCTCCCCCTGCTGTGGAATACGATCGAGTACTGGATGCCGGGGTTTCCCAGGATTGCGATCTGGGACGCTTACTATGGTCCCAGCGGACCCAGGGGATCGGAAATCTCGCGGTATCTGCGTCCCTTCTCCTACCGGCTGCTGCCGACGGTGTTCGGGTTTACCTTTTTGTGCGATCTGAACATCCTGTTCAGCATCTGGTCCCTCTACCTGGTGGGGCAGGCCGCGCTTTACGGGATGGGCCGGGTCGGGTTCACGGTGGGGTTGGCCGGGCAGGAGGCCAAGCCACAGGCCATCCTGGGGCTGTTTACCCACGGGGCGAGCGTGGGGCTGGTCCTGTGGACGGTCTGGGCGGCCAGGGGGCACCTGAGGCGGGTGTTCCGGCAGATTCTGGACCCCCCCGCAGCGGGGGAGGCCGAAACGGCGATCCTCTCTCCCCGGCTGGCTGCGGTCGCCCTGGTCGGCGGAGGGCTTTACATGGTCTTCTGGCTGCACCGGGCGGGCTACAGCCTGGGGATGGGGGCGCTGTGGCTGCTGCTGTTCTGGGCGAGTATCCTGGTGGTGATGAAGTTCCTTGCGGCCAGCGGATTTGCCTATCTTTTTCCGAGCTTCGGGGTATCGATTCTGGACACCTGGGTCGGGATGGGCAGGCTGTCGGAGTCCACGCTGGTTGCGATGCGGCTGGTGAACTGGCGGCTTCTGCCCGGCTGGCGCCTGCCCGCGGCGCTGCCCCACGTGGAGCGGCTGATGGGGGCCGGGAGACGGGTGGGCGGGCTGGTGGTGGCGGGCGTGGTGGTGGGTGTGCTGGCGGCGATTCTCTATACGGTCTCGCTGACGTACC
>JAAXHW010000098.1 GCA_012270675.1 Candidatus Latescibacterota bacterium | reverse complement strand
GAATAATTATCTGAAGACCTATAGTTAGTTTAGTTTACATAGAAATTCAGTTTCTGTCAAGGATTTTTTGTTTGAAGAAATTCGCCGCAGAGGTCGCAGAAGGGAGCCGGGTTTTCTCACAAGGAGGTTTTGTATGAGACGTGTATGCTTGTTGTTTGGCATTGTTCTGAGCCTCTGCCTGCTGGCCGGTCCGGTGTGGTCGCAGACGACCGGTAAGATTACCGGTAAGATGACCGATCCAAACGGTGAGCCTCTGCCGGGCGCCAACGTGGTGATCGAGGGTACCCGCTTCGGGGCGACGTCCGATGCGGAGGGCCTCTACCTGATCATCGGCGTAGAGCCGGGCTTCTACGAGATCAAGGCGTCGATGGTCGGTTACGAGGCGGTGGTGCGCACGAACGTGCAGGTGGCTGTGGCCCGGACCACAGTGGCGAACTTCACACTGCGGGAGTCGGCGATTGAGGCGGCGGAGATCGTGGTGAGGGCGCAGCGGCCGCTGGTGGAGGTGGACCGGACGTCGAGCGAGGCGAAGATCTCGGAGGCGGACATCAGTCAGCTCCCGATCATCCGGAGCGTGAGGGAGCATCTCCAGTATGTGGCCGGGGTGGATCCGACGCGAAACCACGCGAACGGGGTGGCGATCCGTCGGTACAAGGATGGCCATACAAGGCAGTGGCAGACCTGGACGCTGGATGGCATGGAATTGCCGATGTATGACACCGGGTATCAGAGTCAGGTTATACAGTACAACAATCTGCCCGTGACGTCCATCGGTGAGATAGCGGTCGTGAAGGCGGGGTGGGGCGCCTCGCAGCCTGCTGCTGTCTCCGGTGTGGTGAACATGGTCACCCGGGAGGGGACGCGGGTTCTCCACGGCGGCGTCGACGTCCGGATTGAGATGCCGGGCAAGCGGCACCGCGGGCCGAACGTCTACGATGCCACCCCCGGGCAGCGGGGGGGGACGAACGGGATCTGGCGGGACCGTATGAAGTGGAACGATCCGGAGTGGGTGAACGAGACCGATCCGGTTACCGGGCAACAGATTCACGTGAAGCAGGACTATGAGGGCGCTGTCGGACACCTGGTAGAGGGGTGGCTCACCGGGCCGCTGGGTGAAAATGCGACGTTTGTGTTGAGCGGGAAGACCAGCCGGGCGAAGGAGAACTTCCCGGCTCCTCAGCGGACCGGCCTGCGGCAGTGGAGCATTTTCGGGAAGCTCAGTTTCACGCCGTCCGACAACCTGAAGCTGAAGATCGGCTACAACCAGTCGGGTCAACCCGAATTGAGCCGGGCAGACAGAAGGGGGCCGAACAGCAACATCTTCCTGGTCCGGGGCCACACGGGGTATGAAAGGCACTTTAAGAACCAGATCGTCTACCTGACAACCACCCACACGCTCAGCCAGAAGACGTTCCACGAATTCCAGATCGGATTCCACGGGTCCAAGCACGACACGACGGGTAACACCGACAAGACGACGAGTTCCTGGAGGAGGGACAACAGCGGGTATTTCAACCTGGATCGGGAAAGGAGGGACCTCCGGCTCAATTACAACCGGCGCTACAACTTCCGGTGGGACATCACCAGCCAGGCGACCCGGCGGAACCTGGCCAAGGCCGGGTTTACCTATCAGGTCTTTCACAATGCCAACTGGGATTACCGGCAGTCGAGCGCGAGCAATGTGACGCTTCTGGTCATTGGCAAGGACAGCATGCCGGGCCAGCGGTATGTGGCCCAACGGTTTGGGGCGTACATCGAGGACAAGATCGAGTTTCAGGGGCTGATCGTGAACGCCGGTCTCCGCTACGACCGCCTGTGGGGCGGGCCCAAGAAGACGCTCGGGGGGTGGTACAAGGGGATGCCCGGCCACCGGACGTACAAGGCCTACATCACCCGTACACCCCGGGAACATTCGAAGCCGATTTCAACCTGGGCGCCCCGGGTCGGGATATCGCACCCGATCACGGCCCGGTCGGCCATCCGGTTCTCCTTCGGCCAATACTTCAAACCGGCGGCGTTCGGGTATCTGTGGACCGAGGGATGGCTGCCTTCGGACCTGGAAAACCACCCGAACCTGGACGAAACCTGGGGAGACGAGCCGGACAAACCGGGCGGGGGCTGGCACCTTGACCATGTCCAACGCAACCCGACCGGGGTCACCAATACGACCGAGTTCGAGGTATCCTCGGAGTGGAATTTCCTCGCCAATTTTGTCTTGGACATGGCCACCTACTACCGCCGGACGGACTGGTCGACCGGCGAAAATTTCCGCTGGTTCGTAGACCCGGTGAAGGGTACGGGCAGGTCCCGGTCGCGGGGGCCGAGCGCCCGTGCGGAGGCCAAGGGGATCGAGACGTCAATCTACAAGCCCCTCTCCGACAACTTTGCCTTCCGGATCTCGCTGGACGTGGGCTGGTCACAGTTCACCTGGTCGGGTGGACCCCTCAGTACGTGGTTCTACCCCGACTCCACCTACATCGCCAGTCCGAACTACTTTCTGGTGGACGCAAACGACGACCCGGTGCGGTTGACCGACGAGGAGATTCGGACGATCGGCCACAAGGCCAACGAGACCATCCGGAAAAAGCGGGAGTCGCTCGCCACAACGGAGGCGATCCTTACGAACAAGACGCCGCTCCGGCCTTTTCGTGAGTATCCGGACCTGAGCAGCAGCGATCAGAATCGGCCCGAAATCCAGGGCCTCTGGTATTCGCAAGACTGGACCGCGGACAAGACCCTTTACGTTCGGGCCGCGCCGAACACGCAGGCCAGGTTCCAGTTCCTCTGGTCCACCCCTTCCGACTGGGGGCCGGGACCGACCGTGGGCGGGTCGAAGCTGTTGGGCGGCATCCAGGCGAACCTGGTCTGGCGGTTCCACAGCGGGGATAATTTCAAGTTCACGCCTCCGGACAACCCGGGGTTCAGCAGCTCGAAGGCCGGGCCGATGTTCGTGCGGACGGACCTCAATTTCCAGAAGACGTTCGAGGCGGGCACGGTCAGGCCCACGATCTACGCCGAGGTGTTCAACCTGTTCAATACGCACGTGGAATCGACCAGCAGCGCCAACTACGTCCGGTGGGGCCTGTTGAGGCCGACGCCGAACGACCCGAACTATGAGAGGTACGGCGACCCGAGTCCATTCCGGGGTGGTACGCCGAGGTACGTGAACGTTGGCGTGCGGATGGGGTTCTGAGAATGTTATGGGTGTGGTGGGGCGACGCATGCGTCGCCCCGCAAACCGAAAGAGGTTTGATATGCGGATAAAACTGTTTTTCTGTGCAGCGCTCATCCCTGCGCTGGGGGCGTTTGATTTCCCTGCGGAGGCACAGCGGATGGCCCTTACCGGGACGGCCAACACACCCATGCCCCCTCGCCAGTTGACCCGGGGGCGGCTCTGGCACAGTTTCGTGAATACCGGCGCTGAGGGCGCACGGGTGGTGGAGATCAACTACTCCGGTATCTTTGCCGACCTGGACTATCCGGGCCACACCATCATCCAGGGTTTCGGGGCGTTCTCCTCTCCCGTGAACGACTTCAATGACCATTACGGAGCTCGCTCCGTCCTCAACAGCGACCAGATCGACTTTGCCACGCACAACGGTCGTGGGCACGGGTGGTGGTTCGCCGCGAAGGTGAACGGAGAGGCGCAGGTCAGCTACAGCAGCCCCCTGATCAAGGGCAGGGAGGAGAGCGACGACGTCTTCGCGGTAGCGGTCGATCCGACGGTGGACTTCGGGGGACGCTTTGCCAATGTCGGGAACGATGTATTGGCCCCCGTTTCGGGCCAGTCGATGGGCAATTGGTGGCCCGGTACCACGGTCTCCCTCGACGCGCTCGAGCCGAGGGAGATCCTGAACTACAGGTTCGGGGAGTATAACGGCGTGGCCACGGACAACTTTCCGGAAGACATTATCCTGAGCAAGTGGACGACGAAGATGGGCATCACCGGGACGAAGGCGGCCTATGCCTGGAACCACCCGGAGTACGACGACTTCATCATCGTGGAGTGGGTGTTTGAGAATACGGGAGATACGGACGGGGACCGTGTCGCCGACCTCCCCGGCGGGGGACACATGCTCGAAGACGTCTTTTTCGGTCTCCAGCACCGCCTGATAAACTCCTCTGCCGGGAACAACCGGCACAGCTACACGGCTTACTTCTGGGACTATGGGACGGGAGATGGGTGCTCAGGCATATTCGGACAGGCGGACAACGGCCAGGACGACAAGATCAAGTATACGGAGGCGCCCAACTACGACGGTCCCGCGTCGGCTGTGGGGCTGAAGATGACTTACTCCTACGACTGGGACAACTGGTGCTATACGGGGGCGGTTTCCGACGACGTGGGGGACCCGTATCGGGCGGGATTCAGGCGAGGGGGTCTGCCGATCCCAGTGTTCACAAAAGACGGCGATATTCTGTCGCCCGCCTGGGTGGGGGTTGCGGAGATCGACGTGGACCCGACGGATGGGTTCGTGGGGGATAGCGACGTGTATGAGGCCCCGAAGGTGGCGCAGCAGCCGTTTGCGCACAACCTGTTTCACTTCTTTCATCGGCAGCAGAGCATTGCGGTGTTGTTCGAACTGTTGACGGAAGAGCCGGACCCGAACGTGCATACCGATGATACCCTGTACCGGATGATCTCCAGTTCGCCAGACCCGTCCTACTTCGAACCGTTGAATGACCACAATGCTGCCCTCTCGCGCTCCACCCGGGGGTCGGGCGACCCGAATCTGGGCGTGCCCCTGCTGCCCCTGCCGGACAACCCGACCGGGCCGATGCCCTACATGCCCAACCCGGAATGGGAGTGGCAGGGTCGGCACGGGATTGCGGCGGCGTATTCGGTGATGGATGCGTACGGCCCGTACGACCTGGCGCCGGGGCAGAAGGCGAAGCTGGTGTTCGCGTACGTGGCGGGCGCGCCGGTGACGGAGAACTTCAAGGCGTTTCAGAAGAGGCGGGACAACACGGAACTGCGGAAGGAGGAAGACGGGCTGGCCTGGGCGAACCTGGTGAATCACCTGATGAAGGCGAAGGAGGCCTATGCACTGGGATACGACCTCCCGAACCAGCCGCCCGACGTGGACGCGAAGCTCGCCTCCTCTGCGAACGCGCAGGTCGAGGTCAGCTGGTCCGCTACGGGGGATAATGCGATCAACCCGGACACGGACCAATCCGATGTGGCGGGCTACCGGGTCTACCGGTCGGAGGGGCTTCCCGATCAGTGGGAACTGGTGGCCGATATCAAGGTGGGCAGTGCTTCGGGAGGGACCTACTCGTATGAAGACCCGAATTCGCTGGCGGGCTTTCCCTACTATTACAGTGTGCGGTCCTACCAGGGGAGCGCGAATACAGGGTTTGTCAGCCGCGTGACCGGCGAGACGGTGGCGGGCGGGGTCTCCGCGTATGAATCGGGGCCGGGCGACCCTTCGACGTTCTACTACCCACCTTCCGGGCCGGTCTCATTCAGCCCGGTGCAGTCGGTCTCGGCCTCGGCGGACCGGCTGGAGAAGGATATCCTCATCGTGCCGAACCCCTACATACTGGATGATGTGCACACCTACGAGGGTTCGACCAAGATCCGCATTCTGAACGTTCCGAGGAAGTGCAAGATCCGGATCTACACCGTTGCCGGAGACCTGGTGGGTGAAGTGCTCCACGATTCGCAGACGGTGGGCGAGGCGGCCTACTTCCAGCTCAACCGGACGTCTACCTCTCCGCTGGTCTTCGGCACCTACTTTGTGACGGTGGAGTCCATGGTGCAGGAGAGCCTGGGCCAGGTTAAGCGTGCTGCCTTTGTCACCATTCGTTAAGAAGCTGTCTTAAAATCCCCAGCGGTCTTCGCGCGG
>JAAXHW010000097.1:6464-16708 GCA_012270675.1 Candidatus Latescibacterota bacterium | reverse complement strand
CCAAAACTAGCACCAAAGGTTACTACGTGGGCATCCATAAGCCCCAATTCAAGTACGGGTACACACGGGTGGGGGCTCCCGTGCAGATTCCGGTTATTCTGGTGAGCCCTCAAGGGGAGGCCGTGGCGGGCAGGCCGTTGACCTATCGCATCTACAAAAATACCACGCACTGGTGGTGGGAGTACGAAAGTCGAAACGCGTTTCGCCTGCGGTATAAAAAGGACCAGAGTACGGAACTGATTGAGGAGAATACGCTGTTCTCCAAGAGTACGCCGGTGCACCTGGAGGTTGTGCCCGAGCATCGTGGTTCCTACTTGATTGAGGTGCAGGATGGGGACGAGACCGGTCACAGGGCGGCGTTTTTTATGGATGCGTTCGTCTGGGGTGAAGCGCCGGCCGGTGGCAAGGATGCCGGTGTGATTGTCTTGAAATCCGACAAAGAGAAATATATCCCCGGTGACCATGCGGTCGTGAACTTTCCCGTGCCCAGAGAAGGCGCCGTTCTGGTATCGGTTGAGAAGGGAGCGCGTATTCTGGACACCCAATGGTACAAACCGGGTGGAGATCAGACGGAGTTCAGCGTGGGTATTCCAATTACCGCAGAGATGACGCCCACGGCTTATGTGGCCGTCTCCATTCTTCAACCTCACCGCCAGACCCTCAACGACAGGCCCATCCGGATGTACGGCGTTATTCCATTGCACGTGGAAGAGGCCGCCACCCGGCAGGACCTGCTGGTCCGCATGTCGGATGAGTTGAAGTCCAAAGCGCCTTTCGAGGTCGAGATTCAGGCTGTCGACGAACGTCCTGTCCAGTTTACGGTTGCCGTGGTGGACGAAGGGCTTCTAAATTTAACGCGGTTTGAGACTCCCGATCCCTGGAAGGCGTTTTTCAAGAAGCTCAGCCTTGGCGTGAGAACGTACGATTTGTTTTCTCATATTATCGGCGCCAACAAGGGGGATGTGTTCAAGACATTCTCTATCGGCGGCGGCATAGACGGCGCTCGGGCTCAAGCCGACCCGGAGCGGGTGAAGCGGTTTAAGGCCGTCTCTATGTTCCAAGGACCGTTGCTGACGGACGAACAGGGGTATGCGAAGCTGAGTTTTGACATGCCGGAATACATCGGCTCGGTGCGGGTTATGGCCGTGTCCGCCCGGGGCAAACGCTACGGCCATGCGGAAAAGACCGTTCCCGTGAAGACGGATTTGATGGTTCTGCCCACGCTTCCCCGGGTACTGGGTCCAGAGGATACCATAACGGTTCCGGTAACCGTTTTTGCAATGGCCAACACCCTCGATTCGGTACTGGTTTCCATCCGGACGGACGGACCACTTTCGGTGGTGGGCGCAGGCCAGAAGACGGTTGTGTTTGAAGCGGTGGGAGAGCAGGATGTGCAGTTTGTACTGAAGGCGAAAGCGGCGGTGGGCCCCGCCAGGGTGTCCATTGCTGCAAGCTCGAAGCATTTGTCCAGTATCCACGAAACCGACCTGGAGGTCCGCGCTTCATCGCCCAGGGTTTATACTTCTCAGGAGAAGGAGGTTGTGCAGGGCGAAAGCGTTTCGTTTACCGTGCCGGACGAGGGTATGCCCGGCTCCAACCGCGCTCAGATCAGCCTGCGCCGTCGTCCGAATCTCCGGTTCACCCGCCGATTGATGTGGCTGATTCACTATCCTTACGGCTGTATCGAACAGGTGATTTCGTCGGTATTTCCCCAGCTTTATTTGAAAGCGTTCCTGAGGGAGTCCCGAAACGCCAGGCGCACCGAAAGAGAGATCAACACCCATATTAACGCGGGCATCCGCCAGCTCAGAAAATTCCAACTGCCTTCGGGCGCTTTCACCTATTGGCCGGGCAATCAAGACCGTTCCGTGTGGGGCACCCACTATGCCGGCCACTTTCTGATCGAAGCCCGAAACCTGGGCTACCACGTTCCCCAGGACATGCTGGCAAACTGGCTGCGGCACCAGAAATCCCAGGCGCTCACAACCCGGGACAGGCTAAAGGAACGGGTTTACCGGGTTTACCTGCTGGCCCTGGCGGGGGAGCCGCAGGTCGGGCCGATGAATCTGCTGAAGGAGAACAATCTGAAGGATATGAACAACACCGAAAAGTGGCTGCTGGCCGGCGCGTACAAACTGGCGGGAGTGGATCGAACGGCCAACCAGATCTTGAGAAATACCGGGATGGAAGTGGACGATTATGTCGAATTTGCCGGCACCTACGGTTCGGCGCCTCGAGACAAGGCCATGATCCTGGACGTGCTGGTCCTGTTCGAGCGCTGGAGCGACGCGGATGCGCTGGCCAACGAACTGGCGCTGGCCCTTTCCTCCCGGGACTGGTATTCGACTCAGACCACCGGTTTCATGTTGCTGGCGATGGGCAAATATCTGAAAGCATTGGAGGTCGACGCGGACGACACGCCTTTTATGGCGGGCAGTCTCTCGCTTCCGGACGGTCAGACGGTGGACTTCCAGACCGAAGCGATCAGTTATCAGATCGATATCGAGAGCGGCTTTGGTGAGTCGGTGGAGGTCCGCCTGGATCAAAGCTCCACGGTGAAACGGGCTTTTGTGACCTTGGACTGGGAAGGTGTACCCTTAAAGAGCGATTTGCAGGATGAATTCAGAAATCTGTCGCTCAAGGTGGAGTGGCTGGATGAAGACGGCATGCCAGTGGACCCCTCGGGTCTGACCCAGGGCGCCAGCTTCTGGGGACATATCCGGGTGAGCAATCCGACTTCGACCCGACAGATCGAAGAGCTGGCACTTGTTCAGATGCTGCCGGCGGGGTGGGAGATCGAGAATATCCGTTTATCCGGCGACGCGCTGCCGGGCTGGATGTCGCACTGGCAGTTGAATCGGGAAGAGTACCTGGATATCCGGGATGACCGGGCGATGTGGTTCTTCGATTTCTCGCAGGATCAAAAGTTCCTGGACTTCGCGGTTAAGCTGAATGCCGTAACGGTGGGAAAATTCAGCCTGCCGCCAACCGCCGTAGAAGCGATGTACGACAACAATTACAGGGCGATCAAAGCGGGGAAACAGGTGGCGGTGAAGCAGAGGTAGGCCTTGCCGGGAGTTGTTCGGGCGAGGTAATCGTGAGAACGCGTATGATAAGATTTGCGAACATAAAAACTCTCCTCATCTTCCCGGTCCTGCTGGCCGTGCTTTACCTTTTTATTCCTCTTCCGGACCCACTCTTTGCGCCCGATTACAGCACGGTGGTGCTGGATGAGGAGGGCAGGTTGCTGCGGGTTTTCCTGAACAGGGATCAACAATGGTGTTTTCCCCCCCGGAATTTAAGCATACCCGAACCGCTGGAAAAGGCGGTACTCTGTTTTGAAGATCGCCATTTTTACACTCACCCGGGCGCCAATCCCTTCTCTCTCCTTCGGGCCCTGTACCAGAACATCTCTTCGGGCGAAATCATCAGCGGTGCAAGCACAATCACCATGCAAGTCGCCCGTTTGATGCGGCCCAAAGAACGCACCTATTTCAACAAAGCCCTGGAAATCTTGCAGGCCCTGAAAATCGAGCTTCATTACTCAAAACAGGAAATCTTGAGTCTGTATCTGAACCACGCGCCCTATGGGAGCAACATCATCGGCTACCAGGCGGCTTCTCTGAGGTATTTTCAGAAGATGCCCGAACATTTGACCTGGGGTGAGGCGGCAACACTGGCGGTGCTGCCCAATACACCGGGACTCATCTCTCCGCTTGCCGACCGGGATCGACTGCGGACAAAACGCAACCGCCTCTTGAAAGCGTTGGTGGATGAGCAGACCATCGACGATGAAACGTACCGCCTCGCGTTATTAGAACCCGTTCCAAATACGCCAAAGCCGTTCCGGATGATTGCTTCTCACCTCGCGCAATTCCTCAAAGATCGTGAAGCCGGAAAATCCGCCACCATCACAACCACCATCAGACAGGAACTCCAGCAGCTTATCGGGGCCCTGGTAAAACAGCACGTGGCTGATTTGAAACGCCGGGGAATCCGAAACGGCGCCGCGCTGGTGGTGGAAACAGAAAGCGGAAAGGTCCGGGCTTATGCCGGATCACAGGACTTTTTTGAGGTCGACGGACAGGGGCAGGTAGACGGCGTGAGGGCGGCTCGGTCGTCGGGGTCTCTCCTCAAGCCGTTTCTCTACGCGCTCTGTATTGACGAAGGAATCGTTCTTCCGCAAACCCTGATCAAAGACATCCCCTCTTATTACGGCGCGTTTTCGCCCAGCAATGCCGATGAAACCTTCAATGGTCTGGTACCGGTCAAAGAGGCGTTGATTCGCTCCCTGAACGTACCCGCCGTACGGCTGCTGTATATGTACGGCGTCTATTCATTTTACCATTTCTTAAAAGCTGCCGGACTGACAACCCTGTTCCGACCGGCCGACGATTACGGCCTCCCGCTGATCCTCGGCGGTGCCGAAGTCACGCTCTGGGATATGGCCATGCTGTATCGAGGGCTGGCCAGGGGCGGCCGGTTCGGACCGCTGCAGATGCTGGCGTCGTCCACAGGCGCAGACGCGTCTCCCGCCATCAGTCCCGGCGCCTGTTATTTAACCCTGAACATCTTGTGCGAACTCAAGCGGCCGGGGGCGGAATATTACTGGCAGCAGTACCAGAACCAGTGGCCCCTGGCCTGGAAGACCGGCACCAGCTACGGGCAACGCGATGCCTGGGCCATCGGCGTAAGTCCCCAGTGGACAATTGCCGTCTGGGTCGGCAATTTCGACGGCGAGGGCAATGCCAATCTCACCGGAGCAGGTTGTGCCGGTCCTCTGATGTTCGATATTTTCAATGCCTTGCCCAAAAACGCCCGGCGACGTTGGCTGGCAAAGCCGGATGCGGATCTGGACCTGACCGAAATATGTCCGGACACCGGCTTCCTGGTTGGTGTAAACTGTGTAAAAAAGGTCCGTGTCGAAGCGCCCCGGCACATGAGACCGTTGAAAATTTGTCCCTACCACCACAGGATTTATATTACCAGGGAGGCAACGCACCAGACCTGTTCCCTGTGCTGGCAGCCAGGAGATTACAGGCGGATTTCCCGTCTGCTTTATCCCTCGGATGTGGCTCAGTATCTGCGGGAGCGGGGGCATCTTACCGGCTCCCTCCCACCCCACAAATCCGACTGTCCAGCGCAGGCGGAACCCCTGCCGCTTCAGATTCTGTACCCCCAGCAAAACGCCCGGCTGTGGATTCCCCGGGACTTCGACGGCAACCGACAGAAGCTTACCCTGAGGGCGGCCCATCGGGAAAGAAGCCGGATGTTATACTGGTACCTGGATGGTCGCTTTCTGGGCAGCAGCAAATATCGGCATGTAAAAGCGGCGGCGTTGACCGGAGGCTGGCACACGCTGGAGGTGGTGGACGAAATCGGCAATCGCGACCGGAAACGCTTTTATGTAGGCCTGAGAAAAGAATCATCCATAAGCCCGAATCGGGCCGGTGGAAGTGGATGACCAGCTATTCGGGTCCGGGAAAGAAATCCGCCCCCTGCATCATCATATCCTGCTGCTTCACAACCAGCCCCTCGACCCTGGGAAGGTAGTCGCTGGTCCACCGGGGATCGTTGCGCACGGCCTGGCGGGCCCTGTCAAAATGGGCGTAGTCTTCGTACGCCCAGATGTGGACCACCCGGTTGAGGAGTCCAATGTCCGTATGGTACCAGCCAGCCAGCTTGACCCCGTGGTCCTGACGGATTTTGAGCGCCGTCTCTCGAACCGCAGCCATATACTCGGGCACCGATCCCGGCTTCAAATCGTAAATCCTCATATCGTAAATCATCAAACACCTCCACCTCCTGAACGGTTGGTGCCAAAAAACAGAGCGTAAGCGCCCCTCCGGACGCTTACGCTCTTTGATTTTGAACTTTCACACTGCTCACTTTCGCACTTACCTCTCCTCCATCGGCACATAGTCCCGCTCGTCGGACCCGATGTAGACCTGTCGCGGGCGGGTGATCTTCTGCTCCTTGTCCTGGAGCATCTCCCGCCACTGCGCCAGCCATCCCGACGTCCGGCCAATGGCAAACATCACCGTCATCATATCCGTCGGCAGCCCCATCGCCTGGTAGATGATCCCCGAATAGAAATCAACGTTCGGATAGAGCTTGCGGGAGACAAAGAACGCGTCTTCCAACGCAATTCTTTCCAGTTCCAGCGCAATATCGATCAGCGGATTTTTCCCGGTCACTTCAAATACGTCGTAGGCAGTCTGCTTGATAATCTGGGCCCTCGGGTCGTAATTCTTATACACCCGGTGTCCGAAACCCTGCAGCAGGACTTCTCTGTTCTTCACCCGCTCGATATAGGCCGGCACGTTCTCCTTAGATCCGATCTCGGCCAGCATCTTCAGCACCGCCTCGTTCGCCCCACCGTGTAGAGGTCCATAAAGCGAGCCCGCCGCACCCGCCATCGCCGAATAAGGGTCGGCACGTCCGCTGCCAATACCGCGCATCGTACTCGCACTGCAGTTCTGCTCATGGTCGGCATGCAGAATAAACAGCACCTCCAGCGCCCGTTCCATAACCGGATTGGCTGTATAGGCCTGCTCCGGTAAACCGAACAACATATTCAGAAAATTGGCGCAATAACCCTGGCTGCTGTCCGGTGCGACATAAGGGAGTCCCCGGCTGCGCCGGTACACCAGAGCTCCAACCGTCGCCACATTCCCGATCAACCGATGGATGTGCACATCCCAGGCCTTCTCATCGGAAATATCCCGTGCATTGGCGTAAAATGTAGACAGACTGCCCAGCATCCCGACCAGCATCCCCATCGTATGAGCGCCTTCTTGAAACCCATCCACCAGCTTCAGGATATTCTCGTCAAGCACCGTATGTTCCATCACCGCCCCTGTCCACGCATCAGACTGCTGTGCTGTGGGCAATTCTCCATATAAAAGCAAATAGGCCGTCTCCAGGTAGTTGCCCCGCTCTGCGAGCTGCTCGATCGGGTATCCACGGTACCGCAAAATTCCTTTCTCTCCATCGATAAAGGTCACCGTACTTTGACACGAGGCCGTATTGAGGTACGCCGGATCGTAGCCCAGAAGCCCGAAATCGTTCTCCGAATACTTGATCTGTCTCAGGTCTGCCGTTCGAATCGCCGAGCCATATTCGGGATAGGTCCCGTGAAAAATCGGAACCTCGTAGGTCTTACCCGTTCGATTGTCGATAATTGTGAGCGAATCCTTGCCCATAAACAGCTCCTTTTGCTATAATCTTTGAAACAGACTTTCCGTTTTCATCAGGCTCGAACCACGTAAATTATGCTCTCCAAGGGCCTGCCGGACGGATCGTAATCAAACGCCTTCCGGAGCTCAACCCCTCCAAAAACCTCCCGAAGCGCCTTCCTGTACGGTTGACTGAGCGTGTGAGACCAGACGCCCAGCACCCCCCCGGACCTCAACCGGGTGCTGAGGGTGCCCAGCATCGACAGGCTGTATGCACGGCGGTTCTCGCCCCGCACAACCCAGTCCGGCCCATTGTCGATATCGATTGCAATCCCGTGGTAGCTCCGGGGGTTGCCATGGACATAATCGCAAAAGTCCCCCACCACCACCCGGGTGCGCGGATCGTCCAGAATCTCGCCGTTGCCCAGGTACGTCCGGTTCCACGCCACAATCCGGGGCTCCAGCTCAATCACGCAGACCGTCCGGACGTCGGGACAGGTGAGCGCCTGGCGCAGGACGAACCCCATTCCGAGCCCCCCGATCAGGAGGTCCATTTTCCGGCGGGTAGCCACCCCCTCCAGCACCACATCCATCAGCGCCCGGCATGAGGGGGCATTATAAGTCGCCATCAGGAACACCCCGTTGAAAACGAGTTCGTAATGGGTCTCTCCTTCTCCCTCACGCGCCGTAAGCTGAAGCTCTCCGGCACGGGTGGTCAACCGTTCCACAACCCGCCGTTCATCCCGTTCCATGGGGTGTCCCTGAGCAGTATCCGTTGAGATTCCCATCCGAGATAACATAAAATAAGATAGAATTAAAAATCTCCAAGTAATTTCGGAAGCGCCCTATGACCTTCAACGTTGATTTTTTTAAGCCGCTAATTTTCTTGACTTTTCGTCTCCCTTCCGCTTAGATTAAGGCGTGTGTGTGCCCACATCCAACCGAACGAAAGGAACGCATGCATCCCCCGACAGACCCAATATCCAGTACGTTTTCCTGCCTTTCCGAGGCTGTGGGTATCGAGCTGATCAATCCTCACATCCCCCGGGGCCGCATCCATTCTGTGCTCTTCGACTTCGACGGTACCCTCTCCCTCATACGGGAAGGCTGGCGGGACATCATGGTCCCCATGATGGTCGAAATCCTCGCAGAGCTCAACACCGGCGAGACCCGGGCAGTGCTCACCGCCGTGGTGACCGGATTTGTAGACCGCCTCACCGGCCAGCAGACCATTTACCAGATGCTCCGACTCTGTGAACAGATCCGGAAACGGGGCGGGTCGCCCGCCGATCCCTTAGACTACAAACATTGCTACCACGATCGGCTCCTGCAGCACATCGAAGGCCGTATCGCCGGCCTCGAATCGGGCGCGATTGCTCCCGAAGATCTCATGCTCCCCGGCACCCTCGACCTCCTCGAAAACCTCCAACACCGGGGATTGGTCCTCTACTTAGCCAGTGGCACCGACGTCGACTACGTCCGCAGCGAAGCCGACCTCCTTGGCGTTGCTCCATACTTCCAGGGCCGGATCTTCGGCGCGCTGGATCAGTACCGGAATTTTTCCAAGGCCATGCTCATCCAGGACATCATTCGTACCCACAACCTGAAAGGCGGCGACCTCCTCGGCTTTGGAGACGGATACGTCGAAATCGAAAACGTCAAGGAAGCCGGAGGCATTGCCGTCGGCGTCGCCTCTGACGAGGCCCGTCGGGAAGGCGTCAACGCCTGGAAGCGCGAACGTCTCCTCCGGGCCGGCGCAGACCTCATCGTCCCCGAGTACAGGGAACAGGACCGCCTTGTCGCTTATCTTTGTAACGATCATGCCTGAGTCTAACTGCGGGGTTCCCATCTGTGTCCATCCGTGGTTTCACAATGACCCTCGAAGACCTCCAGACCCTCCTCCACAAATTCGCGGATCTCTCCATCCTCGTCGTGGGCGACTACTTCCTGGACCGCTACCTCATCATTGACCCCGACCTGGCTGAGGTCTCCCTTGAAACGGGCCTCGAAGCCTGTCAGGTCATCCAAATCCGAAACAGCCCGGGTGCCGCCGGCACCGTCACCTCCAACCTCTGCGCCCTCGGCGTGGGCCGGGTGCGGGCGCTGGGGATCATCGGCGACGACGGCCAGGGCCACGACCTCAAGGCCGGCCTGAGGGCCACCGGCGTGGACATTGAGGATCTCATCGAGGTCCCCGACCGGTTTACCCCCACCTACACCAAGCCCCTGCTCCAGACCACCGGCGGTGAAATGGAACGGCTCGATATTAAAAACAGGACGCCCGTGCCCTCCAGCCTGGAAACCCGGCTCATCAACGCCCTCCGCAAAGCCGTCCCCCACGTGCAGGGAATCATCGTTCTCGATCAGGTGCAGGAACGCAACTGTGGCGTCATCACCGACCGCGTCCGGGAGGAAATCGCCCACCTGGGCCGGACCTGTCCCCAGCATATCTTCTTCGCCGACTCCCGCACCCACATTGGGGAGTTTCGGGACGTCATCGTCAAATCCAACCGTGAAGAAGCCGTTCGGGCGTCCCTCGCCCACCATGCCGGACCGGTGGATTGGACCCTGCTCACAACCTGTGCCCGCACCTTCTCGAAGCGCACCGGCCGCCCCGTCTACACCACGCTTGGTCCCCACGGCATCCTCTGTGCCGAGGCCGGGGACCTCCATCACATTCCCGGCATCCCCGTACCCGATCCCATCGACATCACAGGCGCCGGAGACAGCGTCTCTGCAGGCGTCGTTTCCGCCCTCTGCGCCGGCGCATCTTTCGCTGAGGCCGCCCTCCTCGGCGTCCTTGTCTCCTCCATCACCATCCAGCAGCCTGGCACCACCGGCACCGCCTCATCCGACCAGGTCCTCCAGCGCTTTGCCCGGACCTACCCCCACGGCTGGTCCGACCCCACCGCATAAATTTGAACCGCCAAAACCACTGCTCAAACGAGCATTGTTATCTGCCGTCCGCCGTCTTAGCCCTTGACCAACCGCCCCTGTGGGGCTATACTTCTTTAATATTAGAAGCTGTTTTAAAATCCCCAGCGGTCTTCGCGCGGCTGCAAAAGC
>JAAXHW010000097.1:0-6405 GCA_012270675.1 Candidatus Latescibacterota bacterium | reverse complement strand
GTTCTCCCGCCTGGACCGCCACGTTTTCGCTCGCGCTCGGGAACTCACCAAGAATTTTAAAACAGCTTCTTAGACCAGACTATCGAGAACCCTCCCCGGAGAACGATTATGCACAGGGTCCCGGTTGCAGACGACGAGCCCGCCCTGCTCACTTTTGCCGGGTTTACCGCCAATGACTTCCACGCGTGCAACACCACCCGCATGGGCGCCGAACACCTCCAGCGGCGTATGGAGGCCCTCAAAGACCGGCTTGCTCCCGCTGTTGCGGAATGCGACCCCGACCTGGTGCCGGTTGTTTCGCCCATCTACACCACCAGCGGCTTCCGCCCCAACCGGGACCGTCCCCGGGACCACGCCTGTCTCTACTTTGTCGACCGCCGCCTCAAAAAAAGCCCCTTCCCCCGACTCCCTCAGCTTGGTCTTTACCTCCACAAGACCTCCCTCTCGGTCGGCTTCTATGCCGGCTGGTGGCCCCGCCCCGTCCTTCGCCATCTCCTCTCCGACACCTGCAAATTTCACAGGCTCGTCCCCCGCAGGGGCTACCGCATCCTGGCCGGCGACATCATCCTTGCTTCCCCAAACCGTTCCCTGTCCTGGTCTCCCGCAAGGTTGAAAGGGGTCGACCGTCCCATCTTCGTCGGCCGCATCTTCTCTCCCGACAGCCCCGAGATCGCTGTCCCTGAAATCTGTGACCGAATCCTCGACATTTTCCAGGACCTCCACCCCCTCTACAGGGTCTTTACCGAGGCCCGCACCAGCCGGTCCCTGGTTCCGGCCGTCTACCGCCCCGAACCGCCCGACCCCGACCTCGTCCGCGAATCTCTCGCCCCCAAAGGGGCCGATCTCCTCCTGGACCTCTATCGCTACATGCAAACCCGGAGGTTCCAGATCGAGCAGGACATGCTCTTTAACCTCTACCTTTGCCTCAAGGCTAAACCTTTCCTCATCCTTGCCGGCATCTCGGGGACTGGAAAAAGCACCGTCATCCGCCTCCTGGCCGAGGCCGTCAACGGCACCGAAAACGGGCGCGCGAAAGGCTACCGACTCATCCCCGTCCGCCCTGACTGGCACGAAACCCGGGACCTGCTCGGCTTTGAAAACCTCCTGACCGGAACCTACCGCACCGGCGTCCTTCTCAGGGCCATGCAGGAGGCTGCAGCCGAACCCGACCGCCCCTACTTCGTTTGCTTCGATGAGATGAACCTCGCCCGCGTGGAACACTACTTCTCCGACTTTCTCAGCGTCATGGAAACCGAGCGGCGCACCCCCCAGGGCGACCGCACCACCGACCTGATCGAGCTCGCCCAGGGCCGCGATGAAATCGAAACCGAAGACCTTGGCACCCTCCCCGCCCGTCTCTCCATCCCCCCCAATCTCTTTATCACCGGCACCGTCAACATGGACGAAACCACCTACACCTTTAGCCCCAAGGTCCTCGACCGGGCCAATACAATCGCCTTCGACCGGGTCAACCTCGACCTCCACGCCGAGGATGCCGAACCCAAAATTGACTCCGGCGCCCTCCAGGCCCTTGGCCAGGCCCTCTGCGATCGGCCCTACCGCCACCTCGGTGACGTCCAGGCCCGGCCCGACGTCACTGCATGGAACCACCCCATTGATCAGGTCAACGCCCTTCTCGCCTCCGAAGACCTTCACTTCGGTTACCGCATCCGGGACGAAATCCTCATTTACATGGCCTATGCTCTTGACCTCATCGAAGCCCTCCCGGAGGCCGCGCGCGCGTTCACCCCGGACCGGGCCTTCGACTACCAGATCCTCCAGAAAATCCTCCCCCGCCTCACCGGCGTGGGCGAAGAAGCCGCCGACATTCTCGACGCCCTCATCGACTTCTGCGGCAATACCTACCCCCGCTCTGTGAATAAACTTCAGCGCATGCGCCGCCGCCTCGACCGGACCGGATTTACGAGCTTCTGGTAATAAGAGGCCGGACAGACCGGATGAAACAGCTTCTTACCAGTCCGCCACGCTGCCGTCAGACGCGTAGTAGAATTCTCCGCCCAATTCTTCCTCATAGATTCCGCAGTCCTGTTCGGCTTCCTTCTCGTCGATCTCGAAGCCCAGGCCGGGCGTCGCGGGCAAATCGATGTGGCCGTCCCTCACCTCCCAGTCTTCCTTCAGCAGCCCGCCGCCCAGACTCTGATCGACCTGTTCCTGGATCAGAAAGTTCGGAACCACGGCGTCCACCTGGAGCGAGGCTGAAAACGCCACCGGCCCGATGGCGCAGTGGGGCAGGATGTGCATGTAGTAAACCTCGCCCATATTCGCCACCTTCTTAAGCTCCGTAATTCCGCCAACGTGCGACGTATCGGGCTGGAGGTAGGCAACGGCCTGCTTCTCGAAAATCTCGCGGAATCCCCAGCGGGTCAGCAGGCGCTCCCCGGTCGCAATCGGAAACGGTACCCGGTCTGAGACCAGCTTCAGTGCGTCCACGTTCTCCTGCGGCACCGGCTCCTCCACAAACATCGGCCGCATCCCTTTCAGTTCGTGGCAAATCTCAACCGCAAGCACCGGCGTCATCTTTCCGTGGAAATCAAACGCCAGCTCCACATCCGGCCCCACCCACTCCCGCATCAAGTAGGCCCGTTCCACAAACGCGTCGATTACGGCCGGCGGCTCGTGCCCCCGCCACTTGCCCCCCGGGCCGGACTTGAACGCCCTGTAGCCCCCCCTGCGCTGAAGCTGGTCGAGACGCGCCTTTGCAGCGGCCTTCCCTTCGTCAGTCAGGCTTCCAATGCCCCAGTGCGCGTACACCCGGATACGCTCCCGAACCGCGCCCCCCAGCAGCTGGTGTACCGGCGCGCCATAATATTTCCCCGCAATATCCCATAGCGCCTGGTCGATACCGGACAGCGCGGTCATCAGCACCGGCCCACCCCGGTAGAAGGCCGATCGGTAAATGTGCTGCCAGTGGTGTTCCATCCGCAGTGGATCCTTCCCGATGAGATAGTCGGCAAGTTCCTCCACCGCCGCAGCGGTGCTCTTCGGCTTGCCCTCCAGCGTTGTCTCTCCCCACCCCACCAGACCCGTATCGGTCGTAATCTTGACAAGCCGTACCCGCCTTCGGGGAAAGAACTGATCGATTCTGGCGATCTTCAATGCCGTACTCCCCCTTTCCGGATCATTCCGCCTGGGTCAAGCAACTTCAAAATCGAAGGTATCAAGCGTGTGTCTCAGCTCATCCAGCCCCTCCGGCGAAAGGCGAGGCGTAGGCGGTCGGGGCTCCCCTACGGGAATGCCCTGCCACCCCAGCATCGCCTTGACACCGGCCAGAACGCCCACGCGCATCAGAAGGGAAATTAACCGGTTGGCCTTCACCTGCGCAGCCATCGCACCCCTGATATCTCCTCTGTGAAACGCGTCGTACATCCCCACGATGAGTCGGGGGATGACGTTATAGGTGGTCCCGATCGCCCCGTCGCTGCCCATTACCATTCCCGCCACGCACATCTCATCCGGTCCGGTCAGCGCATTGAGCGTCCCTCCCGAGCCATCTACAAGCTGTTGAAAGAGGTAGAAATTCGTATCTGTAAACTTGAACCCGGCAAAGTTCTCGACCGGCTCCATCGCCTCTAAGAATTGCCCGGCGGTCGCCGAGGGATCTGCAGCATCGGCCAGCCAGTACACGTAAAACGGCAGGTCCGTCGCCGCGCCGATTGCCGCGTAGTGTTCGACCGCAGCAGCCAGATTGTTGGGCGCGTCGATCGGAGCGACAGAAGCCGTCGCATCCGCCCCGATGGACGCAGCATGTCTGGCCAGCGCCACCGCGTTCTCCGTACTCGTCCCTCCCACATGCAGGATCACCGGAACCGCTCCTCCCACCTCCCACACGGCCGTCTCCCCCATCTGCTTCCGTTCCGGCAGGGTCATCGCCTTTCCCTCGCCTGTTGAACCACAAACAAAAAAGCCCGCCACAGGGGCATCCAGCAGGGCGCGGACAAGCGCAGGCACGCGGTCTACCGCAAGTTCACCGCCCTGGTCAAACGGCGTGCAGAGCGCAGGTACAATACCCCGCATAAGCTTATCCATGTGACCTCCCAAATGCTACCATATGTTAAAACACCCGCACAACCGCCCCTCGCTCCTCTTCCAGACGCGCTTGAACCTGCCCGGGCGTCATGGCGTTCCGGGGCCATTCCTCCGGCGGCACGTGGGAAAGCCGGAGCAGAACCCGCGCGAGTTGGCCCACATACTCCTTGAGTTCTCTCACATTCAGCTTGTCCGCCGTATCGCCCCCCTCGTGGTGGAACCCGGCGTCCGCATGTCTGCTATGAAATCGCCAGCGCCACAGAAACGCCGCGTCCAGTCCCGCCTGCAGAAAAGGAAAGTGGTCAGAGGAGGGATCAATCTGGGCCATGACATGGCACTTCAGCCCCTCGTTCATCGTATCGAGCTGTTCCTGAACCAGGTCCCTCAAGTGGGGAAAGCCGAGTACGATCCCCTTAATCGGCCCGGTCGACAACTCGTCCAGGTTGATCGCCAGCCTCGGCGGCGTCTCCGGCCCGTGGTGGCGCGCCACATAAGCTGACGCCCCCTGGAGTTTCTGTTCCTCAGCGCTGAACGTCACGAACCGGACCGTTCTGCCCGGTGCGCACCCGGTCTGCGCGCGCAGCTGCGCAAGCACCCGTGCCGTCTCCATCACAGCGATCGTACCCGACGCATTGTCGTTTCCGCCTGGCGCCCCGTAAACGGTATCGTGGTGTCCTCCCAGCACCAGATGCTCCTCGGGCCAGCGCACACCCGAAAGTTCGCCCACCACATTGGCCGAAGGCGCCGTGTAAAACCTGCTTTCAACCCCAACCTCCAGTTCCCGGTCTTCCCGCGCAAACCGCTGCAGCAGCGCCCCGTGTTCCCGGGACGTCACCACCGTCGGCAGCGGGTGCTCCTGAAGGCCCGGGTCCCGCCAGTCGCTGGCGCTGTGGTACTCCATGCGGCGCCCGTCTTTTTTTTCGATCACCACCCCCACCAGGGCCCCGGCCTCCGCCAGCAGCCGGAGACGACAGGCGTGGTGGACCGGCGTCGTAAACGGCTCGAACGCCAGGAACATCACGGCAACCGAGCCCGCCAGCCGATTTCGGACCTGCTGAATCTCCCGGGGCGTCCCGTAGCCCACGTCCACAATTGCCCCACGCACGTTGAACGGCGGACAGCGGTTGAAGGGCAGCACGTCAACCGGGAAATCGCCGGGCGCAACCCGGGCCTTCGCCCGGCTCCATGCCCAGGTATCCACCTGGTACTCCTCCAGGGCAACACGGTCCAGCTCTCCAGCTTCCAGTTGCCCCTGGATATAGGCAATCGCCTCTTTCTCCGCCTCGGAAGACGACCAGCGGGGCCCGATGTTCTCGCACAACTCGCGCACGTGCGCCTCAATACGAGACCCGGTCATTGCCTCGCCCATCATCCACCGATCCAGTGCCCGCCAGTCCAGATTCATACCGCTCCCTCTTGAATTTGCAGAGGCGGACCCCTATTCATCCTCCCTCTGCTTCACCGTCACAATAGCAAAAGGGGTGAAATCTTCTCACGCTTGCTGGCTTCACCCCGAACACCTGCAATATAATGTAAAAACCCTGGATGTCAACGACCATATCGGGGAAATTCGGGCAATGGTTATAACGCTTGGCGTTAAACGCATTCCGTTATATATTTTGACGCATCGCGCGTTAACCAAAAGCTGCTCCCAACCCTCCCGAAAAATGACATTCGTCCCTTTCAAAACCACCGCCGCCGGCCTTGTCGCCGCCAACAGCGCCGTCCGCCTCGTTGTCTCTCCTCTGGGCAACCCTCCCCCGTCGGGCGATGACACGCTATTTGAAGAGACCGAATACAACCTCCTCGTTCGCAAACGGCGCGGCCGGGGAGACCTCCGGCTTGAAATCGACGGTCAGAACGCCGAAGAGGTCGGGTTTCTCCGCGGTAAAAACGCCCTCTGGGGCCGCCTCAACACCGGTGACCGCCCTGGCCGCATCCGGTTGCGCGTCACCCTCGACGATCGGGAAGCCCTCTGCGCGGAAATCGACGTCCGCCCCACCAAGCTCGACTACGAAACCCACTTCCGGGCCATGCGGGCCGACCTGGAAGCCATCTGCCGAGGACTCGCCTACGCACCGCCCCGGGCCGCGCGGGTCGGGGCCCAAACCGGCAGGGGGGAAAGCACCCCGCTCGATTTCCTCCAGGTCGCACAGGTCCGTCTCGGCCGCCTCTGCCACACCCTCCGCAGTATCCTCAAACATCCCGACCGGAGGCTCGTCTCCCACCGCACGGTGCGGTCCGTCTCTCTCGCCCGGGGGCACGACCCCACTTCGGCCGCCTACCTCCTCCGCAATCCCTCTGTGTGGACCCCCCTTCCCGACGGGCCCACACGCCTGGTCCCGCTCACCTCCGGAA
>JAAXHW010000096.1 GCA_012270675.1 Candidatus Latescibacterota bacterium | reverse complement strand
AAGATGGTCTGCCCATAGGAAAATAACCATAAAACCGGAAAAAGAAAAACAAAAATGGAGCCCAACCGTCTTCTTAGAAGTTGTTTTAAAATTCCCGGTGAGTTCCCGAGCGCGAGCGAAAAAGTGGCGGTCAAGGCGGGCGAACCCGCCCGTATCCTGGAGATACGGGTGGATTCGACCAACGCCGACAGGCGCTTTTGCAGCCGCGCGAAGACCGCTGGGGGTTTTAAGACAGCTTCTTAAGTCCGCACAATCAACACATTAAAAAAATATACGACATAGCACCCCTTCTCCAAAGTTAAATTTTGCACCCACCTTTCCCCTGGCGTCCACGGAAAAATGCGCTATATTACATAAGCGTCCCCGTATCCCGGATAACGCAAAGGCCAGAAGACGACAGATGTCCCAAACCGCTGAAAAACCCAAAACCGTCCGCCTCAGCCTCCCCATCTCCGGCATGTCCTGCGCCGCATGCGCCGCCCGCATCGAAAAGGGCCTGCAGGAGATCCCCGGCGTGGCCGAGGCAGTCGTCAACTTCGGCGCGGCACAGGCCACAGTCGCCTGCGATCCGAAGCGGGTCGGCGTCGAACAACTCGCCGAGAAGATCGGCGTCCTCGGCTACGACGTCCGGGGGGATGCGGTCACCCTCTCGGTAAAAGGCATGTCCTGCGCCGCATGCGCCGCCCGTGTGGAACATGCCCTGAGCGCAGTCCCCGGCGTCATCGACGCGAATGTTAACTTTGCCACCCACCAGGCAACCGTCCGGCACCTCAACATCCACGTGGACGCCCTGAAGCAGTCCGTGGTCGACGCCGGCTACGAGGCAGCGATTGCTGAGGCAGCACAGGTATCGGAAGACCGGGAACGGGCCGAATACCGGGCCGAATACCGGGCCGTTCGCCTCCGCTTCGTCGTGGGCGCCGTCCTCTCGGCCCTCATCATGGGCGCCGGCATGGCCCCCACCCTCCTGGGGGTTGACCTCCCCGCGCGGGAGATCCGCCTCCTCCTCTTCCTGCTTGCAACCCCCGTCCAGTTCTGGTGCGGATGGCGGTTCCTGAAAGGCTTCTGGACCGCGCTCTGGCATGCCACGGCCGACATGAACAGCCTCATCGCCGTGGGCACCCTCGCCGCCTACGGCTACAGCACAGCCGTCACCTTTGCGCCCCGCGCCGTTGCCGAAGTCGACCAGGCCCTGCACGTCTACTTCGACACCTCGGCCATGGTGATCACCCTCATTCTCCTTGGCCGGATGCTGGAGGCCAGGGCCAGGGGGCGCACCTCCGACGCCATCCGCAAGCTGATGGACCTCCGCCCCCAGACCGCCCGCCTCATCCGGGAGGACCAGGCCCTTGTGGTCCCCGTCCACGAAGTCGCCGTGGGAGACCTCCTCCGCGTCCGCCCGGGAGAAAAAATCCCCGTGGACGGCACCCTCCACCAGGGCCGCTCCACAGTGGACGAATCGATGGTCACCGGCGAGAGCATCCCCGTGGAAAAAGGCCCCGGCAGCCAGGTCATCGGCGGCACCCTGAACAAAACCGGGACCTTCACCTTCCGGGCCACCCAGGTCGGGTCGGAAACCGTCCTGGCCCGCATCGTCCAGGCGGTCCGGCAGGCCCAGGGGGCCCGTGCCCCCATCCAGCGCCTCGCCGACCGGGTTGCGGGCATCTTCGTGCCCGTCGTCTTCGGCATCGCCCTCCTCACCTTCCTTCTGGGGTACATCCTGGGCCTGCAACCCCCGCTTGCTGCGGGCCTCCTCAACGCCGTCGCCGTCCTCATCGTCGCCTGCCCCTGCGCAATGGGCCTGGCCACCCCCACTGCCATCATGGTCGGCACCGGCCGGGGCGCCGAATTCGGCGTCCTCATCAAAGGGGGCGACGTTCTGGAAACCGCCTGCCGGCTCCACACGGTCGTCCTGGACAAAACCGGCACCCTCACCACCGGCGTGCCCGCCGTCACCGACCTCATCCCTGCGCACGGCTTCAGCGAACAGGACCTGCTCGTGCTGGCCGCCTCGGCCGAACAGGCCTCGGAGCACCCCCTCGGTGAGGCCATCCTCAAAGCGGCGGGCGAACAGAACCTCCCCCTGCGGGAGGCGCAGGCATTCGAAGCCTTCCCCGGAGAGGGCATCGCCGCAGAAATCGCAGGGGTCACTCTGCTCCTGGGCAATCGGCGGCTGATGGAAAATCAGGAAGTCCTTCTGGAGGGATGGGCAGGACGGGCAAAGCAGCTTGAAAAAGAGGGGAAAACCACCGTATTCATCGCAGTCGACGGCCGGCCGGCGGGGCTTATCGGCATCGCCGACACCCTCAAGCCGGGGGCCGCAGACGCAGTGGCCGACCTCCACGGCCTGGGCCTGAAAGTCGCCCTGGTCACCGGCGACAACGCCCGAACCGCAGAGGCGGTCGCCCGCACCGTGGGCATTGACCGGGTGCTGGCCGAAGTCATGCCCGAAGAGAAAGCCGACCGGATCGCGGAGCTTCAGGCCGGGCAAAAAGGGGTCGGCATGGTAGGCGATGGCATCAACGACGCCCCCGCCCTGGCCCGGGCCGACGTGGGCATCGCCATCGGCACCGGCGCAGACATCGCCAAAGAAAGCGCAGACATCACCCTCATCTCCGGAGACCTGAGCGGCATCGGCGCGGCGGTGCGGCTCTCCAGGCAGACCATGCGGGTCATTCGTCAGAACCTCTTCTGGGCATTTGCCTACAACACCCTCCTCATCCCCATCGCCGCTGCGGGCCTTCTCAACCCCCTTGGCGGCCCCATGCTCGCAGCGGCGGCCATGGCCTTCAGCTCCGTCTCCGTCCTTTCCAACTCCCTCCGGCTGCGGCGGTTCAATCCAGCTCAGCGCCGGTTCGCATAATTCAAAATCCCCTTCACAATCCGTTCGGCGCACCGCTGCCGGTTCTTGTGAAACCGCAGCCTGTAGGCATCGCCCCTGTCGTGCATATTGTGGACCTCAACCAGGATCTCGGCATACGCCCGGTTGTTGCGGAGCACCCCCAGGTTGCGCCCCCTGATAAGTGCGGGGATATCGGGATGGTGCAGGGCCTTCCGCATCACCTGCGCGAACGTTCGGGAACGTCGATCGACCCTCCCCCTCCGGTTCAGATAGATCGCCAGCGGTCCCTTGGGCCGCCCCGGGCTGTTGTCTGCGTGCAGCGAAATAAAAAGGCTCTTCCCCTTCCGGGCACGCTTGAAATACCGGTTGGCAATTCTGACCCGTTGTAAGAGATTTCTCCCGCCGGGACGGACGGATTTCGACCGGCTCTGGTTCCTCTTCTCGTCGTTGTACACCTCGTTCTGCTCGTTCACGAAGGTCACACTCGCCCGGTAGTTGTTGCGTATGAGGTGGTTGGGGCTGATCACCGTCAGCCCCACCTCCGCGCCGTTCAGCCGCAGAAGTTCGTATACCCGCAGCGCAATATCGTACACATATTCGTCCTCAACCACATAGACCGAACGCGCCTTCCCGTCCTTATTCGATACAATTGCCCCCGGATCGATGCCCCCATGCCCGGGATCAATCACCACCGTCCAGCCCTTCAGCGGCAGCCGCCTGCCCTGGTTTTTGGCCCGCCTGGAAAGAATGTCTGCATCGAACGCCCGCAACAGCGCACGGGCGTTTCGGTAATCCTGGCTCGGTCGAAAACGGGCAGGCTCGATATACTTCCGGCTCTGCTGTGCAGCCACCCTGGGTTTATAAAAATAATAAGGACCGTTCTCGACCTTGATCTCCTTGAGCCTGGGCCCCAAACGCAGCACCTGTCCCGGATAGACCCGGTCGCTCCGGAGCCGGTTGAGCCGCTTGATCTCCTTCACGCTCACCTGGAACAGGCGGGCAATCGCCCAGAGGGAATCCCCCTTCCGGACCTTGTACGTCAGAGAAAGCCCAAGCGGCTCCCCCAGGGTCAACAGGACCACAAAAAGCCCGACACAGACCTGGAAAATGCGGTGGTAAGTCATAGACCTGGAAACTGAAAAAGGATAAATTCGGAGGGATTTGGCCCTGTGGTTGACCACAGCCGCGGAACCCCGGGTACAAACGGTGCAGCACCCGAACGCATGGTGCCCCCGCGTTCGCAGCCGATCGTGGTCAGGCGGCACCGAAGGGGTACGGTGCACAACCCGAAAAGGCCCTTGAACATACCCAAACATAGGGACTTTGGAAAAAAAAGGCAAGGGAAAGCAGCCAGACCGTATGCCGGCCCGGTTGGCCCTTTTCACCGCTCAAGTTGGTGTTTTTTACCAACTTCTCCATTTCATCGAGACCAATAATATTTCACATAAGTCATATAAAAACAATCTCTTATATAAATATTTCCTGTTCATCAAAACCCCGGCACGGCCCTTGCAGAAAAGCCGGCTGGAAGCTGCTATTTCACGTTTCACTGCCCTAAAAAGGAGGGTCGGACAAAATTTTAATAGC
>JAAXHW010000095.1 GCA_012270675.1 Candidatus Latescibacterota bacterium | reverse complement strand
GTCCCCGGATTATTGAGCAAGCCTTCCTGCGGAAAGACACACACCTCAAGGTCCAGCGCCCATTGATATTCCCGGATGAGGGGGAGCACCCCGTCGAGGCCACGCAGCCCTATGCCAGGGTCAACCTCAAGGTGGGTACGCACATGGGTGGTGCCGTGCAGGATGCATTTTTCCAAGGTGCGGGCGGCCCGTTGGTGCACGTCTTCCGCGGTGAACGCCTGTTTGGCAGCAGTGACTTGGACGAGGACTTCTTCCAGATTCCCTTCGGCCGACTGGCAGCGGTCCAGGATGCAGGATTTGTCCAAATGGATATGGGTTTCAATGAAACCCGGCGTGACGAAACGACCCCGCAGGTCAAGCGCACGCCCGTCGGCTGACAGCTTGGATTCTATAGCTCCTATGCGGCCATTCTGGATACCAATATCAACGGTCGTCTGATCCTCCTGTCCGGCAATGCGTCCATTTTTGAGAATGAGGTCCATGCTGGCCTCCTTTTTCCTCGTGGTTCGCACTGTTTCCCCTCATGGTCAAGCCGAACCTCCTCTTATTATCAGGAGAGGACGGGTTTTACGAAACGTCTCCCCTCCGGTTCTCCCTGCCGACCGCACCTCATAATTCTTTCTGACCCTAGCAATTCTACCAGGGTCAAACGGGCGGTCATGGTGTACGGGAGGCTAGCCAGTGGCTCCCGTGCGCCCGGTGTCGCCGAGCGGGAAACACGAGGGCCCGAACTGGACGGGACAGAATGTTTCACCATGCGACACGACCCAAAGGGGAGTTGGCTATGCGGCTAGTGCAAACCCTGCGTTTCCTCACCGGCGGGTGGCTCGCCGGGCTCGTCCTCGGGGGGGCCGCCCTGGCGCAGCCCACTCAGAATGTACCGGGGGCCTCTTCCGACGCCCCCGCCTATGAACGCGGAGTGGTGCTGATTCAATATGACGAGGCGGTCTACACTGCCCACCTCGAAGACCTCTTGGACGATCTCTGGGACAAGTTGCCCGGCGGCCTGGGCGGATTCGTGGGGGACCAGTCTGATGGTGACATTCCACTCAGGCCGGTGGGCGTCGTCGATGCCCTGCTGCGGACCAACGGCTTTCCCTTGGCGGAGGTGGCGGCGCGGATCGACTCCCTCCAGACCGAAGCGATTGCCCTGGGCAAGGAGGTAGACCCACACACCGTCATAGACCTCC
>JAAXHW010000094.1 GCA_012270675.1 Candidatus Latescibacterota bacterium | reverse complement strand
GCTGGGGATTTTAAGACAGCTTCTTACGCTCGAAAGGGAGGAATCGATGGATCGCCGCGAGGTTGTGTGGATTGCGCTGCTTCTGGCTCTGGGAGCGGTCGGACTGTGGGTTTTTCTGCATTTTTACACCGAAGCGTTTCCGGCTGCGTCGCTGGATTTTAAACTGAGCCGGGAAGAGGTCTTTCAAAAGGCCGAGGATTATCTGCAGACGCTGGGATACGACATGGAGGGATACGAGAGCGCCCAGGTGTTTTCCCGGAATCAGATGGAACAGATTTTTCTGGAAAAGACGCTGGGGCTGGAGGAAACGAACCGGCTGGCGCGGGAGTGGGTCTCGATCTGGACCTGGAACGTACGGTGGTTCAAACCCCTGCAGAAGGAGGAGTTTCGGGTCCGGCTCGATCCCGGGGGCCGGGTTGTGAGCTTTTCACACCGGATTCTGGAGTCGGATGAAGGCGCGGGCCTGGCGCAGGAGGCTGCGCTGCCGATTGCCGAGCAGTTTGTGAAGGAGGTCCAGGGATTCGATCTGAACGATTATACGCTGATCGACCGATCGAGTGTGGAGCGCAAAGCGCGGACCGACCACACGTTTACGTACCGCAAAGCCGGGTTTACGGTCGGCGAAGACGGACACTACCGGCTGGTGGTGGTCGTCCAGGGAGATCGGGTCGGTGGGTTCGCGGAGTATCTGAAAGTTCCCGAGACCTTTACCCGGAATTACACAGAGGTTCGCTCCCGGGCGAACCTGCTGAGCCAGGCGTTTGCCGTGTTCTGGTTCGCCCTGGCCGTGGCGATGCTGGTGGTGCTGGTGAAAGCTTACCGAAAAGGGACGCTCCGGTGGCAGGCCGGCCTGGTTGTGGGCGTGCTGGTTGCAGTGGCAACGGTGGCCGCACAGATGAACGGATTGCCTCTGATTTCTTATGGCTATGATACGACGCAGTCGTACAGCGCCTTTCTGATGGTTCTTCTGATTGGAGCGATCATCAGCTCGGTTTTGTCGGGCGGTATTATCTGTATGACCGGTACGGCCGGAGGCGCGCTGGGGCGAGAGGTGCTCTTTAGGGGCAGGCGGGATCCGCTCGGGCGCTTTTCGCCGGGTGGCATGCTTTCAAAGGGGTTCTTGCGATCCACGTTTGTGGGCTACGGAATCGCAGGGATCATGGTGGGCTATGTGACCCTGTTCTACCTGGCGGGATCGCGCTATTTCGGGGTCTGGTTCCCGGCGGACGTGAGTGAATACGACAATGCGTTCAGCACGCTGATCCCCTGGATTTACCCGTTGCTGGTGGGGCTGGCGGCCTCCACAACGGAGGAGTTCTTCTTCCGGCTGCTGGCCATTCCGCTGCTGATCCGGTGGTTGAAGCGGCGGTGGCTTGCGGTGTTGCTGCCGGCTGTGGTCTGGGCGTTCCTGCATTCCAACTACCCGGTGGAGCCGATCTATACGCGCGGGATCGAGCTGACTGTGGTGGGTGTGATGTTCGGCGCGGCTTTCCTCCGTTTCGGGATCTGGGCGCCGATTATCGCCCATTATGCTTACAATGCCTTTTTGGTTGCACAGCCGATGATGAAGTCATCGAGCCTGTATTTCCAGGTTTCGGGGATCGCAGTGACCGGCATCCTGCTTCTGCCTGCAATCCCGGCCCTGATTGCCGTCCTGACCGGGCATTCGCGCGAAGTTGAGGAGACGGCCGAAGAGGAGATTCCCGAACCGGCTGTTGAGGCGCCCCCTCCCCAACCGGAGGCGGCGCTTCAGGAGGACGCGCTGCCTCAGAAGGGGCCGGAGGCCTATTTACTCGACAGACGGAAACGGGTGATCGCGGGCGTACTTGCGGCTGTGGGCGTTGCCCTGGTGGCGGGTCTGGGCGTGGAACGGTTCGGCGCGAGGACGCTCTCGCTTTCGGTGGGCCGGTCAGAAGCGATTGGGAAGGCGGAGGCGTTTTGTGATACGGTTGGACTGGATATCGCGGGCTATCGCAGGAGCGCACGGTTTCAAAGCAACGTAGGATCGTCCCACTTTGTACACCTGGTTCGACATGCGGGCGTGGCCCGGGCGGATACGCTGATGGCGGAGAATACAACACCCTGGCGATGGCATGTGCGCTGGTTCAAGCCGCTGGAAAAAGAAGAGGTACAGGTTGGGGTGGATGGTGCAGGACAGGTCGTGTTTCTGAATCACATCATTCCGGAGGCCCGGGCCGGGGCCATCCTGGATGCGGATTCCGCCCGGACCATTGCCCGGCCGTTTGTGGAAAGACATTTCAGCCAGTCGGTGACGGATACGGTTCAGTACAAACTTCTGGAATCCCGATCGGAGAAAGAGGAAGCCCGGATGGACCACTACTTCACCTGGGAGCGGATCGACCGGAAGGTGGAGGATGGAGAATTCCGGGTTGTGACACGCATTCAGGGGGATCGGGTTGGGCACGTCCACCGGGGCTACAAAGCGCCGGAGGCGTTTCTGCGGGAACTGCGCGAGCAGAAGGCGAAGGATGTGATTCCGCAGGTGGTGAGAGTTGTGCTGGTCCTTGTGACGGTGGTCCTGGCCGGGCGCTATTTCCTGCGGGCCTTCCGGGAAAGGCGGGTGAGATGGCGTTTCGCGGTATGGACCGGCGTTTTGGCAGCGGCGCTGATGCTGGTTGACAGGCTCAACGGTCTGCCGACGTTCTTTCAGAATTACGATACGAGCCAGGCCCTGGCGACCTTTCTCTGGACAGAGGCAATCGGCTTCCTGCTGGCTCCCGTTTTGATGGGCCTGGTGGTGACCCTGGCCGTGGCCTTGGCCGCAGCGCTGTTCCGGGCGCGCTATCCCCACGAGATGGCGCCCGTCGGCTGGTTCGGGCTGCTGCGCCTGCGCGAGGGCGGGGCTCGCCTCTGGCTGGATGCGCTCCTGCTGGGGGGCGCACTGGCGCTGATCAAGGAAGCAACCGAACGTGCCAGGCTTTTTGTGAACTACCACTGGCTGACGGATTACCTCAGGCCGGGCGGGTTTTCGCCTCCGGGGCTGAACACCTATCTCCCGGTCCTGAATGAATTGACTGACGCTGTTGGAGGTCTTCTGCTGGTCCTCCTGCTGACACTGGCGGCCTTTCTGGTCTGGCGGCAGGCGCTGAAGCGGACCTGGCTGCTGGTGCTGGGACTGATCGTCGTCGGGGTGATGATGGGCGCTGTGGGGCCGGCCAGAGACCCGTATCACTTCGCCGTCCTGGCCGGATTGAGCCTGATTTCATGGGGGAGTTTGATCTTTTTAGTGGGATGGGTGGTGCGCTTTAACCTGCTGGCCTATATGGTGGCGCTGTGGGCCCCCTCCCTGATCGAGCCGGGGCTGGCCCTTATGAAGACGGCGGTTCCCGCCTACCAGACCAACGGCATCGTGATACTCCTGCTCGGGCTGGCGCCCCTGGCGCTGCCTCTGATCGCTCATCTCAAAGGGCGGGACACGTCCAGCGGTTAATCCGACCCAGCACCTTTTGTCCTGCACAAACAGGAAACCGCACCTTTTTGGTGCGGTTTTCCATTGTACCCGGCGCCGGTGTGCGCTTTCTCCGATCAGGCCTTGAGGCCGGGGATCTCCATGAAACGCCTGTTGTCCTGACAGGCGATCTGGCCGCCGTCAACCGTGATCGACTCACCGGTGATGTACGAGGCGTCGTCCGAAAGCAGGAAACAGACCACGCCGGCGACCTCTTCCGACTGACCGTAGCGGCCCATCGGGATCTGCTTGAGGTAGGCGGCCTTGAAGGGCTGCGCTTCGATCGAGGTGTCGCCGGGTGTGGAGATCACGCCGGGGCAGACCGCGTTGACGCGGATGCGGTACCTGGCGAACTCCCCTGCGGCGGTGCGCGTGAGGGCCACCAGACCGGCCTTGGAGGCGTCGTACGCGGCAAAGTTGGTACTGGAACGAAAGGCGTTTCGACTGGCGATATTCACAATGGCGCCGCCCCCGGCGTCGGCCATAACCGGGGCCAGCGCACGCATCAATGCAAAGGGCGCGGTCAGGTTGACCGTCAGCGCCCGGTTCCAGGTTTCATCGGTCAGGTCGACGATAGCGCCGCCCGGCCAGATGCCGGCGTTGTTGACCAGGGCGGTAATCGGACCGTGCCGGTCGACCCGTTCGCGGATCAGCCGGGGGATTTCGCCCGCCCGTGCCAGGTCGAACGGGCAGGTGATCAGGTTCTGGCCGGCCTGTTCATCGGCGAGCTTTGCCAGTTTGTCCGCAGCCATATCCAGGGCGATCACGCGCCTGCCGTTGTGCAGCAATCGCCGGGTGATCGCCCTGCCAATGCCCTGGGCCGCTCCGGTTACGAGCGCCAGGGAGGGGGATGCACGCATAGGTTACGTCCCTCTACTTCCCGGCCAGCGCTTTGTCGATCTCGCCGCTGACCTGCTCGAACATCTCCAGGCTGATGCCGTCGGGGTCCAGCGCGTAGACGCTGCGGGCGACCAGCTTTCCGTCACGGACCACGTCTACGACCCCATCGCTGATGAAGCGACAGCCGCTGTCGTACAGGCGCCGGTAGATGCCGTCGATGTCCTCGACTTCAAAGGCCAGGTGGGACGAGCCGACAAAGTGGTTCTGCATCTGCCGCTTTTGCGAGGGGGGATTGAGGTAATGGATCAATTCCACCAGGACGGACCCGGACGTATCTTTGAGGATCACCACCCGCAGTTTCACGTCTGTGTAGCCCAGGATGCGGTCGTAGGACGGGATATTTTCGCGCAGCGCGTCCTGGATGAGTTCCAGACCCAGCAGGTCGCAGTAGAAATGGACCGACGCGTCCATGTCGGATACGGTAAAGCCGTGGTGGTGGCAGGTTTTAAGGGGCATCGGTGCTGTCTCCTGAACAGGGCAACCAAATTGAATATTGAAAAATCTCCTTCCAACCTACAGGTCCAGGACCTGTTGCCAGTAATCAGGGTCCACGGGGACGCCGTGCGTGAGGCTTTCCCGGCGCGTTTTGAGCATGCGCTCTCCGGGGTAGGTGACCTTTTCGTGTCCCTCTAAGGGAGGGGCGTCGTGCAAATCGTCGATGATCTCACCAACGGTCCGCTGGAGCACCCGTTCGCCCGCGAGGGTTGTGACGTCGATGGCGATGAAGATCTGGGAGACGCCGTACTCGTCCTTTTCCTTTGCGAGTTGACAGGTGCACCGGCCGCCGGAAAGAAGGGTGACGACGAGGTCAAGGACAAGGGCCAGGCCGGAGCCTTTCCAGTAGCCGATGGGCAGGGAGCGGCCCGACTCGTGGATGGCAACCGCATCGCGGGTAAGCTTGCCGTGGGTGTCGTAGCCGCCCTCGACAGGGAGTGGTTCGCCGCTGCGGCGGTAGATTTCCATTTTGCCGCCGGAGAACTGGCTGATGGCCATATCCAGGAGAACGTGGCCGCCGGGCCGGGGAACGGCAATGACGAGGGGGTTGTTGCCGACTCTGCGTTCGGCAGACCCCCAGGGGGGGATGAGCCTGGTGGTATTGGTCCAGCAGATGCCGATGCAACCGGCGTCGGCAGCCTGCAGCCCGTAGGTGCCCGCCCGCATCCAGTGGTTGGTATTTTTGAGGGCAACACATCCGATGCCGTGCTCCCGACCCAGGGAGACCGCGCGGTCCATGCAAAAGGTGGCATTGGGGATGCCGGCGCCCAGGCAGCCGTCCCACCGTTCTACAAGGCCGAAGCCGTCCACCTTTTTTGGCGTGGCATGGATGTCGATGTGGCGGCCTTCTCTCACCCTTTCAATAAACTGCGGAAAGCGGTTCAGACCGTGGGAGTGGACACCGTCGCGCGTGTTTTCGGCAAAGACCCTGGCGCACACCTCCGCACGATCCGGCGCGAAGCCGGTTTTGATGAGGACGCGGTGGCATTCATCGTATAGCTTTTGAAAGGGGATGCGCTGCACGCTGGCTTCCTGAGAGGTGAGAAGTTGTTTTAAAATTCCCGGTGCGTTCCCGAGCGCGAGCGAAGAAGTGGCGGTCAAGGCGGGAGAACCCGCCCGTATC
>JAAXHW010000093.1 GCA_012270675.1 Candidatus Latescibacterota bacterium | reverse complement strand
GAGGACGGCAGCGAGGCGGTCAGGAGGAGGCTGCCGATGAGCTGGGCGACGGCGACGAGGACACCGATACAGGCGCACAGGAAGAGTCCCTCAATCCAGGGATTGTCGTCATCGACCATTTCTACGAATGGATCGGGTTCCAGAAGGAGGGCCTTCCCGATGAACCGCGGGTAGTTCTGTGGTTGTAGCATCCGGTTGCAACGCCTGCCCGGGCAGTAGACCCAAAACGGGTCTCTTTTGAGGGATGGGGTATGTTCAGAAATGCAGCTGCCTGTGGCATGCCCTTTGTTCAGTTCCGGGCATCATAGCATAGATTTCAGTTGGCCTTGAAAACAGGGACTGTCCGGTGAGCGGCGATGAACTCCGGAGCAACCGGCGGCCAGCATAGTGATAGACGCGCAGGAGATGGAAATGTCAGAGATACACACCTTTCTTCCCACCGGGAAGCTGCCGCCAGAGTTGCTGGCGGAGCTAATCTCGACCTTGCCGATCTGTGACCCCGACCTCTACCTGGGACCGGGCGTAGGCGAGGACGCCGCTGTGATTGAAGTTGGCAGGGTTTCGGGGGAGGGAGGCGTCTCCAGCCGGCGGGAACCCAGTCTGTCCCAACAGGGGAGCGGCGACAGGCTGCTTGCGGCGAAGAGCGATCCGATCACGTTTGCCACCGATGAGATTGGGTATTACGCGGTAAACGTATGCGCGAATGACCTGGCGGTGTGCGGGGCGCGGCCGCGCTTTTATATGCCGACGGTGTTGCTGCCCGTAGGGACGACTGAGGAGGACGTGCGGGAGATTTGCGACCAGGTGGGCACGGCCTGCCGCGCGTTGGACATCGTGGTGGCGGGCGGGCATACGGAGGTGACGGCTGCGGTGAATCAGCCGGTGGTGGCGGGTACGCTGCTGGGGGAGGTTGCGCGGGGGAAGGTTGTGCGGACGGGCGGCTGCCGGCCAGGCGACGTGGTGCTGCTGGTGGGGAGCGCGGGGGTTGAGGGAACGTCGATTATCGCGCGAGAGATGGGGGCGGTCTTGTTGGCGCAGGGCTGGTCAGAGGCGGAGGTGGACAAGGCAGCTAACTATCTGTACGAGCCGGGGATCAGTGTGCTGGGGCCGGCGCTGGCGGCGTCGGAGTCGGAGTTGGTGACGGCGATGCACGATCCGACGGAGGGCGGCGTGGCGACCGGTTTGTGGGAGCTGGCCGACGCTTCGGGTTGCGGGCTGGAGGTGGAGTTAGGGGCGGTGCCGGTGACGCGGTTGACGGCGGCCGCGTGCGCGGTGTTTGGGCTTGACCCGCTGGGTACGATCGCGTCGGGAGGGCTGCTGGCGACGGCTGCGGCGGAGGATGTGGATGCGGTGCTGGGTTTGTGGCGGGGGATGGGGTGGCAGGGGATTGCTATTGGGCGCGTGCTGCCGGCGGGGGCGGGCGTTTATGGGTTGCGCGAGGGTCGGCGGGTGGCATTGCCGCGGTTCAGTGCGGATGAGATTGTGAAGTTGTGGGGGTAGTAAAGGGTACTGGGAACTGGTTGAGGTATACAAAGCCCGGCCGCTGTTCCAGAAGCAAATCCTCAGAGTGTGGACAGTGGTTTCGGTGAGTGTGCAAAACCGAGCGCGGGCCTTGGAATTCTAAGGAGCTGGTTCAGGAGGTACTTTTGCGCAGGCGGGCCAATTCAGCCTTCAGTGTTTTCACTTGTTCCTCTGCTTCTTCAGCCCTTGTGACAGCGACTTGTAGATCCGGGATTACATATTCGGAATACACGTCGTCCCGAGCCAAATCGGCCAGGTGGGGGCGGAGTTGAATGTCGTCCAGCCGGAATTGAAGACCGGACAAGACGCTGGAACGAATTACTCCATTCGGGTCTGGCGGGATATCGTCATACACTCCTTCCGGTGTGAGCGTGTAGAAGCGCATATGCTCGCCGCCCGGATCGAGGATATAATACTCCTTCACCCCGCCCAGGGCATAGTCCTGCCTCTTTTCCACAGTATCACGTAGAACTTCCGCCGTTGTCGAATCGGATACCGCTTCGACAACCATGTCGCAGACCCCATCAAAATGGCGCTGGTCCAGCGCTCCCCACGACACGGGGTT